>JBASAZ010000144.1:0-9657 GCA_049650845.1 Ornithinimicrobium sp.
TTTCAGAGCCCGCCACGGCCAGGGACCGTCGGGGTGCGGGGCCTTGCTCGGCCGCTGCGACGCGGATGCCCCACGGCGCGGGGCGGTCGCGGGTGCGCGACTCGCGGTCCGCGGCGCGGGACGCCTAGCGGCACTAGAGCCGCCAGCGCGGGTGCGCGTCTGTTTGGTTGCAGTTGAGGCCACGGTTGCACCGTACGCGACATCCGCTCGCGTCACACGCGTCACACGCGGCACATCGGCTTCTGCTCATCCGGCTGAGGATCCGCCCGGGGCCGACGACGCGCCGGGTGGAAGCGGCTCGAGCGTGCACGTGCACCCATCAGCCGCTGTTGCATGGCGTGGCGTCGCTCCAGACAAGACTCTGGCTTGCTTATCGGGGATAGCAATGTAGATTGTTGCTATGCCGGTCATGGTGACGCTGCTAGGAGATCTCATCGACTCACGGCTCGCCCCCGACCGCAAGGGGTTGCACGACACCGTGTCCGCGGCGCTGGCCACCGTGTCGCGCGAGGTGCCCGCCCACCGCCCGGCCGCCATCACCGCCGGCGATGAGTTCCAGGGTGTCTACGAACACCTCGGCGACGCGCTGCGCTCCGTGTTGGTCATCCGCTCCCTGCTTGAGCCTGAGGTCAGGGTCCGCTTCGGGGTCGGTCGCGGCGAGGTCACGGTCCTGGACGAGGCTCAGAACACCCAGGACGGCCCCGGGTGGTGGGCCGCGCGAGCCGCCATCGAGGTGGTCGAAGCCAGTGAGGACGAGACCGGGTGGTCGGCGCTGCGCACCGCATACCGCGAAGACCCTTCGAGCCACGATGAACGCCGGGGCAACGAGGCCGTGCAGGACGCGGTCAACGCGGCCCTGGTCTGTCAGGACCTGCTGCTTCACTCCTATGACGCACGATCGTGGAGCATCTTGAGGGGACTGATGGCGGACCGGACACAAACACAGATTGCCGAATCGCTGGGCATCACCCGTCAAGCGGTTCAGCAACGTCGCAGCAGCGCCGGTATGCCGATGCTGGTCAGCGCCGCTGCACACTTGGCGCGCTTGCCATGAGCGCTCTCGCGCTCGCGCTGCTCGGGTTGGGCACCGCCGACGCCGTCGGCACGCGGGATTGGGGACAGGCACGCCGCCGGAGCATCATCAGCATCCTGTCCGGCCTTACCGTCGTCGTGCTGCTGGCCGTGCTATCCAGCCTGGCCTCCGGGGCCGATGTGCTGATGTTGTTGGTCGTGGCGGCGCTGATTACCGGGTGGGTGCTGACGTCCAGCGAAGAGGTCGTCCGACGTCGAGGCGCAGCCACCCCGCTTCTGGTGCTAGCCGTGGGCTTCACCGTCGTGGTGCTGGGCTCGGGGGCGGTGTCACACGCTTCGGGCTCGGTCACCCGATGGCTGGCCTGGTCCGCGCTGCCGGACACCGACACCGCAGTCGACGCTGACCGTGTGCTGTTGTTGGCGGGGTTGCTGCTGATCCAGCTGGCCACCGGCAACGTGATCGTGCGACTGGTGCTCGTGCAAGTCGAGGCCATCCGCCGCCCGGGCTCCCCGCAACCGTCGGACCGCCTGCGCGGTGGTCGACTCCTCGGCCCGATGGAGCGCCTGGTCATCCTCGGGCTCGGCCTCGCCGGTGAGGTGACCGCGGCGAGCCTGGTGATCGCCGCCAAGGGGCTGATCAGGTTTCCCGAGCTGCAGCACTCACGGCACGACGAGAGCTCCTCGCTCGACGACTCACTGGAGGTCTACGAGGTGACCGAGTACTTCCTCGTCGGCAGTTTCGTCAGCTGGCTCGTGGCCCTCACGGCACTGGCGGTTGCCGTACTCAGCTGATGTCCCCCTGGCGGTGCGGTGCTCAGCTGACGTCGCTCTGGCGGTTGCCGTGCTCAGTGATCGCACCGGAGGGAGCAGACGCGTCTAGGACTCGATGACGATCGGGATGATCATCGGGCGTCGGCGCAGTTTGCCGCCCACGAACGACCCCACGGTGCGGCGGATGACCTGCTGCAGCTGCCGCGTGTCCGAGACCCCGTTCTTCCGCGCCTTCTCCAGCGCCTCGTTCAGCTGCGGCAACACCTTGTCAAAGATCTGCTCGTCCTCGGCGAAGCCGCGCGTCTGGATCTCCGGGCCGGCGGCGATCTTGCCGGTGGAGGAGTTGCGCACCACGATGATCGTCACAAAACCCTCGTCGCGCAGGATCCGGCGGTCCTTGAGCAGGGTCTCGGTGGTGCCGCCCACCGACGAGCCGTCCACGTAGACGTATCCGCAGTCCACGGCGCCGACCACCCGGGCCACCCCGTCGACCAGGTCCACGACCACCCCGTCCTCAGCCAGCACCACCCGTTCGCGCGGCACTCCGGTGGCTACGGCCAGATCGGCGTTGGCCTGCAGGTGACGCCATTCACCGTGGACCGGCATCACGTTCGCCGGTCGCACGATGTTGTAACAGTAGAGCAGCTCCCCCGCGCTGGCGTGGCCCGAGACGTGCACCATCGCGTTGCCCTTGTGCACCACGTTGGCGCCGAGTCGGGTCAGCCCGTTGATGACGCGATAGACCGCATTCTCGTTGCCCGGGATCAACGACGACGCCAACAGCACGGTGTCGTCGGTGCCGACCTCGATCTTGTGATCGCGGTTAGCCATCCGGGACAGCGCCGCCATGGGCTCCCCCTGCGACCCCGTGCAGACCAGGACTTGCTCGTCCTCGGGCAGCTGTGCCAACTTGCCCAGGTCCACGAGCACCCCGTCGGGCACCTTCAGATAGCCGAGCTCGGCGGCGATGCCCATGTTGCGCAACATCGAGCGGCCCACCATCGCGACCTTGCGCCCGTTCTCATGGGCGGCGTCCAACACCTGCTGCACGCGGTGGATGTGGGAGGAGAAGCAGGCCACGATGATCCGGCGCTGCGCCTGGTGGAAAACCCGGTCGATGGCGGGGGCGATGTTGCGCTCGGGGGTGGTGAAACCGGGCACTTCGGCGTTCGTGGAGTCGACGAGGAACAGGTCGACGCCTTCTTCCCCGAGGCGGCCGAAGGCGCGAAGGTCGGTGATCCGGCCATCCAGCGGCACCTGGTCCATCTTGAAGTCACCGGTATGCAGCAGCGTCCCGCCCGGTGTCCGGATGCAGACCGCAAGGGCGTCGGGGATCGAGTGGTTGACCGCCACGAACTCGCACCCGAACGGGCCGAGCTGCTCGACGTCTCCCTCGGTGACCCCCAGGGTGTAGGGCTTGATCCGGTGCTCTTTGAGCTTGGCCTCGATCAGCGCCAACGTCAGGGTGGAGCCGATCAGGGGGATGTCGGGCTTGCTGCGCAGCAGGTAGGGGACCGCTCCGATGTGGTCCTCGTGACCGTGGGTCAGCACGATGGCGACCACGTCGTTCATCCGGTTCTCGATGTAGGAGAAGTCGGGAAGGATCAGGTCCACGCCGGGATGGTCGTCCTCGGGAAACAACACCCCGCAGTCCACGATCAGCAGCTTTCCGGCGTGCTCGATGACCGTCATGTTGCGACCGATCTCGCCGAGGCCGCCGAGCGCCACGACGCGCACTCCCCCTTTGGCCAACTTCGGTGGTGCGGACAGCTCGGGGTGGGGGTGACTCATAACTGCCAGCCTAACCGTGGCTACGGCACCGGGATCACGCCTACGATGGCCGATATGCAGGCATACCTCGATCTGTTGCAACGCGTCCGCAGCGAGGGTGTGTCCAAAGATGACCGGACCGGGACCGGCACCCTGTCGGTCTTCGGCCACCAGATGCGTTTTCGTTTGGACGACGGTTTCCCCGCTCTCACCACCAAGAAAGTGCACCTGCGCTCGATCATCGGCGAGTTGCTCTGGTTCCTGCGCGGTGACACCAACGTGGCGTGGCTGCACGAGCGCGGCATCACCATCTGGGACGAATGGGCCGATGAGAACGGTGACCTGGGCCCGATCTACGGTCATCAGTGGCGCTCCTGGCCGACCCCCGATGGGCGCACCGTCGACCAGCTCGCCACCGTGATCGAGTCGATCACCACCCATCCCGACTCGCGACGTCACATCGTCTCGGCGTGGAACGTGGGCGAGGTTCCGCAGATGGCGCTACCGCCGTGTCACACGATGTTCCAGTTCTACGTCGCGCCAGCCGCCCCGGACGAGGCGGACCAGCGTGGACGGTTGTCTTGCCAGTTGTACCAGCGCAGCGCCGACATCTTCCTCGGCGTGCCGTTCAACATCGCCTCCTATGCGTTGTTGACCCACATGGTTGCCCAGGTCACCGGGTTGCGCGTCGGTGACTTCGTGCACACCCTCGGGGACGCGCACCTCTATCGGAACCATCTCGAGCAAGCCGATCTCCAGCTGACGCGGAGCCCGACCGCGCTGCCGACCCTCTGGCTCAACCCGGACGTCACCCGGATCGATGCGTTCGACCTGCCCGACATCGAGGTTCGCGACTACATCGCGGCGCCCTCGATCAAGGCACCCATCGCGGTATGAGGCAGCCCAGGTTCAGCGTGATCCCGTCGGTCTATCTGTTCTTGCTGCGCGAGGGCGATCAGGGTCTCGAGGTGCTGCTGCAACTGCGACGGGGCACGCCCTACATGGACGAGTGGTGGGCCAGTGGGGCGGCGGGCCACGTCGAACGCGGGGAGTCGATCCACCAGGCCGCGGCACGCGAAGCCCGCGAGGAACTGGGTGTGGACGTCGCGGCCGAGGACCTGGAGCCGCTCGCCACGCTGCACCGCACAACCGCCTCTCCAGATCCGATGGAGGAACGGATAGACCTGTTCTTCGTCGTGCGCGTCTGGCGGGGGGACCCGGTTATTGCCGAGCCCGACAAGGCGGCTGAGCTGCGGTGGTGGCCGATGGATGCCCTCCCTGGGCGGATCGTGCCCCACGAGGCCCAGGCCCTGGCGGTGGTGACCGCGGGCCGCGCGATGACGGTCTTGACCAGGGGTTTCGATCAACGCCTGACGTTGGTGGCGGCGGTTGGACGCAATGGCGTCATCGGTGACGGCACCGGTATGCCGTGGCACCTGCCCGAGGACCTGCGCCACTTCAAGGAGGTCACCGGCGGCGGAACCATGCTGATGGGTCGTCGGACGTTCGACTCCATCGGACGGGCACTGCCCGGACGGCGAAGCATCGTGATCACCCGTGACGGCGGGTGGCACGCCCGGGATGTCGAGGTTGCCCGCTCCATGGCCGAAGCCCTGTTGATCGCCGGGGATGGTGAGATCTTTGTGATCGGCGGCGGACAGATCTACGAGCAGACGATCACTTTCGCCGACCGGCTGGTCATCACTGAGGTCCACCAAGAACCCGAGGGATCCGTGGCCTTCCCGGCTATCGACCCGGACATCTGGGAGGTGGCTGAGCGCGAGGCACGCGATGGTTTCGCATTCGTCACCTGGCGGCGTCGAGAGCCGACATGACCGAGGCCGGCCCGCAGACCGTGCGGGTGGTGGCGTTGCACATTGCTCCCGCACGCGGCGCGCCGTTGACAGCCGTGGACCGCATCGACGTCGAAGCGGGGTCGGGGGTGGTGGGCGACCGCTACTACGGCAGCACTCATCGGCACATCTCTGTGCAGTCCGCGACGTCCCTGGCCTCCGCTGCCGCCGCGTTGGGCCGGCCACTGGGCCCGGAGAGCACCCGCCGGACGGTCACCGTGTCGCACGGCGACATTCCGACGGTTCCGGGGAGCCGAATGCGTCTGGGCGACGTGCAGGTCGAGGTCGTGCGGATTGCGGCGCCCTGCCGGGTCATGGATCAGATCAACGGCCCCGGGGCCCGACGGGCGCTGCACGGTCGCGGCGGTTCGGTTTGCCGAGTGCTCACGTCCGGGTCGATCAGCCTGGACGACGCGGCCTGGACCGCAGATACGACGGGGTGACCCCCGCTACCGTGGATGCTGCCGGCTCTCGCTCACGCCTGGATCTGCCCGGGCATCCTCATGATCGGTCTTCTTCGACGTGGAAGATCTCGCGATGAACATGGCGGGGGTCGACTCTGTGCTCCGCCAGCACCTCCTGGACCCCCAGGACCATGGGCTGCGGGCCGCAGATGTACCACTCGTCGACGTCGTGGACGGGCAGATCACTACCGATCAGCGCGTGCATCCGGTCACGGTCGATCCGTCCCGTCATCGTGCCCGCGCTCGGCTTCTCCTGGGAGAGCACGTGAATAAGTCTGAACCGGTCCGGGTATGCCTGCATCAGCGCCGTCAGCTCCTGACGGAACATGATGGACTCCCGGCTCCTGTTGCCGAAGATCAGCGTGACGCGGCTCTGCGGCTCCTCGTCCAGGGCAGTGGTGATGATCGACAGCACCGGAGTGATCCCTGAACCGGCCGCCAAGGCCGCGTGGTGTCGAGCCCTGTCGGGCACCGTGGGCACGGTGAAATCGCCCATGGGTGGCATGACCGACACGCTCTGCCCGATCCTTGCGTGGTCATTGAGCCAGTTCGACATCGCGCCCGAGGCGACCCGCGCACTGGCCACGCGCACCTGACCCTGCTGGGCGAAGGCACCTCGCGACATACAGATCGAGTAGGACCGGCGCACGTCCTGACCCTCGATCTGCGAGCGCAGTGTCAGGTACTGACCCGGCTCAAAGGCGAAAACGTCTCGAACCTCGGACGGCACATCGAAGGTGACCGCGACGGCGTCGTCCGTCAGCCGTGCGAGGTGCGAGATGCGCAGGTCATGCCACTGCGCCCTGCGGCGAGAGGGTGCAATCAGGGAAGCACTCACCAACGGGTTCCTCCTTGTTGTGGAGGTTCAGGCTAGAGGTCGATCACGGGGCAGGCCGTCTCAGGGTGCGCAACCTGGGTCCGTGGGTATCGCGTGAGTGCGAGAGACTGCAATCGTGAGTGAACCGCACGGCCATACCCACGACCATGACAACCACGACGACCACGCCCATCACGACCACCGGCCTCTAGCCGATGCCAGTGTCCGCACCGGGCGTGCGAACGATGCGCCCGCGATCGGGGCCGTGCAAGCGACGGTCTTTCGGTCGGTCTACGCACAGGTGGTGCCGGACTCCGTGCGTGGCCAGTTCGACCCCGACCAGTTCGCCTCGGTCTGGCGCCGTTCCATGACCAACCCGCCGAGCGCGGCGCACCGCGTGATGGTGGCGTGCGCCGGTGAACAGGTGGTGGGTTTTGCCGCACTTGGTCCGACGAGCGACACCGATGAGGCCGTCCCCGATCGCTGCGGGGAGATCATGGTATTGGCCATCCACGCAGACGCTCGCCGGTCCGGGCACGGGTCACGCCTGCTGAACGCGTGTGGCGACACCCTTCGAGCCAACGACTGCGCCGCCGTGTTGACGTGGGTCCTCGCCCAGGACGAAGAGACCCGAGCGTTCTGTTCGGTCAGCGGTCTCACCCCGGACGGCGCATGGCGTGAGCGTGTCGTCGGCCCGCACGGCGAAACAGCCCGCGAGGTGCGCCTCGTCGCCAGCCTGTGAGCCCGGCCGGTTCATCCCCTCGGCTCAGCCCAGCCGCCCGGCAGGGAGTGGCCGTCGGTGTAGCCACCGGGGCCTACGGCATCGGGTGTGGGGCTCTGGGGGTCGCAGCCGGGCTTACGGTTCCACAGACCATGGTGACCTCGCTGCTGTTGTTCAGCGGAGGCTCTCAGTTCGCCTTCTTCGGGGTTATCGGGGCCGGGGGGTCGCCCGGGGCGGCCGTGGCGACCTCGACCCTGCTCGGGGTCCGCAACGCGTTCTATAGCGTGCGGATGGCCCAGATCCTTCGGCCAACCGGCGCGCGGCGTCTGCTGGCCGCGCACGTCACGATCGATGAATCCACGGCCGTCGCCACCGGGCAAACCACCTCGGCGGAGCAACGACGCGGATTCTGGGTGACCGGGCTGAGCGTCTTCGTGTTGTGGAACGTGATGACCGCAGTCGGGGCCATCCTGGGAGACGCCATGGGCGACCCGCGCACCTACGGCCTGGACGCGGCTGCGGCTGCGGCATTCCTGGCCCTGCTCTGGCCGAGGCTTCGTGGCCGCGATCCGCTGGCCACGGCGGCCATGGCCGTCATCGTGACGATCGCCGTAGCGCCGTTCGCGCCGGCCGGCATCCCGGTGCTGGTCGCCGGACTGGCGGCGCTGGTGGTGGGACTGCTCCCCTTCGGCCGTCGACCAGGCAGTGCGCCGTGACCCTGTGGATCGCGGTGCTGCTGGCGTGTCTGCTCTCCTTCGCCCTCAAGCTCAGCGGTTATCTGCTCCCCGAGCGCGCCCTCGCTGCTCCATGGGCGCAACGGGTCACGCCACTGCTGCCCGTGGCGTTGCTGAGTGCGCTGATCGTCACCCAGGGCCTGCTCGGCGACGCGGGCGACCTTGTGCTGGATGCCCGGGCCGCCGCGCTCGGGGTGGCGGTCCTCGCGTTGTGGGCCCGCGCACCGTTCCTGGTGGTCCTCGTGCTCTCCGCCAGCACTGCGGCCTTGATCCGCGCGGCAGCGTAGGGCCATGACGACACCGCGAATCGTCGGCATCGACATCGCCCGCGCTCTCGCCCTGCTGGGCATGGTCGTGGCTCACATGCTCGATCCGGTGCTCACCGACCACGGGTCGCCCGACCCGTGGTATCTGCTGGTCTCGGGCCGATCTTCAGCGTTGTTCGCGATGCTGGCCGGCCTTTCCATCGCACTCACGACCCAAGCCCGCCCGAGCGCACCGGTGGTCCCCGGACCAGGCACCTGGAGGCGGCCTCCCCTGCGTCCCGGTGCGCGAGTCTCCCTCGCCGTTCGCGCCGGATCGATCGCCTTCATCGGGCTGCTCTTGGGCACGGTGGGTGCTGGGGTCGCCGTGATCTTGACCTACTACGGCGTGTTGTTCCTCTGCGCGCTCCCGGTGTTGCGGTGGCGCGCGACGTCACTGGCGGTGCTGGCCGTGGGCTGGGCCCTGGCCTCCCCCGTGGTCAGCATCGCGGTGCGCCCCTGGCTGGCGGAGCCGACCTACCAGATGCCGTCCCCCTCATTCCTGCTCGATCCCGGACAGCTCATCGGCGAGCTCGTCGTCACCGGCTACTACCCGGTGCTCACCTGGGCGACATATCTCTTCGCCGGTATGGCGATCGGGCGCCTGGACCTGCACGCCCCGGGGACCGCCGCTCGCCTGGCGATGACGGGGCTGGGGTTGGCCGTGGCGTCCGTGACCGCGTCGTGGGTGCTGACCCGCTCGGTTGCGGTGCAAGACTCGCTGCTGTCCTCCTACGACGGGGTCGGCGACGCCCTGACCTGGGCGCAGCTGCAGACCGAACTTCAGCTCGGGTTCTTCGGCACCACACCGACCGACTCCTGGTGGTGGCTCGGGGTGTGGGCACCGCACAGCGCCAGCATCGTCGACCTGGCACACACCGTCGGCTCCGGCATGGCGGTGCTCGGCGTGTGTCTGCTGGTGTTGTCGCGAATCGGGGCGCCGGGACAGCGACGGGCGAGCATCGCCTTGGGCGCCGGAACCATGACGTTGACCTTGTATGCGGCGCACGTGCTGCTCTTGGGCGCGCCCGATCGGCTGGAGTGGGCGGACCGGATCAGCGTGCACCTGATGCTGCTGATCGGCGTGGGCGCCGCGTTCGTGGCCGCACACGCCCGGGGGCCGCTGGAACTCCTGGTCGCCGAGATCGCGAGCCGCGCGGGCGCCACCGCGGCCTCTCGGCACGGGGATGTCG
>JBASAZ010000145.1:0-2004 GCA_049650845.1 Ornithinimicrobium sp.
AGATCAAGGAGCTCGATACTCAGATCGCCGCATTGGTCGCCGCAACGCCGGAGTTTCGGCAGAAGTCGGGCCTGCTGACGTCTGTGATCGGCGTGGGGCTAAAGACGGCAGCGGCCTGTCTGGCTTATCTTCCAGAGCTGGGGTCGCTGACCAAAGGAGAGGCTGCTTCGATTGTCGGTCTTGCGCCCCATGCTCAGGATTCAGGGACGCTGAAAGGACGCCGCCGCATTTCAGGAGGCAGGCGTGAGGTCAGGTCGAGCCTCTATATGGCGGCATTGACTGCCCTCCGCCTCGATCCGGCGATGCAAGCTTTCGCGCACCGCCTGAAAGAGCGTGGCAAGCCCGCGAAAGTGGTCATCACCGCAATCATGCGGAAGCTCGCCGTCATCCTGAACGCGGTGCTCAAGACTGGGGAGCCTGCGCGTCGAACTCATTCGGCATAGCGATTGCGGACCTTCGCTCGCCTGCGCACGAACAACCGCTGTGCGGACGAAGGGGCCGTTCAGAGGTCTGAATTCAACGGCCTCTTCAGATACCGACCTGTCGCTGATTGCTTAAGAATCTAGACAGTAAGTATGGCTCGGGTCTGCGAAGCCGCGGCCAAGCCTCCCCCATCGTTCGGCATTGTGATCGGCGACGGTTTGCTTCATATCAGCGGTTGCTGATACCTTATTCCTTCCAAGCATTGATGGCAGGCTCTGAGTTCGAAGGATAACCAAGAAAAGCGGCGCCGGAGCGGACGGCCGCTCATGATTTTGCCTATTCTTCTGTTTGGGTTGCTGGGCGTAGTCTTCTACTGGGGCCTCTGGAACAACGACGACCGGTTGCCCTCGACGCTGATCGGAAGACCAATCCCGGAATTCGCGCTCCCGCCCATCGAAGGGCGGCAGGACGGCCTAGCCTCGGCGAACCTGCTAGACCAGGTTTCTCTCGTCAACGTCTGGGCGTCGTGGTGCGTCCCCTGCCGCACGGAGAACCCGCTTCTCGTCGATCTTGCCGAAGCGGGCACCGTTCCGATCTACGGTATCAACTACAAGGACAATGCCGAGGAGGCGCTGGGTTTCCTCGAAGAGCTCGGCGATCCCTTCACCCGCATCGGCGCGGACCGATCAGGCCGCGTTGCGATAGACTGGGGCGTCTATGGAGTGCCGGAAACATACATAATCGACGCCGAGGGGCGCATTGCATACAAGCATGTCGGCCCCTTTGATCAGGCCTCGCTTGAGGAGGACATTCTGCCGGTCGTGCGCCGGTTGCAGGCTGAGAGCGACCCGTGAGGCGACGTGACGTCCTTGCCGGAGTCTTGGCGCTTGCGGCAAGCCCTGCCTCCGCCCGACCACCGATCCCTAATCACGGGACTCCGCGTGATCTCCTGTCGCCGCCTTTCGGGGATGGAGATGGACGGAATCTGACGCTGGCGGACTTCGAGGGACGTGTCGTGCTTCTGAACATTTGGGCGACCTGGTGCCCGCCTTGTCGCGAGGAGATGCCGACGCTCGACGCGCTGCAAGCGCGCCTCGGCGGATCGGATTTTCATGTTCTGCCGCTGTCGATCGATCGGGCCGGTCTCGAACCTGTGCGCCGCTTCTACCGAGAGACCGGCATTCGCAACCTCGATCTCTATATCGCGGAGGATACGCGCGCGATGCTGGCCTTGGCCGTGGTGGGCCTGCCGACAACGATTCTGATCGACCGCATTGGGCGCGAGCGCGGGCGCCTCGCAGGCCCGGCCGAATGGAACAGCCCCGAAGCCGTTGCGCAGATAAGCGCTCTTATTGACGAACGTAAGCAATAGGACATGGAAAAGCACGACGACCGCGCCAGCCGTTCCGCTCCGTGCGCACACGTGGTGGCGGTCTACCGATCAGTTTGGAGATGTGGATTTGATTGAACTTTCCGCTCTTGGACTAATGGCGGCATTGCTGGCCGGTGCCGTTTCCTTTCTGTCGCCCTGCGTGCTGCCGCTCGTGCCCGGCTACGTATCCTACGTTGCCGGACGTACGG
>JBASAZ010000146.1:0-3949 GCA_049650845.1 Ornithinimicrobium sp.
GCCCTGAGCGAGCGAGGCGCCCGCGTTCGCGCCCTCGTTCGCCGAGCGCAGACGGCTCCTGAGCTGACTGGCATCGAGGAACAGGTCGGCGACTTTCTCGATCCCGGGTTTGCGGCAAGCGCGGTCCTGGGCGCCGACGCCGTCATCAGCACCGTGCACCCGATGGGATCAGACCGGGACACTCAGCAGCGGGTGGGTGTCGAAGGCACCGCCGCGCTGGCCCGGACCGCGCAGGAGGCGGGGGTGGCCCGATTCATCCACATCTCCACGGCTGCCGTCTACGACAGGAGCCCGGAATCCGGGGACGTCGATGAGACGTCGACGCTGGTCGATGACGATGCCGGTGACTACGCGGTGACCAAGCGGGACACCGACGCCGCCCTGGCCAAAATCGACGGATTGACCCGCATCCTGCTCCGTCCACCGGCCATCTTGGGGGCAGGCGAGACCTCGATCTGGAACACCCTGCGTCCCGCCGCCATCCGCGAGGAGCACGACGCTCCGCGCGCAGTTGCGGAGAAGAGCTTCGCCTGGGTCCACGTCAAGGACCTGTCGGCCTTCGCCGCTGATCTGGCGGCTGGTCGGATCCCGTTGGCCGTCGACCCGGCCGATGGGCCGGTTCACCAAGCGTGTACCCCGGTCAACGTCGCTGCCGGTCCGGCTACCCAACGGGACTACCTCGGCACGGTCACCGAGGCCCTGGATGTCGATCCGGTATGGGAGGAGAAACCCTCTTGGACCGGGCAGATTCTGGCCGACCGTGCTCGAGCGTGGGGATGGAGCCCGAACGTCGGTCTGGACCAGGCACTTGCGGAGATCGCCGACGGACTCACCGCCTCCTCACCGCGCCACTGACCTCGGAGCGCCACTGACCTCATAGCGCCACTGACTTTATTGAGGCCTGGTCATCGGGCAAAGGCACACGGGCAACGGCACAGGGCCAACATCGTGCGCAGAATCTGTCTCGGTGGAGGCGATCGGACTCGAACCGACGACCCTCTGCTTGCAAAGCAGATGCGCTACCAGCTGCGCCACGCCCCCGAGGGCGACCCGTCGGCATACCTCACCGGCGGATCAGGGTTTTCAGTTGTTGCTGACCTCGTCCGTAGCCTCGGCCCACAGGTCACGCTCAGCCTGCTGATCCTGTGATTTCTTGGCCAAGGCCAGGGCACCGGCCGCGGCGATCAGCACCACCACGATGCGCTTCATATGCTTCGACTCCTCAACGCGCTTGCACGCTCTTCATTGATGCCACGGTCGCAGGCGATCAGGGTGGGCCTAACTGGACTTGAACCAGTGACCTCTGTCTTATCAGGACAGCGCTCTAACCGACTGAGCTATAGGCCCCACTTCGTGTCGTTGCCCTGCGCTCCACCAGAAGGAGGCAACAGGGCATGCGACGCATGAGGTTACCCCACGGCGCACCAGGGCGACAAAACCGGCCTGCTCACTCGTCGGACAACGTCAGGTGCGCCCCGCCCACCAGGGCTGCGCAGACGTTGTAGAGGAAGGCACTCAGCGTGGCCAGAGCCGTCAGCAGCAGGACGTTGGCCACCGCGAAGACCACGGTCAGGGAGAGAACTCGACCCAATCCGATGTATTCCATCAGGTCGAACGCAGTCGCCGAATCCTCACCGCTGGTGACCTGGGCGATGAACTCGTTGATGGTGGCGAAGACGTTCATGCCGGACAGCACAGTCCACAGCACGGCCACCGTGATGACCATGGCGATTCCTAGGCCGACCGCGACCAACAGCGAGATCTTGAAAACGGACCAGGGGTCCACGCGTTGAATGGTCAGGCGGACGCGGCGGGGCCCGGTCCGTCGCGGCTTGCCGCCCGAGGACGCGGAGCGAGTGCCCTCTGCCCCCGAGGATTGGCCCCGACCGGCCGAGGCCCCCGCTGCCGATCCACCGGCCACCCCGGCGCTGCGCGAAGGCCCCGGACGGCGTGAGGAAAGGTCCCGTCGAGGCGACACTCGAGCCATCGCGCCCTCACGCATCGAGCCTGAGGAGGATCTGCCCCTCGCCGAGTCATCCGCGTCGGCCGTGTCCGGCGACGGTGACTCGGCCGCTGAACGGGCTCGCTCACGTCCGGAAGCAGCACGAGGTGCCGACTGCTCGGAGTCGGAAGCCTTCGTGTGCTCCTCAGTCGTGCTCATCACTCACCTTCGGTGCTGTCCTGTGTGGGAGACTGCGGGTCGACTTCGCCATCGTAAGCGCGCACATCGTCGTCCGTTGCTTGGTTCGACGGTACGCCATCAGTGTCCTCATCGGCGGTGATCTCGGCTTCATCTGCGGTGATCTCGGCTTCATCGAGCACCTGCGCCAGTTCGCTCTCGGCATTACGGGCCACTGCGACGATCGAATCACGAGCACCGGGGGTGGCGAATCGCACGCCTGCGGTGTCGCGCCCGGTGACTCGCACCTGGTCGATCGCGGATCGGACCACGTTGCCGCCTTCCATGACCACGAGCACTTCGTCGCCGGAATCCACCGTTAACGCACCGACCAGCTTGCCGCCCTTGTCGCTCGCCTTAGCCACCTTGATACCCAAACCACCACGACCTTGGAGGCGGTATGCCGACACCGGAGTGCGCTTGGCCATTCCGGTCTCGAAGACCACGAAGACAAACGGATCCTCACCGTTGACGATGACCTGCATCGCCAGCAGATGATCGCCACTGCGGAACTTCATCCCGGTCACCCCCGACGTGGCACGCCCCATCGGACGCAACACCTCATCGGTCGCGGTGAACCGCACGGACTGCCCCAGCACCGAGACCAGCAGGACGTCGTCCTCGGCCCCCGCCAAGCCGGCGCTGACCAGCTCGTCACCGTCGCGCAGGTTGACCGCGATCAGCCCACCGGTGCGGGGAGAGTCGTAGTCAGCCAGCCGAGTCTTCTTCACCAACCCGTTTCGGGTGGCCAGGAGCAGGTATGCCGAGGTGTCGTAGTCGGCGAGCGTCAGCACCTGGGCGATCTGCTCGCCGGGTTGGAAGGCCAGCAGGTTCGCTACGTGCTGCCCCTTGCCGGTGGGGCCGCCCTCGGGGATCTCGTAGGCCTTGGCCCGGTAGACCCGGCCCACGTTGGTGAAGAACAGCAACCAGTGATGGGTGGAGGTGGTGAAGAAGTGTCCGACCACATCGTCGGCCCGCAGCGAGGTGCCGCGACGGCCCTTGCCGCCCCGGTGCTGCGGACGGTATTCGGCCACCTTGGTGCGCTTGGCGTAGCCGCCTCGGGTAATCGTGACTACCACATCCTCTTGAGGGATGAGGTCTTCCATCGACATGTCACCGTCGAAGGCGTGGATCACCGTCCGCCGGTCATCTCCGTATTTGTCCACGATCTCGGCGAGCTCTTCGCTGACGATGCTGCGCTGGCGCTCCGGGCGATCCAGGATGTCCTGATAGTCGATGATCATCGACTCCAGCCGGTCGTGCTCCTCGATGATCTTCTGCCGCTCCAACGCTGCGAGTCGTCGCAGCTGCATGTCCAGAATGGCGCGGGCTTGAACCTCGTCGATGTCGAGCAGGTCGATCAGGCCGATCCGCGCATCCTCGACAGTCGCGCTGGCACGGATGAGCGCAATTACCTCATCCAGGGCATCGAGGGCCTTCAGGAGGCCGCGCAGGATGTGAATCTGCTCTTCAGCGCGGCGCAACCGATAGCGCGTACGCCGGACGATGACCTCGATCTGGTGGTCCACCCAGTGCCGCACGAACGCCGACAGCGGTAGCGTCCGCGGCACGCCGTCCACCAGGGCCAGCATGTTGGCGCTGAAGTTCTGCTGCAGTTGGGTGTGCTTATAGAGATTGTTGAGCACGACCTTGGCCACGGCATCGCGCTTGAGCACCACGACGAGCCGCTGACCGGTGCGACCTGAGGTCTCGTCTCGAAGGTCGGCGATTCCGCCGAGTTTGCCGTCGTTGACCAGTTCGGCGATCTTC
>JBASAZ010000147.1:0-17098 GCA_049650845.1 Ornithinimicrobium sp.
CCCCTGATCAGCGTGCTGATGGGCCCGTCGGCAAACCTGAACAACGCGTCGGGAGTTGCGGTGTCTGCAGCCAAGGGCCCCTCGATCTTGGTGATGCCCCCGGGTAGGGGCGCACCGACCAGGGCGCTGCCATCCTGCCCGATGAACCCTGATGCCGGCGATGGGCCGTCGGAAGCCAGCGTGATTGCCGTGTCGGCGCCCTCGACGGTCACGCGAGTGACCTCCTCTGATGTCGACGCGACGAGAGTTGCCGGCGGGCCGGCCTCGAGGCCCCTGGCTTCAGTTTCATCCACCCGAAACATGCTCAGTCCCTGGGCGTCGGGGGCCTGCTCAGAGGTGGCCCATGCCAGCTTCACGTCGCCGACTGCTCGCGTCTGGGTCGGCACTGATGTTCCACCGGGGCCGACCCAGGTTGCCGGCCCGGCGTCGGCCGGAAGGACGGTGACGTACAAGTCCCCGTCACTGGCCATACCGTTGATATCTCCTGGCTCCACGGCCATCGACAGCCCACTCAGAGATCGTTCCGCCCACAGTCCGGCCTCGGGGGCAATCATCAGGGGGACCTCGTCACCATCCACGCCCACGGCCTCATTGATGATCGGCGTCCCGCTTGAGGCGACCACCTGACCAGGCAGCAGCCAATAGATGTCATTGAGGTCCTCCGGTGACACTGGATCGCTGAGAAGCCATATGAAGGGGTCAACCTCACCACCCGTGAGAGGCACACCAGCCGAGTCTCCCTGCGAGTACGGGTCGAAGCTCAGGACGGGTTCACCGTCAAAGCGCGGCTCGGAGACGATAAGGATGCTCCCAGCGGCGGTGAACCACTCAACTCCGGGAGGCAGATCACCACTGATCGAGGTCAATGGCGGTGTGCCGTCGGGGAAGGTGATGGTGAAGTCCTCACCCGGCTCGCTCACCAACGATCCGCCTCTGAAGCCTTCAAAGCCCGGACCGTCCGCCGGTAAGGGGGATTCAAAGGAAATCGAGTCGTCCCATTCGGTCGGCGTAGCCACCTCAATGTCCGACTCAGTGGGGTTGGCCGGGTTGATCTGCTCACCGATAAGGTCGCCAACGCCGGAACCCAGTCCCACCCATACCGTGAAGGCCAGCGCTCCGGCGGCAAGCGCCATACCCCCGCGGGTTTGGCGGCGACGTCGGCGACGTCCTTGCGCCGAGGCCAGCACCGACCGTGGGGCCAGGTGCATGCTCGGAGGGTCCATGGCCGCGCGATTCATCAGATCGACGACGCCGTTCTCAGATGGTGGCATGTGACTCATCTCCGTCCAGCAGCGAGCGCATTCTGCTCAAGCCGCGCGATCCGGACGCCTTGACTGTGCCCACCCTGACGCCCAGCGCATCCGCAGTGGCGCGCTCCGACTGGTCCAGGTAGTGCCGCAACACCACGACTTCGCGCTCACGAGGAGGCAGTGACTGGAGGGCACGCACTAGGTCGACGTGCTGTGACTCCTGCTCGCCCACCCGGTCAGGCACCGCGTCGGTCAACACCTCCTTGCGGCGCTTGCGCCATCGGTCGGTATGCAGATTGACCAGTATCTTGCGCGCGTAGGCCTTCGGATGCCCCCTGCGCACGCGTCCCCACTTCAGATAGACGCGCTCCATGGCCTCTTGGACCAGCTCTTCCGCGGTATGCGGATCGCCGGTCAGCATCCAGGCCGCGGTGAGCAGGCGACCGGAATGGTCCGCGACGAACCGGACGAACTCCTCGTCGTGTTCGCCGCTCATCTGCGCGTCCTTGGCATCTCCATGACCCCTTAACGGAACTGCCGCCTCAAAGGTTGTCTGACCGGCCCATCTGTAGTCCAGCACACACGGCGCACGTTAACGGCTCAGGAGCTTCGCGACCGCATGACCGCATGACCACTTGGCCGCATACCGAGGGGCAGCCACACCGGTCAGGGCGACGCCGTTTCCGCCGCGCCGTCGCCATCGAGGTCGACTCCTGACAGGAGGTCACTCAGACTGTCCCCGCCCCCTGCCGCCGGAGGCCCCAACGTGACCGTCCAGATCGACAGGCCGTCACCGATGTCGATGATGTCCGGCTCGGAGACAACCGCGCGATCGGGACCGGAGCCTGGGGGATTCAGCAGGGGCAACGCCCTCTGCGCCACCTCGGTCCGCAACACCAGCACCGCGCGCTCTCCGACGTCGGGCTCGCCCGTGCCGGGGTCGGCGCAGTCGAGATAATCGACCTCGGCGGAGCCGATGCCCCCGACCGCTACCGGGGCGTCGCCACACTGTGCCGCCCAGACCAGAAGGTCAGGGTCGATCGAAAGGGCGATCTGGCGGTCATCGGCTAGCGCATAGGTGCGCGGGGCAGGCTGCCCCGCCCACCGAGGTCCCGCGTCGGTGGCGAAGAGCACCGTCGGCACGATGTGCGCGCCTTGGCTGCTCACCGGTCCGGGGGGCAGCCACGTGGCGGCGAACTCCGGCGCCCCCGGCACCACACTCGACAAGTTGTCTCGAGGCAGGATGTCCCGGTTGGTGATGAGCTGGCCCTGGAGGTCCAGGACCAGCGCGGCCCCCAGGCCCCGCACCCCCGGTGGATCGTCCTCTCCACCGAGTCCGATGGGCCAGGGTGCGATGGCCAGCGCGCTTCCGTCGTCGCCGATGACGGCCCCCGTCGTCGTCTGTCCCGGCTGGAGGCGCAGCCTGCTGTCGGTGCCCCCATAGCTCACCTCGAGGTCGCCCTCCGGGGTCTCGCTCGCGCTCACCTCCTGCGGATCGTTGAACGAGGGAGGGGCACCGTCCCAGTCCGCGACTGCGTGCCCACCGGAAATGAAGTCGGCGTCCTCGATGGGAGCCCAGGCGAGTTGATATTGACCGCTGATCCGAACCGTCGGCTCCAGTCGCAGAGTCGTCTGGCTGAGCTGGTTCTGCGCGTCGTAGGCCTCGCCGCTGACGACCAGTTCCGGCAACCTGGCGTCGCCGGGTAGGACCGCATACACCACGTCTCCGTCGCTGACGGCATCGTCCGGAACGCCTGCGCTTCGCAGCCCCACCCTCGCCTCGAAGGGTCGAATCCCCCACCGACCGGTGGACTCCACGATGAAGATCGAGACCGGTGAACCGGCGCCGTCGATGACTTCGCTGCGGACCGGGTCACCGCTGGAGGCCTGAACGTCCTCGGGCAGTTGCCAGTAGATGTCGCTGATCTGGGCGGGCTGCAGGACTCGGTCGACCACCCAGACGTGGACCACGGCCCGCCCATCGCCCAGCTCGACTCCAGGGACGCCCGCAAGGGCTCGCTGCGACGAGACATCAAGCGCGGACGGTGCGTCGTACCGTTCCTCGGACACGATGAGGCTGTGACCCTTGTATTCGAAGAGGTCCACCCCGTCGGGCAGGTCACCCACCACCCCGGCGAGGGTGGTGTCTGCGCCGTCGCGCCGCAACACGACGGAGAAGTCGTCTGCGCCGGCCGGTCGGCGCACCAGGGCATCACCGAACTCAGGCCAGAGAGTTCCGTCTCCTGTCGTGAGCGCGGTCTCGAACGCGACCGACTCGTCCCATTCGAGGGGTGTGGTCGGCCCGACATCGTCCCCGAGGACATTGCCGAACCCGGGACCGAGACCGACCCACACGGTCGCGGCGACGGCTACCGCGGCTACCGCGGCCACCGCCATGGCCCCACGCGCGCGGCGTTGACGTGACCGCCTCGCTCGAGCCGAGGCGAGCACCGACTGCGCTCGGAGGTGCATCGCCGGGGGGTCCATCGCCGCCCGGTTCACCAGGTCGAGCACATCTTCGTCAGATGTGGTGTGTGGCTCCTCTCTATCTGTCAGCGAGCCCAGCCCGCTCAGGCCGCGCGACCCAGCCGCCTTGACTGCGCCCACCCCGATGCCTAGAGCATCCGCGGTGGCCCGTTCCGACTGGTCGAGGTAGTGCCGCAACACCACGACCTCACGCTCACGGGCGGGCAAGGATTGAAGCGCCCGGATGAGGTCGACGTGGCGTGACTCACGGTTACCGAGCCGTTTGGGCACCGCGTCGGCAGATACCGCGTCGGCGGGCACCTCGTCGGTCACCATTTCGGTGCCCGGTGATCGCCATCGATCAGTGTGCAGATTGACCAGTATCTTGCGGGCGTAGGCCTTCGGCTGGCCCTGAGGCACACGTCCCCACTTCAGGTAGACGCGCTCCATCGCCTCGTGGACCAGCTCTTCCGCAGCGTGCGGATCCCCGGTCAGCATCCAGGCCGCGGTGAGCAGGCGACTGGAGTGATCCGCGACAAACCGGACGAACTCCTCGTCGTGTTCGTTGCTCATCTGCGCGTCCTTGGCATCTCTATGACTCCTTAACGGAACTGCCGGGACCCTTAACGGAACTGACGCCTAGATTGTTGTCTGACCGGAGGATCTCTAGTCCAGCACAACGGTGTACGTCTAACCGGCCCATCGGTAGTCCAGCACAGTGGTGCACCTCCTCCATCTCGATCGTCCCGGCGACGCGCACGTCCTGTGCGGCCCAGGGGTGCACGTGCATCCGTGGGCCGATCGTGGCCGGCGCGTCGTCGGCACGGGTGTGCTCCTGTCGGCCATACCGGGGGCTTGGCCCTGGCGTGGGAACCGCAGGGTCCCCCAGGACGTCCTATCCGAGCGTGATTCACTGGTGGATACTCGTTGTGCACGACGGCAACCGATCGAGGAGGTCGAGACTGTGCTAGCTGCACTCACCGGCACGGGGCTGTCTGCGGCCGCAGGGCTCAATGCCTACATCCCGTTCTTGATCCTGGCCTTGACCGCCCGGTTCACCGACATCCTCAATCTGCCTGCGCAGTTCGCCTGGATCGAGTCCAACTGGGCGATCGGAGCCGGGGTGGTGCTGCTGCTCAGCGAGTCCGTGCTCGACAAGATCGCCATCGTCGATCACATCAACGACGCCTTTGGCACGTTCATCCGTCCAGCCACCGGTGGGCTCATCTTTGCCGCGACCCAAGCGGCCGAGGATCTGGAGCAGGGTTCCTCGTTCATGCAGGACAACCCCTGGGTTGGCATCGTCGGCGGGGTGGTTGTAGCCGGGGTGGTGCACACCGGGAAGGCGGTGACCCGGCCGTTGATCAACGGGGCCACGTTCGGCCTCGGCGCTCCGGTGGCCTCAGTAGCCGAGGACACCGCCTCGGTCGGCCTGAGCCTGATGGCGATCTTCGTGCCGTTCTTGGTGATCTTTGCGCTGATCGCGCTGCTCTGGACCCTGTTTGCCGTATGGCGCCGCGGCCGCAGGCGCAAGCGGTCGCGAGACACGGCGATGGCGGGCGCCGGCTACTACTCCTAGCACCTCCTGCTCCGAGCACGGCCTACGGCGAACAACGACGGCCCCCGCACGTCTCATGCTCGGCATCCACCGCTACCCAGCGCCGGCCGGGCCTTAGGCGCGACGAGAGGTCAGGACAGCGTCGTAGAGGGTCTTGCTCGACTGGCCCGAGGCCACGGCAACGTCGCGGCAGACGTCCTTGAGGCGCTCCCCCGCGAGGACGCGAGCCTCGATGTCGCTGACGATCTGATCGAGGTCCTGCTCGCCCGAGGGCACCGCGCTGCGCCCGGCGACGACGACGGTGATCTCGCCGCGAACGCCGTCGGCAGCCCACTGGGCGAGCTCGCCCAGAGTGCCCCGCTTGACCTCTTCGTAGGTCTTGGTGAGCTCACGGCATACGGCGCCTGGCCGCTCCTGACCCAGTCCGTGGGCCAGCGCGGTCAGCATGGCCGCGAGGCGGTGGGGCGCCTCGAAGAACACCATGGTCCGAGGTTCGTCCGCGAGCTCGGCGATCGAGCGCTCGCGCTGTCCCGACTTGCGGGGCAGGAAGCCCTCGAAGCAGAACCGCTCGACCGGCAACCCGGAGACGGCCAGCGCCATCAGCACGGCGCTCGGTCCAGGGACACACGTCACGGGTATGCCGTGTCGCACCGCCTCGCTGACCAACCGGTATCCCGGGTCGGAGACCGAGGGCATCCCGGCGTCGGTGACCAGCAGCACGCGTTCGCCGTCGTGCATGGCGGTGATCAGGTCCGGCGTCCGTGACGCCTCGTTGTGCTCGTGATAGCTGAGCACCCGACCGGTGGTCGTGACCCCGAGACGGTCGCACAGCTTGCGCAGCCGACGGGTGTCTTCGGCGGCCACGATCGGGGCAGTGCGCAGCTCCTCCAGCAACCGCGGCGAGGCATCCCGGCTATCCCCGATCGGAGTGGCGGCAAGCACGAGGACGCCAGGCATCTGACCAGCCTAGTGTTCGTCGCCTTCACCATCGGCCGTGCAGGTGCAAGCCGGCCCGAGACCTCACCCCGGGTCGCGCCGCTGTGGCGGGTCTAGTCGGTGGAATGCAGCGCCGAGCGCTGCCGATCACGGTTCATCTGGGAGATGACGTTGAGCGGGATGCCCTTGGGGCAGGCTTGCGAGCATGCACCGAGGTTGGTGCAGCCACCGAATCCTTCGGCGTCGTGCTGCTCGACCATCGCCACGACCCGGGCATCGCGCTCCGGCTGGCCCTGCGGCAAGCTTCCGAGGTGGGTGATCTTGGCGCCCATGAACAACATACCGGAGGCGTTCGGGCAGGCCGCGACGCAGGCTCCACACCCAATGCACTCCGCCCCCATGAAGGCCCGGTCCGCGTCGTCCTTGGGCACCAACGTCGCGTGGGCATCGGGAGCGGAACCGGTGTTAACGGAGATGAACCCGCCGGCCTGGACGATGCGGTCGAAGGCGCTGCGGTCGACCACGAGGTCTTTGACCACGGGGAAGCCTTCGGAGCGCCACGGCTCGATCACGATCTGGTCGCCGTCGCTGAACGAGCGCATGTGCAGCTGACAGGTGGTGGTGCGCTCCGGGCCGTGCGCCTCGCCGTTGATGACCACCCCGCACGAGCCGCAGATGCCCTCGCGGCAGTCGTGGTCAAAGGCCACAGGCTCTTCGCCGTCGGTGATCAACTGCTCGTTGAGCACGTCGAGCATCTCCAGGAACGACATGTCCTCGGACACGTCGTCGAGCTTGTAGTCGGTCAAACCACCCTTGGCTTCGGGTCGGTCCTGACGCCAGATCTTCAGAGAAATCTTCACTTATAGCTCCGTTGCTTCATCTCGACGAATTCGTACTCGAGGTCTTCCTTATGCAGCACCGGCTCACCGTCGCCACCGCTCTCCCACGCCGCGACGTAGGCGAACTCATCGTCCTTACGGACGGCTTCGCCTTCCTCGGACTGGGACTCGGCCCGGAAGTGACCGCCACAGGACTCGTTGCGATGCAAGGCGTCGACACACATCAGCTCGCCCAGCTCCAGGAAGTCGGCTACTCGCCCGGCCTTTTCCAGGGACTGGTTGAGCGTGTCGGCAGCGCCGAGGACCCGCACGTTCTTCCAGAAGTCCGCTCGGAGCTCACGGATCTCCGTGATCGCCTCGGTGAGGCCTTCCTTGGTGCGTTCCATGCCGCATTTGTCCCACATGATCTTGCCGAGGGCCTTGTGATAGGTGTCGACGGTCTTGGTGCCCTTGATCCCCAGGAAGTGGTCGATACGTTCCCGCACGGCTTGCTCGGCCTCCACCACCGCGGGGTCGGTGGGTTCGATCGTGGGGTACGGCCCGTCCGCCAGATAGTTGCGGATCGTGTTGGGCAACACGAAGTAGCCGTCGGCCAGTCCCTGCATCAGCGCTGAGGCGCCGAGCCGGTTGGCACCGTGATCGGAGAAGTTCGCCTCGCCGGCCACGAACAGTCCGGGGATATTGGACTGCAGGTCGTAGTCGACCCACAGGCCGCCCATCGTGTAGTGCACGGCGGGATAGATCCGCATGGGCGTCTCGTAGGGGTTTTCCCCGGTGATCTGCTTGTACATGTCGAACAAGTTCCCGTACTTCGACTCCACCGCCGACTGACCCAACCGCTCGATGGCGTCGGAGAAGTCGAGATAAACACCCAACCCGCCTGAACCCACACCACGGCCCTCGTCGCAGACGTTCTTGGCCGCCCGGGAGGCGATGTCTCGGGGGACCAAGTTGCCGAAGGCAGGATAGATCCGCTCCAGGTAGTAGTCGCGGTCGTCCTCGGCGATGTCGGTGGCTGCCTTGTCACAGTCGTCCGCGCTCTTGGGCACCCAGATCCGACCGTCGTTGCGCAGCGACTCGCTCATCAGGGTCAGCTTCGACTGGTATTCACCAGAGACCGGTATGCAGGTCGGGTGGATCTGCGTGTAGCACGGGTTGGCGAAGTAGGCCCCCTTACGGTGCGCCCGCCAGGTCGCGGTCACGTTGCAGCCCATCGCGTTGGTCGACAGGTAGAACACGTTGCCGTAGCCGCCGGTGGCCAGCACCACCGAGTCGGCGAGGTGCGTCTCGATCTCTCCGGAGATCATGTCGCGCGCGATGATCCCGCGGGCCACACCATCCACCACGATCAGCTCGAGCATCTCGTGCCGGGCATACATCTCCACCGCTCCAGCGGCGATTTGACGCTCCAACGCCTGGTAGGCGCCGATCAACAGCTGCTGACCGGTCTGCCCGCGGGCGTAGAAAGTGCGGGAGACCTGCACGCCCCCGAAGGAGCGGTTGTCCAACATGCCACCGTATTCACGAGCGAACGGGACGCCTTGCGCGACGCACTGGTCGATGATGTCGGCGCTGACCTCGGCCAAGCGGTAGACGTTGGATTCGCGGGAGCGATAGTCCCCGCCTTTGACGGTGTCGTAGAACAACCGGTAGGTCGAGTCGCCGTCACCCTTGTAGTTCTTGGCCGCGTTGATGCCCCCCTGAGCGGCGATCGAGTGGGCACGCCGCGGGCTGTCCTGATAGCAGAAGCTCTTGACGTGATAGCCCGCCTCGCCAAGCGTCGCGCCTGCGGAGGCGCCCGCCAAGCCGGTGCCGACGATGATCACGCTCAACTTGCGGCGGTTGGCCGGGTTGACCAGCTTGGCCTCGAACTTGCGCTGCGACCAGCGCTCACCGATCGGCCCCCGAGGTGCGGCGCCATCCACCACCGGATCGCCGTTTCGGTAGAACTCGGTGCCTCGGTCCGCGCGCTGCGGTTCGGTCTCGGTCAGCGTGTCGAGCGTGTCCGTCATCGCGTCCTCCGGTGTGAAGAAGTGAGTGAGTCGTGCCCGCAGGCTCCGGCAGCCATCGATCGGCGTGTCACGGCGCGGCGGTTCAAGGAATGAGGCCGAACAAGATCGCCAGCGGTGGCAACAGGAAGCCGACGACGACGATCGCCGCCACCGCAACCGCCGCGATCCGCAGGCGCTCGGCCGCGGCCAGGCTGGTGTTCAGACCCAACGTCATGCCGGCGGCCCACACGCCGTGCAGCAGGTGCATGCCCAAGGCGAGCACAGCCACGACGTAGATCAGCACCGCCCACCAGACCTCGAAGCTGGACACCAGGCGGTCCGCAGGCTCGGCGAAGTCGCCGTTGATCTGAATGGTGTTGGTGGTGAAGTGCAGGATGTGGAAGACCAGGAAGAGCAGCAGCGCCACCCCGCCCCAGCGCATCGCCCGCGACACCCACAGCGCACGAACCGCCGTCGTGACCGCATACCTCGTTTTTCGGGCGTTGCCCGCCCGTGACCACAGCACGAACGCCGCGTAGGCGTGGCCGACCAGGGACAGGATCAGCACGATCCGGATGATCCACAGCAGACCCGTCTCGGGCAGCACGGGGGTGCCGATGGTGCGCAGGTGCTCGGCGTATTCGTTGAACGCCTCTTCGCCCGCAAAGATCATCAAGTTCCCGTACATGTGCGCGAGGATGTATCCGACGAACACCAGCCCGGTGACTGCCATCAAAGACTTCAACAGAATGCTGCTGGTCTTCGTGCGAGCACCGCTGGTTACGGTTGAGGTGGCCACTTCCTGATGGTACAGGGCACGTCCAGGAAGCCAGCAGAGTGGTTCTCTACGATGAGCGGCGTGATCGACGTGGCAACGCCTGCAGCCGGCGTGCAGCCGCCGCGCTCTCGCCGACGCATCCTGCGCGAACAGCTGCTCGGAGCGCCCGCCGGTATGCGGCAGGCCCGGTGGGCATGGTGGGGCCCGGCCCTGGTGATGGTGCTCGGTGGTGTCATCCGGTTCTTCCGGCTGGGTCACCCACACGCGCTGGTCTTCGACGAGACGTACTACGTCAAGCAGGCCTGGTCGTTGATGCAGTTCGGCTACGAGCGGGACATCAAACCCGGGCTCGAGGAGCCGGACGCGCTGTTCACCGCGGGCAACTCCGACGTCTTCGCCCCGAGTCCGGATCTGGTGGTTCATCCCCCGGTCGGCAAATGGATGCTCGGGGCCGGTGAGTGGCTGTTCGGCATCGACAGCTCGTTCGGCTGGCGGTTCGCTGCGGCGGTCGTCGGCACGATCTCGATCCTGCTCATCGGCCGGATCGTCTGGCACATGTGGCACAGCGCTCTGCTGGCCACGGTGGCCTCGGTCCTGTTGGCGGCGGACGGTCACCACTTCGTGCAATCACGGACGGGGCTGCTCGACATCTTCGTGATGTTCTGGGTGTTGGTCGCCTTCTGGGCGCTGATCCGGGACCGTGCCGCCGGCCGGGCCAGGCTGGCCGACCGGGTTGCCGGGCTGCCGGATCACGCACGCTCGGCCATGCGTTGGGGCCCGTCGTTGGGAATCCGCTGGTGGCGGGTGGCGGCCGGGGTCGCCCTGGGCTTGTCCATCGGCACGAAGTGGTCGGGCCTGTTCTTCCTGGCCACCTTCGGTCTGATGACCGTGCTGTGGGACATCGGGGCACGACGCACCGTGGGCGCGCGGCGCTGGTTCACCGCGGGAGTTTTCCGAGACGGCATACCGGCGTTCCTGGCGATGGTGCCGGTGGCGCTGATCACCTACCTGTCGACCTGGGCGGGGTGGTTCCTGACCGACGGGGGGTACAAACGCCACTGGGCCTCCGAGCACGCCGCGACCGGGTGGGCGGCCTACGTTCCGGACCCGCTGCGCTCGTTGTGGAGCTATCACGAAGAAATCCTGGCGTTCCACGTCGGCCTGCAGAACGAGCACGCCTGGTCCTCCAACCCCTGGTCGTGGCTGGTGCAGGGTCGTCCCACGCTGTTCTTCTCCGAGTGGCCCACCCGGGGCGAAGCCGGTTGCACCGCCGACGCCTGCGTGAGCTACATCGCCTCGTTGGGCAACATCTTCTTGTGGTGGGGAGCCACGGCGGGGCTGGTGGTCGTGGTCTTCGTCTGGCTCTTCGGTCGCGACTGGCGCGCCGGGGCGGCGTTGACCGGTCTGGTGGCCGGCTGGTTGCCGTGGTTCCTCTACCAGTCCCGCACGATCTATTCGTTCTATGCGGTGGCCTTCGTCCCGTGGCTCGTCCTGATCGTGATCACCTGCATGGCCCTCGTGCTGGGCGGAGCGCGCGCATCTGCCTCGCGGCGCCGGTGGGGAGCGATCGCCGTGATCGCCTACACCGTGGCCGCGGTAGCCCTGTTCATCTGGTACTACCCCGTCTACACCGCCCAGGTGATCCCTCGCAACGAGTGGCAGTGGCGGCTGTGGTTCGACTTCTGGACCTGACCGCGCCTGGCTAGGTCGCTACCGGAAACTGAGCAAACGGCTCGGGCGTGGCGGCCCTGGCCATCGCGATGGCCTGCTCCAGCGGGATGTCGTGGATGCGCACCGACTCCGACCCAGCGGCCGTCGTGGCCACCAGGGTGGCCAAGCCCACTCTGCGCTGAAAGTAGGACTGTCGGATGACCCAGCCGATGACCCCGGCCTGCTCCAAGACCTCACGCGTGCGGCCCAGCACGCCGTGACCGCTCATCACGTGCTGGTCGGTCAGGCCGTGCCCAAGGTTGCGGTAGGCAGCCTCGGCGAGCCCGAGCGCGACCGTGGCCCAACCGAGGAACACCAGCACGGGCAGCCACGGCGGCAGATCCACGAACGTGGACGCGGCCAGGGAAGCGGCGGTGAAGAACAGGGTGCCCCACTGGGCGCGTACGTGGCACCGCCGCCGGGCGTAGGGCCCATGTTGGTGCAGCGTGTCCGTTAACGGTCCCTCTTCTTCGAGGACATCGTGACCGACGCGGACGGCGACGTCGCGGGGGCACGGCGGCAGCACCTTGGTCTGCCCGCCGTCGCCGACGCCGGTCGAGATGGTCACCAGCTCGGCGCCCTTCACCACCCGCAGCAGGGCTGGCTCGGTCATGGTGACGCCCCGGATCTTCGACTCCTCGACAGTCGTCGAGTTGGTGGTGATCAGTCCGCGGACCAGCCGCAACGTCCCCTCACCCATCCGGGTCAACCGCAGGTTCCACCAGGCGATGACGTAGGTCACGGTGGACAGCAGCAGCCAACCCAGGATGACGACGATCGACACGATCGCGACGAGGATGACGACGGCCTGGCCCAGCACCCAGTCCCACGCGCCCTGGGCTGAGCTGAACTGCTCCTCGAACGGAATATCACCCACGATCTGCCAGAAGAAGGTGGCGACTCCGGCCACCACAACCAGACTGGCCAAGCTGAACGGGGCGTACTTCAGCCACGACCAGTCGATCCGGGCGAGCTCGACCTCGGCGCGCTGGTCCTGCTCGCCGGTGGTCGGCATACCGGCGAGATCCGTGTGTGGGTATGCCGGCGCGCCCGATGGTCGGGCCGCTGGTGGCACCGCTCCGGCCGACAGTGGTCCCGACCGGGCAGCGAGCCCACGCTTGCGCGCCAGCAGATAGTCCTGCAGCCGACCGGCCTGCGGGACGGACAACGCGTTGAGGTCGATCCGACTCGAGTCCACCCCGGTGCCGATCGCCACCTTGGACAACCCCAGAATCCGGTGCACGGGTCCCGCTTCCAGATCGACGCTGCGCACCCGGTCGAGTGGCGCGGTGAGGACCTTGCGGTTCAACACTCCGCGGCGGACCTGCAGCTGGGTCTGCGTGATGCGATACCGCGTGGTCAACCAGGGCACGAGTCCGACCACCACGGCCAGCGCGACACCGACGATGGCGAACCCGGGGCCGGCCAAGAAACTCCCGTCGCCCCCGCGCCCGAAACCGAAGAAGACGATCGCCAGCGGGATGATCAGCTGACCCAGGCTGATGATCGGATAGAGCACGATCACGCGGGGGCTCAGGCGCTGCCAGTCGTCGATCCCGCTGACCGGGGGCGGCGGCAGATCGTAGGCCGGCCCGCGGGGCTCGGGTTCCGAGGCCGAATTCCAGGGGCCTCGGTCGGACGAGGGTGGGATCGGGGGCTGATCGCTCACGTGGCGTCGCCCTGCGTGCGACTGGTGATCTCGGTCAAGTCGGCGACCACCCGTTCGGCGACGTCGGAGTCCAGGCAGTCGATGGTGATCGGCCCCGCCGCTGAGGCCGTGGTGACGGTGATCGAGGCCAGGCCGAAGGCCCTCATTAGCGGTCCCCGGGTCGAGTCGACGGTCTGCACCCGGGACAGCGGCGCGATGCGCTGCTCCCGCGTCAGCCACCCGGTGCGGGTGTAGATGGCGGTGGACGTCACCTCCCAGCGGTGCACCCGGTAACGCCAGTACGGTTCGATCGCCACGGTCGCGACGTTCAACACGAGCATCGCGACCACCACCGGGCCGGCCCACCACTTCCACGCATCCGGGATGGCGAAGCTGAAGAGCACGAAGAGCACGACCCACTCGACCAGCCCACCGACGAACAGTTTCAGGGCCCAATAGCGCCGGGCGTTGGGAGCCGCGAAGTAGGCCGGATCGCGCAGGGTGGCGGCCGCGGGCTGGTCGGTGGTGAGGCTCACCGCTCCATCATCGCAGCGAAGCCCGAGCGTTCGGCATCAGTGGTCCCTCGCGTTCAGGCCAGCGTGGCCACCATCAACGCCTTGATGGTGTGCAGCCTGTTCTCGGCCTGGTCGAAGACGATGCTGGCCGGGGACTCGAAGACGTCGTCGGTCACCTCCAGGCCGCCGGCCAGGTGCGGATATTGCTGCACCAGGCTGTGCCCGATGGCGGTCTCGGTGTTGTGGAAGGCCGGGAGGCAATGCATGAACCGAGATGCGGGGTTGCCCGTCGCGGCCATCAGCTCGGCGTTCACCTGATAGGGCAGCAGCGCGTCGATCCGCTCACCCCACGCCTGCACCGGCTCCCCCATCGACACCCAGATGTCGGTGTGCACGAAGTCGGCCCCGGCGACAGCCTCCAGCGGATCGTCGGTGATCGTGATCCGGGCTCCGGTGTCCTCGGCGATCACCCTGCACTGCGCAACCAGGTCGCTCGTCGGCTGCAGCGCGGGGCTGGACGGGGCCGCGATGCGCACGTCCATGCCGAGTTTGGCGCCGATCAGCAGCAGCGAGTTGCCGGTGTTGTTGCGGGCGTCGCCGAGGTAGGCGTAGGCCACCTCGGACAACGGCTTGGCGCAGTGCTCGCTCATGGTGAGCACATCGGCCAGCATCTGAGTCGGGTGCCAGTCGTCGGTCAGACCGTTGTAGACCGGCACCCCAGCATACGAAGACAGCGTCTGCACCAACGCTTGGGAGGAGCCGCGGTACTGAATCGCGTCGTACATCCGCCCGAGCACCCGGGCGGTGTCGGCGATCGACTCCTTATGGCCGATCTGGGTGGACACCGGGTCCAGGTATGTCGTGCTGGCGCCCTGGTCGGCGGCCGCGACCTCAAAGGCACACCGCGTGCGGGTCGAGGTCTTCTCGAAGATCAGTGCGATCGACTTCTGGGTCAGCAACGGTTCTTCGGTGCCGGCGCCCTTGGCCCGCTTGAGCTCGCGTGCCAGGTCCACCAGATGGTGGATCTCGGCGGCGCTGTGGTGCTGCAGCGACAACAGGCTGCGTCCACGCAGGTTCACCGGCATACAGACGACTCCTTGGACGATGAGTGATGAGCCGAAGCCTACCGACGCGCAGCGCCCCTCAGCGTCGTTGCCCGCAACCCGTAGGCGGGTCAGGTCAGCCGGAGCCGGCACGCGCCCGGCTCGGCAAAGGGCACCAAATCCACCGTGACCGCGGCGCCGTCGCGGTGCTCCAGTGTGCCCTCGACCAGACCCCGGTGCACCTGGCAGACGACATCGGGCATTCGATGCGCCAAGTCCAGCAGCGGACACGTGCGCAATGCGATGCCGTCGCCGTCCACCATCGGGCTGAACCGCAGCTCTTCGAGAAGGTCGACGACACTCTGCTGAGCGGCCACTGGCTCCTGATCGGTGCCGGCCTGCGGGCCCTGAGCAGCCAGCCCGGGGGACGCCTGGGCCGCCAGGTGTCGCCCCCAGGTTCGACCGACGACACGCGCTTCGCGGACGGGATCGGCAGCATGAGTGTGCAGGTGCTCGGCGAAGGCGGCGGACAGGCCGTGGTATTCCTGCGCTGAGCGGCTTTGCCTCACCTCGGCCCACCCCCCGACCGAAGGCTGGTAGACGTGGGCGGGTCGGCCGCGGAGTGCGGTGGGAACCCGTTCCCGCTCGACCAGTCCGCCGGCGATCAGCACCGCGAGGCGGGCTCGCACCGTGTTGGTGTGCAGGTTGAGCTGCTTCGCCAGCCCGGGCACGGTGAGCGGCGTCGTGGAGTCCGCCAGCGCGATAAGCAGCACGTCGGGCCCGCTGTCGGTGGAGGCCTGAGGGGCCACCGGGCCAAGCTCCGCTGATTTATTCACAGTCGCAGTGTAATAATCAGTAGATCCCGTGGCTAGGGACGCACCGGCGCGCGAGCCTCGGGTGAGGACGGTTCATCGAGTGACGTGATTCAGCGCAGGTGGCGGCGCAAGAAGTCGATCGCGCCCGGGTAGGCGTCGATCTTGTTGACCCGCTTGGCCAACCCGTGTCCTTCGTCCTGGTAGACCCGCAGTTCACACGGCACACCCGTGCGGTCCAGTTCCGTGGCGATCTGCTGGGCCTCACTCAGCGGCACCCGGGGATCGTTGGCACCGTGAATCACGAACAGCGGGGCCTTGATCCGATCCAGATACGTGATCGGTGAGGCACGTTCCAGCAGGTCGCGATCCCGCAGCAGCGAACCGTACTCGCGCTCGCGGTAGGCCCGCCGATAGGCCGAGGTGTTCTCCAGAAAGGTCACCAACGAGCTCATCCCGACGATGTCGACCCCCGCCGCCCAGAGCTCGGGCTGCATGGACACCCCGGCCAGCACCATGTAGCCGCCGTATGACCCTCCCCAGAGCGCTGCGCGCTGCGGATCCAGATCCTGAGTGGGCAACCAGGCATGCACGTCGGCCAGATCGCCCACCGATTCCAGCCGCAGCTCGACATCGTCCAGGGAGTACCACCGCTTCCCGTAGCCGGTGGACCCGCGCACGTTCGGCACCAGCACGGTGAATCCGGCCGCGGTGAGCGCCTGGACGACCGGATGCCAGGCGCGTGTCGAGGCCCCTTCGGGCCCACCGTGGATGTGCAGCACACTGGCTCGCGTTTCGGACGATGCGGCATACAGGAAGCACGGGATCTGCTCGCCGTCGCGGGCGGGTATGCGGTGCGTGCTCGGCTCAACCAGTCGTTCCCGGACCGACGGTGGGAGCGCTTCGGCGGAGGAAACCAACCGGTCGGCGGCGCCGGTCTGTGCGTCGATGAGGTAGATGGCCCCCGGCTCGGTCGGCGATGTGCCCGAGACCACGATGCGGGTCGAGCCTGGTGACCATCGCACGGATATCGCGGCGAGGTCGGGCACGTTCACCCGGCAGCGATGTCCTCCGTCGATCTCGTGGACGGTCAGGGACGACGCGCCGTCATCGAGTGCCCCGACCACCATGGCCGAGCCATCCGGGCTGACCCAGCAACTCAGGTCGCGTCCATCCTCGGCCACCACGACCTGCCACGACCCGTCGCGGGCCAGGCGTTGAACGGCCGCGAACTCGCGGCCGTGGTTGCTGGCTAGGACCAGGGCGTCGTCGTCGCCCGTCCAACCGGGCAGTTCGTGCAGGGCCAGCTCGTCGGGGTCGGTCCACGACTGCGATCGGCTCCCGGTCGCCAGATCCACCATGGTCGAGTTGGGCCGCAGACTGAGCCGAAGCACGGCCAGGTCGCGCTGCGCGTGGTCCAGGGCTGCGCCCACGACATACCCACCCCGATCGTGCAGCACCCGTTCGTCGCCGGTCGCCAGGTCGCGAGCGATCACGTCCATGTCCACCCCGTTGCGCCGGTTGGTGGAATAGAGCAACGTCTGCGCGGTGA
>JBASAZ010000148.1:0-2072 GCA_049650845.1 Ornithinimicrobium sp.
GGCCAGTCCCTCGCGTCGGGTCGGATCGTTGATGAGCCCGGCCAGCACTTCGGTCAACGACTGCGCGTTACCGGTAGCGAAGGTCGCGCCTCGCTGACCGTGACCGGTGATCTCCGCCAGGGCCGGCAGGTCGGAGACCACCAACGGGATGCCCATGGCCATGGCCTCATAGGGTTTGAGGGGGGTGACCAACCGCGCGGCTCGCTCATCGACGCGGGGCACGACAAACGTGTCGTAGAGCGCGTAGTAGTCCAATACCTCGTGATGCGGGACCTTGCCGGTGAAGACGACGCTCGCGCCAGCACCGCGTTCACGCGCGTGCTCCTCTAGTGCTTCGCGTCGCGAGCCGTCCCCGACGATGAGCGCGACCGCGTCCACGCCACGGTCGCGCAACTCCACAGCTGCATCGATCAACAGTTCCTGACCCTCCCGATAGTGATCCAGGTTTGACACGTAGCCAAACACGAAGGCAGACCCCAATCCCCATCGTTCGACCAGATCGGCAGGGCGTTCCCGGGGCACAAAACGCGCGGTGTCGACTCCGTTCGGCACCACGTGCACACGTTCGCACGGCACTCCTCGGGCCACGATGTCTGCCCGCATCGACTCGGACAGCGTGACCACTGCGTCCGCCTCGTTCATGCACCGTGCTTCGGTGTCGTGTCGGCGTCGATAGACCTCCGATTGCTCAGCCCATGCCGTGTCCGAGGTCCAGAGCGACTCGAAGAATCCGCGGACTTCATAGACGACCGGCAACCGACAGTGCTTGCCCACCGCCAGGGTCACGAGCGCCGAGTCGTATCCGCGATGGCCGGAATGGGCGTGCAGGATCTCCGGCTTCTCTTCCTTCACGGTGCCCAGGAGAGCATCGGCCCAATCGTCGAGGTAGGTGTCCAGCGGTTGCTTGGCCGGGATCGCTTCGCGCAACAGTCGGCGATAGCGGATCCCGTCGACCTCGTCCTGCGGGGCCGCGTCGTCGATGCCGACTGACGCTGGGAAGTCCAACGCAGTCACGCCGACCGGGTCGAGGCCGGCACGCCGTTGACCGGTCAGCGAATACATCGTGCGCATCGTGTAGCCGCTTTGCCGGTGCGGCATGGAGATCTTCAGCACGTGCAGGATCCGCCCCGTCGTGGTCTCGGTCCCCTCCGGGACTTCACCATCGGTGGAGGCAAGGTGTGGAGCCCAGTCGGCCGAGGTCTCTCGCCAGCGACCCTCCGTCGCGGCAGCGCTGGAGGACACCGCGGCGCCCGGCCATTGCTGCTGCTCCAGGGCCAGTGCCCGCCGCTGCACACTGATGGCTCCCGCCGCCGAGGCGCTGGTGCGCACCTGCTTGAGGAATGACCGATCCTCGCTGTGGGTATGCCAGTGCTCCTCCGCCCACTGCATCGCGGCCTCGTGCTCACGTGCTGCCGTCAGTGCCTTCAACCGCCCGGTCGGATCATCCTGACGTGATGTCGGGTCGGGAGTCGCCTCAGTCTGCCTGGCGCCCTTACGGCCCCATCCTCGCCGCAGACGGGATAACGAGGTGCGCAGCTTAGTCACGAGTCGAGACTATCTCGGTGGCTCCCCTGGACGTTGATCACGCTGCGCAACCGCCGCAGGGTGTCGTCCGCAGATGCCATGTCCACGATCTGTGCCTGTGCGGCGTCGGTCGCGGCTCGCCACGTCTTCGGTGTGCTGGCTCCTCGGATTCGAGCTGCAGCCTCCGCCGGAGTCTGTACCACCCACTCCGGGGAAAAGGTACGTGCCGCCGCGTCCAGCGACGCGAAGATCGGCCAGTCACGAAGGATCGGAACGGCTCCGGATGCGACGCCTTCGGCGAACGCGACACCATAACCTTCCCGTCGTGAACAACTGAGAACGAACCCCACCCCCTCGTACAGTTCCTCCAGACGGGTCGTGAACCCTCGTATCTCCACGTGCTCGTGGAGTCCGTCCTCTTCCAGTCGTCGCGCAAACTCGCGCTGGTAGTTCAACCCTGTAGCAGACGGGAATGGGGCAAACTGCCGACCTACGAGCAGCAGACGCCACGAGCGGTCGTGCTTGAGGAGGTCGCTCAACACGTCCAA
>JBASAZ010000149.1:0-5293 GCA_049650845.1 Ornithinimicrobium sp.
GCCCGGCATCACCGCCGCCCACGCCGCGTCGGCGCTCGCCGGAGCTGCCCTCGGCGGCGACCACATGTTGCTGTCGCTGTCCGATCGGCTCAAACCGTGGGCGGTCATCGAGTCCCGGCTGCGTGCAGCGGGGAGCGCTGACATCGCCGTGGCCATCTACAACCCCCGATCCGCCAGCCGACCCGACCAGTTCGCGCAGGCCCGTGACCTGCTGCTCGGCATACTCCCCGGGTCCCGTGTGGTGGTCGTGGCGCGGCACGTCGGACGGGACGCGGAATCCCTCACGGTGACGACCCTGGCCGACCTCGACCCGCAGAGCATCGACATGGGGTGCCTGGTCATCATTGGCGCATCAACCACCACGGTCAGCAGCACCGGTCGCGTCTGGACCCCGCGCTTCACCGAAAGCTAGCGGCACGGTCGGGTCAGCGCGATCTGTGTGCGTCGGGAACATGTGACGGCCCCCATGCCGTTACCTACGGTAACGTAACCGTAGGTAAGGACCGCTTCGAGGGAGGTGGCCAACAGTGTGGAGGCTCGTAATACATGACGACGCAGTTAGAACTGACCCAATCCGAGGTGGACCCATTCCCGGCGCGGCACACCTCGACGAAGGGCCCCTGGATCGGGACTGCCGAGCGCGCTGACCAGCACATCAAGAACTTCCGCCACGTGTTGGCACGGACGTTCGGCCACCGAGCCGACCTTGACGTCATCGGTCAGGAGCGAGGACTGCCGCCATACGTCCTGCGCGAAGTGCTTTCCGCGGAGCCGATGCGGGCCTTCATGCCGACCCGTTTCGGTGGGTTCGGGGACAGCCTGGCCCCCAGCCAGGCTGTGATGGAGGCAGCGTCGTATCACTCTCTGTCGCTCGGTTTGACGCTGGGCATCAGCGGCAGCCTGTTCGCGCAACCCGTCGCGAAGTACGGCGACGCGGACGTGGCTGAACGGATCCTGCCGCAGATGATCACCGGCGGAAGTCTGGGTGGTCTGATGATCACCGAGCCGGATTACGGCACCGATGCGCTGTCGATGAAAACCGCCTGGCACCGCGATGGTGAGCAATACCGCGTCGCCGGGACCAAGCATTGGGCTGGCTTGTCCGGATGGGCGGACTACTTCCTCGTGATGGCACGCCCTGGCAAGGATGACGGGTCCCTGGGAAATGGGATCGACTTGTTCATCTGTGAACAGAACGAACCCGACCAGCACATCAAGATGATCGAGCAGTATCCCTCGCTCGGGTTGTACGGGATTCCGTATGGTCGCAACAGTGTCGACGTGCGTCTGCCGTCCACTCATCGCCTCGATGGGGGGCGTGGGGGCTTAAGGATGATGATGGATTTGTTGCACCGTTCGCGATCAACCTTCGCCGGTAGCGCGGTCGGTTTCATTCACCGAATGGTCGATGAGGCGGTCCAGCACTGCACCGACCGTGTGGTCTCCGGCCGAAGGCTGTTGGATTACGACCAGGTGCAGGCCCGCGTGGCTCGGCTGCAAGGACAGTGGGTTGTCGCGAGCGCGCTGAGCCTGTGGACCTCGGAGAATGCTGGGACGTCGACCGACCTGTCTCGGGTCGGACAGTCCGCTAGTTCGGTCAAGACCGTGGCCTCGGACTATCAGCAGGAGGCATCGCAGTCCTTACTGCAGCTGGTCGGCGCCAAAGGGTACGCGCTGAACCACATCGCCGGACGAGGCGTCGTGGACAGCAGGCCCTACCAAATATTCGAAGGATCGAACGACGTGTTGTATGCGCAGATGGGCTCCGATGTGGCCGAGAAAATGCGCCGCTCCGGCACATCGAACCTGCGCGAGCACCTGGCCAAGGACGACACGACGGCGGCCGGGTCAGAGCTCGCTGGGTCGGCATTGCACATCACCGTTGACGAGCGACCCGACCAGCGACGACTGGTCGAGATAGGTGCGATCGCCAGCCGAGTTTTCGCACTCAGTGCGGTCCAGCAGTTGGCCGACCGGGGCTTTGCGCAGGAGCACATCGCTCTTGGCGTTGCCACCCTTCGCGAGGACGTCAACGTATGGGCCTCACGGTTGCAGGGTTCGCTCACACCGGAGGTCTCGGCCACCCCGATCACGCCTGGTGCCTGGTGTGACCTCACGAACCCGGACCTCATGGAAAGCGCGTAGCGGAACCGCTGACACCCGTCGTAGGGCACACCCGCTGACGTGAGACCTGCAGCAGGCCGCTAAGGCTCGGAGGTAGCCGAAAGCCGGTTTCTGGAGGGTGAGCTAACTGAGGGCGGCCGCCACCTCGGCGGTGGTGCGCGGCGGGGACATGACGTCGATCGTGCGGCCCATCTGATGCATCAGCGCGACGGGCCACGGGGTGGCCAGGGAGGCGGCGGCCAGGGCAGCGGTGTCGCTCAGCACTTTGGCCATCGGTTCTTGACGGACCTGCCCGTCGGTGACTAACGCCACCTCATCGGCCCATCGCCACGCCAGGTCAACGTCGTGGGTGGACACCGCGACCGTGGTGCCGGCGCCCTCGAGCCGGCGAAGGGCCTCCAACAACAGGGCACAGCCGCGGTCATCGAGGCCGGCCGTGGGCTCATCGAGCAGGAGCACTCGGGGCCGCATCGCCGTGGCCCCGGCGATGGCGACCCGTTTGCGCTGCCCGTAGGACAGGTGATGCACCGGGCGGTCAGCCAAGGCAGTGATGCCCAAGAGCTCCAAGGACTCATCGACTCGGCTGCGGACCTCGTCGGCGGGTAGCCCCAGGTTCATCGGACCAAACGACACGTCTCGCCGTACGTCGGCGGAGAACAGCTGGTCGTCGGGGTCCTGCAGCACCAACTGCACCTGCTGGCGGTGCTTCGTCAGCCCCTTGCGGTTCTGCACCAGCGGTATGCCGTCCAGCAGCACCTGGCCGGAGGCAGGGGTGTGAGCCCCGGACAGGCAGCGCAACAACGTGGTCTTGCCGGTGCCGTTGGGGCCCAAGACAGCGAACCGCTGGCCTGCCGTGATCGCAACCTGCACGCAGTCCAGCACGTTGGCTTGACCGGGATATCCCGCGTGCATCCCGTGCGCGGCCAGCACGGCGCCCGGCGCGGGCTCGTGACGTTCCAGCCGGTGACTCATCGGGCCACCACCGACACGACCGTCAACGCGAGAAGCAGCAGCACGGTCAGCACGACGAAGTGACGATCCACCACGGCCGGATCGTTCAGGGTGCGCAGCGAGCCGGCATACCCCCGGCCGATCAGGCCCTGCTCCAAGCGCTGGGAACGCACCCACGCTCGACGCAGAATCGCGGCACCGAGCAGACCGACCGAACGGCGCGCTTCGACGGATCCGGCGTACCCGAGCCGGGCGGCTTGCGCCTCGCGGATCGCGGCGACCGAGTCGAGCAACGAGAACAGCATGCGATAGACCAGCGCCGCGATGTCGATCAGCGCCTCGGGCACGCGCAGGCGCCGCATGCCGTCGAGCAGGTCGACCATCGGCGTGGTCAACGGCAGCAGCAGCATGGCGGCCATCGCGGCCACCGAGCGCACCCCCACCTGGACTGCCTGTTGGACTCCGCCGGACTCCAGGTGCAGCCAGCCCATCGACCACAGTGGATCGATCGGGTGGGTGCCGATGCTGACGGCGATCGCCGGCAACGACAGGGCCAAGAACACCACCGGAGCGACCATCGCCTTCAGATAGGTCGTGCGGGGCACCCGGGCTACCGCGAGGGCGGCCACCATGGCCGTCGTCAGCACCACCAGGCTGACCAGCGGATTCGGCGAAGCAACGGCAAGCGCCAGCAGGCCGAGGCAGAGCAGGGACTTCTCGGCGACCGAACGGGTCCGCCAGCTGCCGGACCAAGCGGCGTCATCAAGCGCTAGTCGTGCCATCGGCCCGCTCACCGTCCGTGGGATCGGCCACCGGGTGGCGACGCCGCTCCCGCAGCGTGCCTAAGAAATAGCCGAGCAACCCCGCGCCGATGGCCGCCTGCAGCGCGAACAGACCCGACTCGACTTCGGGTGCCAGGGTCGTGATGGGCTGCCACCACGGCTCGTAGCCGGTGTCCGCAATGGCCGCCGTCGCAGCGCTGTCGCTGCCCCCGAACGACGTGTCGCTGTCCTTGCTGACCTGGCCACCGATGACGAGGGCGCCCACCACGATGACCACGATCGCCACGAGCAGGGCAACGGTCGTCGTGCGGGACTTAGACATGCGCCCCCGCCTCGTCGACGTCGTCGGTGGACGACTCAGCAGCGGCGCGGCCGGTGAAGCCCAGGCCCGCCAGCTCCGGACCGGCCCAGGACAGCAAAGCCCGCAGCAGCAGCACCCCGATCAGCCCCTCCACGATCGCCAACGGAATCTGGGTCACGGCGAAGATGGCCGCGAAGCGCAGCCAGGCCCCGAGGAAGCCGCTCTGGGCGTCGGGGAAGGCCATCGCCAGCTGCGTGGTCGTCACCATGTAGGTCATCAGGTTGGCGATCGACACCCCGAAGAACGCCCGCACCGCGAACGGTGCCTTCGCCAGCACCTGCCAGGCTGCATACCCGGCCCACGGGCCGACGATGCCCATGGCGAAAAGGTTGGCGCCGAGCGTGGTGATCCCGCCGTGGGCCAGCAACAGGGCCTGGAACAGCAAGACAATCAGCGACAGCGCGGCCATCACGGGTGGCTTGAAGATGACGGCGCCCACGCCGGTGCCGGTCGGGTGGGACGACGACCCGGTCACCGAGGGCAGTTTGATGGCGGAGAGCACGAAGGTGAAGGCGCCGGCCGCGCCGAGCAGCAGGGTGGATTCCGGGTGGTCGCGCAAGGTGCGGCGGACCGCCATGACGCCGTGAACGACGAAGGGGGTCGCCGCCACCGTCCAGGCTGCGGCGTGAAGGGGCGGGAGGAAGCCCTCGGCAATGTGCACGGCTGCACCTTTCTCGGATGACGCGTCCGATCAGCAGATAACCGTCCGAGGGAGTGTGCTGACTTTGCGGGTTAACCCGCTCACAGTGGCGCGACCGTCCCGGAATGGCACCGGGTTCCTCACTCAAGGATGGATGACTGGCGAAGCATACGCACGGATTCCTCCGACGCGCTAGAGGTATCGGTTCCCGGGCCGGGTCATCCGCGCGGACGGTCGGAATACAGATGGGAGTCGACGAACCCGCTGGCGGTCAGGGCAGGCCCGACGATGATCACGGCGGCTTGGCGCAAACCGTGGGCCTCGACCTGATCGGCGATGTCGGCCAGGGTGCCCCGCAGGATGATCTCCTCGGGCTGGCTGACCAGATACCCCACGGCCACGGGGCAGTCCGAGCCGTAGTGAGCGGTGAGCTCG
>JBASAZ010000150.1:0-36025 GCA_049650845.1 Ornithinimicrobium sp.
GCTTTGTTCATGTTGGCCTCTCCTTTGCGGACATGGCGCGCCTCACCGTGTGGCTAGCGTCAATTAGATTGCCCACAAATGATTTTAGGCTTTCATTCTCGGTCCGTCTACCTACAAAAGGTTCAGATCGTTACCAGGACATGCAAAAAGGGCCTCCGATCTCATGAGATCGGAGGCCCTTCGCCTCTTGTAGCCCCGACGGGATTCGAACCCGCGCTACCGCCTTGAGAGGGCGGCGTGCTAGGCCGCTACACAACGGGGCCTTGTGTGCTGGTCAGTCACAACCAGTCGTGCATCCTGACAGGGTGAACCTATCAACATACGCTGGGGTACCAGGACTCGAACCTAGACTAACTGAACCAGAATCAGTCGTGCTGCCAATTACACCATACCCCATGGGGGTGTCACCGGCATTGCTGTACCGGTGGACCGAGGTGGAACGATACCGGTCCACCAACCCTCACCCAAATCGCCGGTGTGGACGTCAGGATCGCTCTGCTCAGCCCAGCTCACCCAGCAGCCTGCGCAGCCGAGCCAGGGTCGAGGGCTTGCCGAGGATCTCCATCGACTCGAACAGCGGCGGCGACACCCGCTGCCCTGAGACTGCAGTGCGTAGCGGCCCGAACGCGAGGCGAGGCTTGATGCCCAAGCCGTCGACGATGGCCGCCCGCAGCGCCTCTTCGATCGTGGCCGCTGTCCACTCCACGCCATCACCCAATGGCTCCCCCACCGATCCGGACAGTGGATCCAAGGCGTCCAGGGCGGCCCGCAACACCTCGGGCGCTGACTCCTTCAGCTGCGCCCGGGCGTCATCGGCGATAGGCAGCGCATCGTCATCGGTGAAGAACGGGGCCACCATCGGGCCCGCCTCGGCCAAGACTTGAACGCGCGTCTGCACCAACGGCGCGATCTGCAGTAGTCGCGCCATCTGTGCACTCGTGCTGGGGGCCGGCATCGCTGCACAGTCCTGCATCACGGGCAGCAGTCGGGCAGCGAAGTCGGCCGGCTCCAACGCGCGGACGTGCTCGGCGTTGATGGCCTCGGCCTTCTGCTGATCCCACCGAGCGGGGTTGGGGTTGACCTGATCGATGTCGAAGGACGCGATGAGCTCGGCGGGGGTGAAGACGTCACGGTCTCCGCTGATCGCCCAGCCCAGCAGCGCCAGGTAGTTGATCATGCCTTCGGGTAGGAAGCCGCGTTGGCGGTGCAGGAAGAGGTTGGACGCCGGATCACGCTTGCTCAACTTCCGGTTGCCTTCGCCGAGCACGAGCGGCAGGTGACCAAACGTCGGCACCCGACTGGCTTCGCCAATGGCTATCAGCGCGCGATACAGGGCAATCTGACGCGGGGTCGAGGACAACAGGTCCTCACCGCGGATGACGTGCGTGATGCCCATGGCAGCGTCGTCCACCGGGTTGACCAACGTATACAGCGGTTTGCCACCGGTGCGCATGATGACGAAGTCGGGCACCACGCCGGCGGCGAAGGTGACGTCACCACGAACCAGATCCGTGAAGGTGATGTCCTCATCCGGCATGCGGAGCCGCAACACGGGCTCGCGGCCCTCTTCCCGGTAAGCCGACCGCTGCTCCTGGCTCAGGTCGCGATCGTAGTTGTCGTAGCCCAGCTTGGGATCACGACCAGCGGCTCGATGGCGCTCCTCGACCTCTGCAGGCGTCGCAAACGATTCGTAGGCGAATCCACCGTCCAGCAGGGCCGCAGCCACCCGGTGATGGCTCGAAGCCCGCTCGCTCTGCCGATAAGGCCCGTACGGCCCACCCACGCCGGGACCCTCGTCGTAGTCCAGACCCAGCCACGCCAGCGCGTCGAGAAGTTCATCGAAGGACTGCGCAGAGTCGCGGCTGGCGTCGGTGTCCTCGATCCGGAAGACGAAGGTGCCTGCGTGGTGCCGCGCGAAGGCCCAGTTGAACAACGCCGTGCGGGCCATGCCCACGTGGGGAGTGCCCGTGGGTGAAGGGGCGAATCGGACGCGCACGTCGGAGCCGGAGATCTGCTCGGATTCGGTGCTGCTGTGGGGTGCGGAGTGGATCGTCATGATGCGGCTCAGACTAGATGATCACTCGCCGAGCAGGGACAGCGCGATGCTCTCCTGAAGCCAAGACAGGAAGTCGTAGTAGGCCATCTGCTGAACCCGCGCTGGGTCGACCGCCGAGTCCTTCCCGCCCCAGCCCTGCAGGGCATCGAACATCTCCTCGTGCAGCGCAGCCGAGTCCTCGTCGGTGCGTAGACCGAGACGTTCGCCCAGGACCAGGCGCACGTCGGTCAGGGCCACCATCACCGACTGAGCCTGACCCTCGTCCAACGAGACCTTCGGCGGCTCCGCCAGGGTCAACGCCTCGATGGCTGCGGAGAGAGTCTGAGCCTTGCGTTGACGCACCGAGTGTTCAGTCAGTGCCCGGAACTCCGCCGCCTGGGCGTTATCGGTGCGGTGGGCCGGCGGAAGCAGGCGCAGCAGTGCCGGGTCACGAGGCTCTTGCGGCTGCGCGTCGGACTCCCCCAGCCCGGCGATGAGGTCCATCAACGGGTCCCCGGTGTCTTCGCGTTGCGGCGCGACGAAGTCTTTGGTCAGCCGCAGCAGGTGAAGGACCACCGCAACCTCTTCGCCGTCCAGCCGACCGACAATGCGGCCCTTCTTGCGGGCGAAGCCCTGAGCCACGTCAGTCATCCTTCTGATAGGTCGCCCACAAGCCGTAACCGTGCATGGCTTCGGTGTCTGCTTCCATCTTCTCCCGGCTTCCGCTGGCAACCACCGCGCGCCCCACCTGGTGCACGTCCAGCATCAACGTCTCAGCCTTGGACCGGGAATAGCCGAAATGAGTCTGCAGCACCCAGGTGACGTAGGACATCAGGTTCACCGGGTCATTCCAGACCAGGGTGATCCACGGCGTGTCCGCTTCGGGACGATCCAGCACCGCCACATCTGAGCTTCGCTCCGGAGTGCCCTCGGGCGCCGCCGCGGATCGAGGTGGTGACAAGGACGCGTAGGACACGCCCTCCACTCTAAAGTGCCTCCCATGACTACACCCAGTTCGGCGCTGCTGACCGACCATTACGAGTTGACCATGCTGCAAGCCGCACTGACCAGCGGTCACGCACACCGACGGTGTGTGTTCGAGGCTTTCGCCCGCAGGCTGCCGCACGGTCGACGCTACGGCGTGGTCGCCGGCACGGGGCGAGTCCTCGAAGCCTTGGAGAACTTTCGCTTCGGAGCGAGCGAGATCGACTTCCTGGCCCGCGCGGCGGTCGTGGATCAGGCGACCCTGGACTACTTGTCGACGTATCGGTTCACCGGAAACATCTGGGGGTATGCCGAGGGTGAGGTGTACTTCCCCGGCTCGCCGCTGATGGTGGTCGAGTCGACGTTTGCCGAGGGCGTCATCCTCGAGACGGTGATTCTGTCCATGCTCAACCACGACTCGGCGGTCGCTTCCGCAGCATCGCGGATGAGCGCCGCGGCCGGCGATCGTCCGTGTCTGGAGATGGGATCCCGTCGCACGCACGAGGAAGCCGCCGTGGCTGCGGCCCGGGCGGCGTACATCGCCGGCTTCACCGGCACATCCAACCTCGCGGCCGGACGTCGCCACGGCATACCCACGGTTGGCACGGCCGCGCACTCCTTCACGTTGCTGCACCAGGACGAACGCGCGGCATTCACCTCGCAACTGGACAGTCTCGGTGTGCAGACCACGTTGTTGGTCGACACCTACGACATCACCTCGGGCGTGGCGTTGGCCGTCGAACTGGCCGGCCCCGAGCTGGGCGGGGTGCGTCTGGACTCCGGCGACCTCATCTCTGGCGCCCAGGACGTGCGCCGTCAGCTGGACGACCTCGGCGCCACGAACACCCGCATCGTGGTCACATCGGACCTGGACGAGTACGCGATTGCCGCCTTGCAGGCCGCCCCCGTCGACTCCTACGGGGTGGGCACTGCGGTCGTCACCGGTTCAGGCGCGCCTGCAGCAGGCATGGTCTACAAGCTGGTCAGCCGAGAGAACAGCGCAGGGCAGATGGAGGGCGTTGCCAAAGTCAGCAAGGACAAGGCCTCGGTGGGTGGTCGCAAATACGCCTTGCGCCGTCGCAACAGCACCGGGGTCGCCCAAGAGGAGGTCATCGGCATCAACGAGCAACCCACCGACGATGGAGACGACCGAAGCCTGCTGATCGAACTCGTGCGCGACGGCGCGGTCGTGGTCGCGGTCGACGCCGACACCGCCCGAGCACGACACGCCGCCTCGCGAGCCGAACTGCCTACTAGGGCGCTACGGATGTCTGACGGCGATCCAGCGATCCCGACCACCTACCTGGACGAGGTCTAGCCCACAGCGCCCGCGACGGGACCAACCACGGCGAACCTGAGCGACAGCGCTCTCCCCGCACCCTTGGCCATGCTTGGCTAGTGTGATCTCCATGACTCGAGCCTTGGTGATCGTCGACGTGCAACACGACTTCTGCGAAGGGGGATCACTGCCGGTGACCGGCGGGGTCGACGTCGCGACGAAGATCAGTGAATACGTGGTGTCCCACGCGAGTGAGTACGCGGCGATCGTGGCCACCGCGGACTGGCACATCGATCCGGGCGAGCACTGGTCCGACACGCCGGACTTCACCGACACCTGGCCCGTTCACTGCGAGGTCGGCACACTCGGCTCACAGTTCCGACCCGAGCTCGATCCGGCACTGGCGCACGTGCAGGCGGTCTTTCGCAAGGGAGAGCATGTCGCGGCATACAGCGGATTCGAGGGCAGCGCACAGGTTGACGGCGAGGTCGTCCAATTGGCTGCCTGGCTGCACGACCACCAGATTGATGACGTCGATGTGGTCGGCATCGCGACCGATCACTGTGTCCGAGCCACCGCGTTGGACGCAACCCGCGAGGGCTTCACCACGCGTGTGCTGCTCGACCTGACCGCAGGGGTCAGCCCCGACACCACGGAGCTGGCCATCGAGCGGATGCAGGAAGAAGGCGTCGTGGTCGACTCCTCGTCGCCGCCCAGCGCGAACTGACTGCGCCAGCGCTCAGGAGCGCCGGACCACATTGGTCTTGGCGCCCTTGTCGTTCAGCGACTGGTTCTTCGGATCCCATAGCGGCCACAAGCCGTTGACGAACGGGAAGAGATTCGCTATCACGCCCAAGAACGGCACGACGCCCAGGAACTGGGGGCCGTGCCAGATGAGCGCCCGGATAGCGCTGGTGCTCCACTCCAACGGCCCGTCGTGCTCGCGCGGTCGCACGCGCAGTCCCAGCAGCATTTTGCCGGGAGTGGCTGCCTTGACCTTCAGGAACAGCGTTTCGTACACGATGCTCAACACCGCACCCGCGAGACCGAACTGCCCTGCTTCGGCGACGAACGCGTTGCTGGCCGCCGTCAGCTCACTTTCGGTGCTCGATCCGGCCAGCACCAGGTCATACAACGCGCGGAAGCTGTCGACGAGGTCCGGGGCCACGACCGGGATCAACGCCAACGAAAGAATGCTCACCAGGACGTAGTCGATGACGCGGGCAAAGAACCGACGCCACCAGCCGGAGATCTGCTGTCCGTCGGGTGTCCGCGGCGCCCCGTCGGCGGTCGCAAAGTCCCCGCCGGGCATGGACTGGTAGCCCCCGGCACCGCCGTAACCCTGACCGCCGTAACCCTGACCGCTATAGCCCTGACCGCCATAGCCCTGACTGCCCGGTCCCTGCCCACCAGCACCGTGCGAACCGTTGCCACCCGTGTCGGCCTCAATGTTGCGGCTGGTCCGGTCCAGGTGTGGTCGCTGCCGTGGACTGGTGTGCGTGGTCCACTGCACACCGTCCCAATAGCGCAGCAGATCGGACTCGCGCGGGTCGTCGTACCACCCAGGTTGCTGGCTCATGTGCGTCACTGTGTCACATCGCGATGCCGATGTATTTGGTCTCGAGGTACTCCTCGATCCCGACCGCCCCTCCTTCCCGGCCCAGACCGGACTCCTTGATGCCGCCGAACGGGGCGTACGGGTTGGACACCACGCCTTGGTTGAGCCCCACCATGCCGGCCTCGATGCCTTCGGCCACCCGCAGCCCCCGGCGCAGATCGTTGGTGAAGACGTAGGCGACCAGCCCGTATGGCGTGTCGTTGGCGGCGGCGATGGCCTCCTCCTCGGTGTCGAAGGACGTGAGGGCAGCGACCGGGCCGAAGATTTCCTCGCTGACCATCTGCGCGTCCGGGCTGACGCCGGTCAGCACGGTCGGCGGGTAGAAGTAGCCCTGGCCTTCGGGCCGCTCGCCCCCGGTGAGCACTTCGGCCCCCCGGTCCACCGCGTCACGGACGAGACTGTCCACCTTGGCCTGAGCCGCATCGTCGATCAACGGCCCCACCGCGCTGTCGTCCTGGGTGCCGTCGCCGACCTTCAATCCACCCATCTCCGCGGCGAGCCGCCGACCGAAGTCCTCGATCAAGCCGGAGTGCACGTAGATTCGGTTGGCGGCGGTGCAGGCTTCACCCATGTTGCGCATCTTGGCCTGCATGCACCCGGCAACCGCCTCGTCCAGGTCAGCGTCTTCGAAGACCACGAACGGTGCGTTGCCGCCCAGTTCCATCGAGGTACGCAGCACCTTGTCGGCGCACTGCTCGAGCAGGATCTTGCCGATCTTGGTGGACCCGGTGAAGGAGAGCTTGCGGGCGTCGCCGGAGCGGATCAGCGGCTCCATGAGTGCGCCGGCGTCCATCGCCGGGATAATGTTGACCACCCCGTCGGGCACACCCGCTTCCTTCAGGATCTGCGCCAGGGCCAGCATCGACAGGGGCGTCTGATGGGCCGGCTTGAGCACGCTGGTGCACCCGGCGGCCAAGGCTGGGCCGAGCTTGCGGGTGCCCATGGCCATGGGGAAGTTCCACGGGGTGATCAGCAGGCACGGGCCGACCGGCTGCTTGGTCACCATGAAGCGCGCCCCACCCTGTGGCGAGGACTGAAAGCTTCCCCCTATCCGCAACGCTTCGCCCGCAAAGTGCCGAAAGAACTCCGCGGCGTAGGCGATCTCGCCGGCCGATTCGGCCAGGGGTTTGCCCATCTCCAGGGTCATCAGCAGAGCCAAGTCATCCTGGCGTTGCATCATCAGCTCAAAGGCCCGCAGGAGTATGCCGTGTCGCTCCAGGGGCGTGGTCGCGGCGAAGTCGGCTTGAGCCGCGACGGCAGCATCGAGGGCACGCCGACCGTCGGCGGGTGTGGCGTCGGCGACCCGACACAGCACGTTCCCGGTCGCCGGATTCACGACCTCGAAGGTCTCGTTCCCCGTCGCGTCGACGAACTCCCCGTCGACAAACAACCGGGTCTGGGCTTGGGCCAGGATCTGGCTGACCCGCTCCGCACTACCGCTCATGAATACTCCCGTGTTCTTGTTGTTCCAACCGGATGACGTGCTGCACGGCGTTGATGAGCGCCAGGTGCGTGAAGGCTTGCGGGAAGTTGCCCAAATGTTGGCCGCTCTCCGCATCGATTTCCTCGGCATACAGCTCCAACGGACCACTGAACGACAGCAGCTTGGCGCACAACCGGCGCGCCCGTGGCAGCTCTCCGATCTCGCACAGCGCCGAGACCAACCAGAACGAGCAGATGGTGAAGGTCCCTTCTTCACCCTCGAAGCCGTCGTCAGTCTCCTCGACCTTGTATCGCAACACCAAGCCGTTGACCGTCAGCTCATCGGCAATCGCCAACACCGTGGCCCGGATCCGTTCGTCGTCAGCCGGCAGGAACCTTAACAGGACCGCCAGCAGCAGCGAGGCATCCAACGCATCGGTGCCGTAGTACTGCGTGAAGACACCGCGCTTATCGACGCCGTGCTCCAGGATGTCGGCCTTGATCTCCTCCGCCGCTGCACTCCATTCCGTGGCGCGCTCGTGCTCGCCGTAGAGCTGAGCCAGGTGAGCCCCGCGGTCGGCCGCGACCCAACACATGATCTTGGAGGACGTGAAGTGCTTGAGATCCCCACGCACTTCCCAGATCCCCGCGTCGGGGTCGCGCCAGTGCGTCAGCGCTTGCTGGACCTGCAGTTCCAGGATCGGCCACACTCGGGCATCCAGATGATCGGCCGACTTGATGTGCAGATAGACCGAGTCCAACAACGCACCCCAGACGTCGTGCTGCTTCTGCGCGTACGCCGCGTTGCCGATCCGCACGGGGCGCGAGTCGGCATACCCCGGGAGGTGGTCGAGCTCGGTCTCGGTGAGCTCGCGCTCTCCGCCGATGCCGTACATGATCTGCAGGTCGTGGTCGCGGCTGGCGACGTCGGCGATGAAGGCGAAGAAGTCGAGTGCCTCCCAGTCGAAGCCCAAGGAGTACAACCCCCACAGGGCGAACGTCGCGTCGCGGATCCAGGTGAAGCGATAGTCGTAGTTGCGTCCCCCGCCGATCGTCTCCGGAAGGGACGCGCTCCCTGCCGCCGCGATGGCTCCGGTCGGCGCGTAGGTCAGCCCCTTCAGGGTCAGGGCGCTGCGCTGAAGGTAGGTGCGCCACGGGTGATCGGGGAAGGTTCCCCGGGCCAGCCAGTGCTGCCAGTGGTGGGCGGTGTAGACCTGCCGCTGGTAGGCATCCTCATAGTCCATCGGAGGCGGCGCCCCGTTCCAGGACAGCGCGACGTAGCGCCGGTCGCCGGCCCTGAGCAAAGTGCGGCTTTGGGCCTGCCCACCTTCGAAGCCCATCCGCATGTCCGAGGTCAACGTCAGCTCGACGTCCGCGCCCTCCTTCTCCCCCTGGACGGTGGCCACAGCCTGGTTGTAGGACTCGTCGCTGTAGGTCCACGTGACGTGTGATCGGCCGTAGTCGAGGACGGGCTCGCAATCCATCGTGGTCTGCACCTCGCCGGAGACACAGCGGATGGTGCGCAGCAGGATGTGCTCGGCCTCGTAGTCGGTGGGGGTGCGCTCGTAGGTGTTGGAGCGATCTTCCCGGTGGTGCCACGGACCGATCAGCAAGGCGTCGCGCACGATCATCCACCCGGTGTCGGTGCCCCAGCTCGTCTCCAACACCATCGTGCCCGGAAGGTAGCGCCGGGCAGCGGGGACGCGGGCATCGGTCGGTGAGAGCCCGAAGGAGCCCGCGTGTCGGCCGAGGATCCGGCCGAAGGCGCTCGGGGCATCGAAGCGCGGGATGCACATCCAGTCGATGGACCCCCCGGGCGACACCAGCGCCGAGACTTCTCCATCACTGAGAAAGCCATAGTCACCGATCGGCACGTCGCCGTGGCCGTCGTAGGTGCCAGGGCTGGGGGCTTGGCTCATGCCCGCACTATTCCTGGGCCCACCCGTCATGGCAACCTTTCGGCGCGCGGCGTCCACCGTGTGACGTATGCCACTACCATGGCGCGGGCCAGAAAAACCCTGAGCACATCGAGAGGACAGTGGTATGCGGATCGGCGTATTGACCGGCGGAGGCGATGTTCCTGGGTTGAACCCATGCATCAAGGCGGTGGTCAACCGGGTGCACGAGGCCGGACACGAGGTGGTCGGAATTCGGCGCGGTTGGGGCGGACTGGCCACCACCAACCTCGACGACCCGGCCACGGTGGAGGCGAACTTCCTGCCCCTCGATCCCGCCCGGGTGCGCACCGTGGACCGTAGCGGCGGCACATTCCTGCACTCGTCGCGGACCAATCCGGGAAAAATGCCGACCAAGGACGTGCCGGACTTCTTGGCCGACCAAGCCGTCGGTGAGGGGCCGCACGACTTCACCGCCCACGCGTTGAAGGTGCTCGACCACGTCGGGATAGACGTGCTCATCCCGATCGGTGGCGACGACACGCTGTCCTACGGTCTGCGGATGCATCAGGAGGGGGTGCCGACCATCGCCATCCCCAAGACCATGGACAACGACGTGCACGGCACCGACTACTGCATCGGCTTCTCCACGGCCATCACCCGTGGCGTGCAGTTCATCCACAACCTGCGGACCTCGACCGGCTCCCACGAACGGATCGCCGTGGTCGAGCTGTTCGGCCGCTACAGCGGAGAGACCTCGCTCATCACGGCATACCTAGCCGGCGTCGATCGGGCCCTGATCTCCGAAGTGCCCTTCGACATCGACCGGCTGTGCGAGCTGCTGGTCGCCGACAAGGGCCGCAACCCCAGTCGGTATGCGATGGCCACCATCTCCGAGGGCGCCACCATCGAGGGCGGCGACATGATGCTCAGTGGCGACGCCGACGCCTACGGACACCGCAAGCTCGGTGGAATCGGACAGGTGACCGGTGAGCTCATCAAGGAGCGCACCGGTCAGGACATCGTGTATCAACAGGTCGGCTATCTGATGCGTTCGGGCAGCCCGGACTCCTTGGACCTGATGGTCGCCACGAACTACGCCGTGATGGCCGCCGATCTGGCCCTCGACGGATCAACCGGACGGATGGTCGCGTTGCGCAACGGCACCTACTCCTCGGTGCCCATCTCGGTCACCGGCGAGGGTGTCAAGCGGGTCGACATCGATGAGCTGTACGACGTGCAGAACTACCGCCCGAAGGTGCGGCACGTCCGCGGCAAGCCGATGTTCCTGTACTGACCTACCTCATCGACGTCCCGCAGCCTCGAGTTGCCTGATGCGTGACGCGTTATGGACGGGGGCGGGTCGACCAGTGCTGGCCGGCCCCCATGTGAACCCGTGCGCCGCTTTGGCGGCGCCGCGGCGGAACGGGACTCGGTCAGCGACGGCCGACGAACCATCGGCGGATGGTCTCGATGCGTTCTTGCACCTGGTCGCCGTGGGCCGTGGCCAGCTCGGGGCCGCCGCAGGTGCGTCGCAGCTCCGAGTGCACGATCGCGTGCGACTGCCCCGACTTGCGGGCGTATGCCGACACGAGCTTGTTCAGTTCCTTGCGGTGTTCGGCCACCGCACGGTGAGCGGCCACCGTGGCCGCCGCTTCTCGACCCCCGCCGTCGCGGACCTGCTTGCTCTGCCGTTCGCGCAGCACGTGCGCCACTTGGTCCGGCTCCAAGAGTCCCGGCAGTCCGAGATAGTCCTGCTCCTCGTCGCTACCGGGCAGCGCGCCCAAACCAAACTGCTCGGCGTCGAACAGCACGTGGTCGAACTGGGCGTCGGACTCCAGGGCCTCGAACTTCCCGGTCGAGTCGATCGCCTGCTCCCCCTGTGTCGCGGCTCGTAGCAGCCCCTCCTCGGCCGACCAGAGATCGCCTTCGTCATCGGAGCGTGCCGTGCGGTCCAGCGCGTGGTCGCGCTCGAGCTCCAGGTTGCCGGCGTGGGCCAGGATGATCGGCACGCTCGGCAGAAACACGGAGGCCGTCTCACCACGGCGACGGGCGCGCACCAGCCGGCCGACGGCTTGGGCAAAGAACAGCGGGGTCGAAGTCGAGGTGGCGTAGACGCCGACGCAAAGCCGAGGCACGTCGACTCCCTCTGAGACCATCCGCACCGCGACCATCCAGCGGGAGTCCCCCGCCCCGAAGTCCGCGATCCTGCTGGAGGCACCCGCATCGTCGGAGAGCACCACGGTGACCGGCTCACCGCAGATCATCTCGAGCTGTCGGGCGTACTGGCGGGCGTTGGCCTGGTCGGTCGCGATGACCAGGCCTCCCGCGTCGGGCACGTGACGCCGCACTTGGGACAAGCGAGTGTTGGCCGCCGCCAACACGGCGGGGATCCACTCACCGGCGGGCTCCAGCGCCGTCCGCCAGGCCTGCGCGGTGACGTCCTTAGTGACTGCCTCACCGAGCCGTGCGTGGACCTCGTCGCCGGCTTTGGTGCGCCACCGCATACCGCCGCCGTAGGCCAGGAAGAGCACCGGGCGCACCACCCCGTCACGCAGGCCCTCGCCGTATCCGTAGGTGTAGTCCGCGCGGGAACGCAGGATCCCCTGCTCGTCCATCTCGTAGCGCACGAACGGGATGGCCGCGGTGTCGGACCGGAACGGAGTGCCGGTCAGGGCCAGCCGCCGCGTGGCCGGTTCGAACGCTTCACGGATCGCCTCACCCCACGACAACGCATCGCCACCGTGGTGCACCTCGTCGAGGATCACCAGGGTGCGTGCCGCCTCGGTCCGCGCGCGGTGCAGCAGCGGCTTGCTGGCCACCCCGGCGTAGGTCACAGCCACTCCATGGAACTGGGCGCCGTGCCGGCCCTGGCTGTTGCTGAAGCGCGGGTCGATATCAATGCCGACCTTGGCCGCCGCGTCGGCCCACTGGGTGCGCAGATGTTCCGTCGGTGCCACCACGGTGACCCGTTCGATTTCGCCGCGATCGAGCAGCTCGGTCGCGATCCGCAACGCGAAAGTGGTCTTGCCGGCACCCGGCGTCGCCACCGCCAAGAAATCGCGGGGGCGCTGGTCGAGATAGGTCTGCAGCGCGTCCGCCTGCCACGCCCGAAGTTTCTCGGCGGTCCCCCACGCGGCGCGCTCCGGATACGAAGGCGAAAGGTGGGAGGCGGCTGAGGTGCTCATCGCCGTTGAGGATAAGCAATTTTCCGGTCCGACATGCCCGGACCCTCGTGGTATGCCGTGGGCCCGGACACCGTGTTATCACCCGGTGCCGGTGCCCCTTCGCCTACTCGCCGCCGTCCTGCGGAGCCCGAAGCCCGTCATAGATCTCTTTGCAGGTGGGACACACCGGGAACTTCTTCGGGTCCCGCCCCGGGATCCAAATCTTGCCGCAGAGCGCGGTCACGGGGTCACCGGACATTGCGCTCTCCATGATCTTTTCCTTGCGCACGTAGTGCGCGAAGCGTTCGTGGTCCCCCGGTTCGCTGAGCTCCGGCTGAACGCGGGTGTCCTCTCGTTCCAGCAACGCCGTGCGCGTGTCTGGGCCGGTCGGCGCCTCCGGGGAGTCGAGCGGCTGACTCATCAGGTGAATCGCGTGGTCCATGCGCTCAGTCTACGACGCGGGTCCCGCTGCGGGCCGTGTCGCGGCTCTGGCGGAGGTGCTCCGACTACTGGCCTACGGGCAGCACCCGGGCAGCACCCGGGCAGCACCCGGGCAGCACCCGGGCAGCCGGAGCCTAGTTTCGTTCGGGATGCTCGGTGTAGGTCGCCAGCCACGAGAGCCGATTGCGCTGGCGCATCAGGACGGTGCGCCATAGGGCGGCGGCATCGGCCCCGAAGGGGTCTCGCGGCTGGGCGTCCACGACCTGCCAGGCACCCTGTTCCACCTCATCCGCCAACTGCCCCGGGGTCCAACCCGCATAGCCCACGTAGACACGCAGGGCGCGCACCTGGGGCAGGATCGCCTCGGCCGGTGCGTCCAAGTCGACCAAGCCGACGCCCCCGCCCAGCAGGTTGACTCCCACTACCGTGGCGTCGGTGCCGTCCTCAGGCATCTGCACGAGCCCCAAGGCACTGTCCATCCCGACGGGGCCGCCCTGAAAAAGCTGCGCGGGGGCGCTGACGTGGGCATGCCACTGCGGCAAGACGGCGTCCACCCGCGCGTCCAGCGGCTTGTTCAACACCAAGCCCTGAGTGCCGCTGTCGTCGTGCTGCAGGATCAGGACTACGGAACGGTCGAAGAAGTCCGACAGCGCCGGCATGGCGACCAGCAAGCGCCCGGCATACCGAGATCTGCGCACCACTATCGGCCCACCTCCGACCCCACACGAGGGCGATCGGTCCTCCACTGACGCACCGCTGCCACGCCTACCACGATACCGAGCAAGTCGGCCACCATGTCCCAGAAATCGACGTTCCGAGTGGTGGTCAGGGCGCCCTGCAGAGGCTCGCTGACGATCGCATGGACCACTAGCACCGCAATGGCCCAGCGGAACCTGAAGGCAGCAGCCACCGCCGCGGGGGTGGCGAACATGGCCATGTGCACGAACTTGTCGACGTAGGGAATCTGCTGCTCGGCACTGGGCGTGGCGAGGTAGAGGCCGTAGACCGGAAGGGCCAACAGCCCCGTCAGGACAGCGAGCCCGAAGGCCTGCCTCCTGGCGGGATTCGCTGACACGGGACGTTCAGGATGACTGCTTGGCACGTTGGCGGGCGGCACCCTCGACCGCCTTGGCCACGGCCTTCGTCGCTTGTGGGTTGAACACACTGGGGATGATGTATGTGGGGTTGCGCTCGTCGTCTCCCACCACGTTCGACAGTGCCACCGCGGCCGCGAGCAACATGTCGTCGGTGACCTCGTCGGTTGCGGCGTCGATCAAACCGCGGAACACCCCGGGGAAGACCAGCACGTTGTTGATCTGGTTGGCGAAGTCACTGCGGCCGGTGGCCACGACGGTGGCGTGCTTGCCGGCCTCGGAAGGGTCAACTTCAGGCACCGGGTTGGCCATCGCAAACACGATGGAGTCCTTCGCCATCGTGGCGATGTCGTCCCCGGTCAGAATGCCGCCGGCGGAAACGCCGATAAACACGTCGGAGCCGGCGAGCGCGTCCTTGAGCCCTCCGGTCATGCTGTCGGCGTTGGTGTGCTCGGCGATCCACTTCAGGTTCTCGTCGTCACCGTCGCTGATGTCAGGGCGGCCGGGATGAATGATGCCGCGCACGTCGGAGACGACCAGGTGCTGGGCCCCGGCCCTGATCAGCAGCCGAATGATCGCCGTTCCCGCGGCGCCCGCTCCCGACATGACGATGCGGACGTCGCCAATCTCCTTGTTCACCACCCGCAGGGCGTTGTTCAGGGCAGCAAGGCACACGATTGCGGTGCCGTGTTGATCATCGTGAAAGACGGGGATGTCCAGTTCTTCTCGCAGACGGCGTTCGATCTCGAAGCACCGTGGTGCCGAAATGTCCTCCAGGTTGATCCCGGCAAAGCCGGGGGAGATCGCTTTGACCGTGCGGATGATCTCTTCGGTGTCGGTGGTGTCCAAGCAGATCGGGAAGGCGTCGATGCCGGCGAACTTCTTGAACAGCGCGGCCTTGCCCTCCATGACCGGCATGGCCGCCAACGGTCCGATGTTGCCCAGGCCCAGCACGGCCGTGCCGTCGGTGACGACGGCGACGGTGTTGCGCTTGATGGTCAATCGGCGGGCGTCTTCGGGCTTCTCGTAGATCGCCTGACAGATCTTGGCCACGCCGGGGGTGTAGACCAGCGACAGGTCGTCGCGGTTCCGGATCGGCAGCTTGGACTCGACACTGAGCTTGCCGCCGAGGTGCGCGAGGAAGACACGGTCGCTGACCTTGCCCACTTCGACGCCCTCCACGTCCCTGATCGCGGCCACCACAACGTCGGCGTGCTCGCTGCCGCTGGTGGCGATCGTAAAGTCCGCCCGCAGCCGCTGCGTGCCCGATTCGGTGATGTCGACGGCAGTCACCAGACCACCGGCGAGCTCGACTGCCCGTGTCGTCTCGCTGACTGCGGTCACTCTGGCCGGGAGGTCGAGACGCACGGTGATCGAGTTGGACACGGAGGGAACTGGGCTCATGGCGTCATTGTGGCGCATCCGAGAGGTCGGATATAGCACCCAACGGGAATCGCACGTGCGCTGAGTGGGTTCACGCTCCTATGAGCACTATCGAACTGACCGAACAGACCTTTGAGAGCACCCTGGAGACCAACGACATCGTCTTGGTTGACTGGTGGGCGGAGTGGTGTGGCCCGTGCAAGCAGTTCGGGCCGATCTTCGAGGAAGCCTCGACCCGGCATACCGACGTGGCCTTTGGCAAGATCGACACTGAAGCCGAGAAGGGCCTGGCACAGAACGCGTCGATCAGCTCCATTCCCACGATCATGGCTTTCCGCGAAGGGATCCTCGTCTTCGCTCAAGCTGGCGCTCTTCCGGGACCGGCGCTGGAGTCGTTGGTCACCCAGGTCAAAGCCTTGGACATGGACGATGTACGCGCGAAGTTGGCCGAGCAAGAAGAGGCCGAAGCCGCGGCAGGTGGCGCCCGCAGCTCCGCATGAGGCATGACCGCACCTGGCTGATCGCGATCGCCGCCACGATGTGGGGGGCTTCCGGGATCCTGCGCGAGCCTCTCGCCGAGGTCGCCGATGCCTCGACCATCGTGTTCTACGAGCACGCGGTCATCGTGCTTGTGCTGACTCCGTGGCTCGTGCCGGCCTTACGCCACTGGGCCCAGGCGCCTCCGCGGGTCCGCGCCGGGTCAGTCATCATCGGCGCAGGCTCCTCAGCGTTGGCCACGACGCTCTTCACCGCAGCGTTCGCCTACGGAGATCCGATCACACCCCAGGTGTTGCAGAAGCTGCAGCCGCTGGTCGCCATCATGTTGGGCGTGCTGCTGCTGGGAGAACGGCTCCGACCGAGGTTTGCCCTCTTTGCCGTCCCCGCGTTGATCGGCGCCTGGATGCTGAGTTTCGACGACCCGTTCTCCGTGGCCATCGCGGATGCCCAAGCGGCGGCACTGGCCCTGGGCGCTGCGGCGCTCTGGGCCGGTGGGACCGTCCTGGGGCGGCTGGTCGGCAGCGACTTGGGGGCCCGAGACACCCTGGTGCTGCGTTTTGCCTTTGGCCTACCAGCCGCCGCCATGATCGTGGCCGCCCTTGGTGCGCAATGGACCATGCCGATGGCACAGGCGCCGTCGCTGATCGCGTTGGCGTTGTTCCCGGGGCTGTTGGCACTGGCGCTGTACTACGTCGGTCTGCAGCGGACGGCGGCTTCACGCGCCACCCTGGCCGAGTTGATGTTTCCGGTCACGGCGGCCATCGTCGGCGTGAGCGTGCTCGGTGCGACCCTGTCCCCCAGCCGCTGGGTCGGTCTGGGCATCGTCGTGCTCAGCATCACTGCGCTGGCCTGGAACGAACGGCACGCCGCCCGGCCCTCGGTACGCGTCGACCCACGCGTCGTGGGCCACCGCGTCACGACGTAACCAGACACGCCGAAGCCCGCGGACGTTGCGGACGTATCGCAATGAGCGGTCTCAGAAAGACGTACCGGTCTGGAGGGCGGCACGGTCCGCAGCACGTCCAGCCTGCAAACCCCACTCCGTTTCAGACCAACTCGCGGCGGCAACGTCGGGCCGAGTCGGTCGCGGTGTCGAGTCAGGGGTGTCCTGAGGCTTCCGTATGACCACCTCGTCATGGGAGAGTGTGCGGACGGGCCATCTGGGACCGATCTTCGACGCCCCCGCCTCCCATCTGCGGCGTTGTCAATGCGGGTTCCGCTTAGGGGAACCCGCCGGACCTTGGGCGAGGATGCTCGCTGAGTGTCGTTAAGAGTTGGAGCCGTTGGTGTGAGCGGCGTTGAAGGCGTCTCGGGTGGCTCCGTGAGAGTGCGACGAAGCTGTGCCGAGCGTCCAGGCGTAAGTTCGCACGGCTCTGATCGGGCGGTGCTGGTCTGGCAATGGCTACGGTGGGATACTCGGGCATGAGTAGGCGTCCGCAGTGGGTGCTGGCCGGGTTCGTCGCCCTGGTCGTTCTACTCGCGCTGATCGCCGTGGTGGTGCGCGGCGGCGAGCGGGCGAAGGACTTCGATGTAGGCACTCCGGAAGGGACCGTGCAGTCATTCTTGCGCGACGTCTTCGACGACGACCTCGAGCATGCTGCGACATACCTCGATCCTGACGGGGCGTGCACCCTGGAGGACCTGCGGGAGGTTTTCTACCAGGACGCCGGGCGGGTCGTGCTGATCGACACGGCGACCACTGATTCGGGCGCGCGGGTGGAGGTTGATGTGGTCTACCCGACCGAGCCTCTCGATACCGACGCCTACGCCGAGCGGCAGATCTACCGGCTCGTCTCGACGGCAGACGGCTGGGTGTTGCAGGGCGTGCCCTGGCCGCTTTTCACCTGTGAGGCCGGGCCCTGATGGCCGTCCGCCGCTTCTTCCAGTACCTCCTGCTCTATGCGCTGCTGGCCGTCGCCGCGGCGGGGCTGGTCGGGCTGCTGACCCCGTTGCTCGAGCGATCCCCGACCTTGGTGGACAGACCCGCGGAGCTGGCTCGCTCGATCACGTTCACCGTCATCGGGGTTCCCGTCGCGGCCGGTCTCATCCTGTGGACCCGGCAACGGATCGTTCGCGACCCGAATGAGGTCCGGTCCCTGGGGTGGACGGCCTACCTGACTGTCGCGTCGCTGACGGCTCTGGTGGTTTCGATGGTAGCGCTGTTTACCGTGCTGGAATGGGCGGTTGGGGTGCAGGAATACTCGGCCTCGGCCCTGGCCACGCTCCTAGTATGGGGCCCGTTGTGGGCGGCGCACTGGTGGATCGGTCGACGCCTGACTCCTACCGGCCGGTTGCAGTTGCTGGTTCTGGTCGGCTCGTTGATCGGACTGGTGACCGCCGTGAGCGGGTTGGCCGCGCTGTTGACGACATCGTTGGAGTCGCTGCTCGGGCTGGCCGGCGAGGCGCTAGTGGTGATGGGCGGAGACCCGAGGAGAGTGGCAGCGGTGCAGCTGGCCATCGGGGGCGTCGTCTGGTTGGTGCACTGGGTCGGGGCTGGGCTTGGGTCGCGGCGCGGCACGTTGTGGTTGATCTACGTGCTGCTGATCGGTGCGGCGGGTGGACTGTTGACCGCGCTCGGGTCTCTTAGTTCCGCCAGCTACGAGGTGCTGGTGTGGCTCATCGGCGACCCCGAGACCAGCAGTGCGGCGCGCCATTTCGTCGCACTGCCCTCTCTGCTCGCAGTGGCAGTCGTCGGCCTGGTCGTATGGTGGTATCACCGGGCCGTGTTGGCCGCCGTCGAGACGCCGGGTCGCTCGGAGCCTCGACGGGTCTACGACTACCTCATGTCCGCGGTCGGCCTGGTCGCCGCGGCCGCGGGTCTGACGATGATCCTGGTGGCGGGGGTCGAGGCACTGGCCGGATCGGCAGACCTGCTGCTCGGCGGTGGTGCCGTCAACGCGCTGCTAGCGGCCCTGACATTGCTGCTGGTCGGCGTGCCGGTGTGGTGGATCCATTGGCGCAGGTGCCAACGAGCCGCGACCCGCGACTTCGCTGGCGAGCCCAGCGACGAGACCCCGACCGCGAACGCGGCCAGGGGCCCCGCACGAGGAGAACTATCATCCCGCACCAGACGCATCTACCTGCTGCTCTTGTTCGGGGTCTCCGGAGTGGTCGCGGTGATCGCCCTGCTCGTCGGGGTCTACCTGGTGATCGACGACGCGTTGACCGGCGAGCTGGGCGCCGAGACCCTGCGCAGCACCCGGTTCACCTTCGGGTTGCTGGTCACGACCGGCACCATCGCGGCATACCACTGGACGATCTACCGAGCCGATCGCCACAGGGCCCCTTCACCGGATGATGACGCTGTGACACGCGCGACCGGCCAAGCTCGGTGGGTGCTACTGGTCGGCCCGGCCGATACCGATCTGGCACAGACGGTCGCCACCAGGACCGGCAGCGCGGTGCAGATCGCTCGACCGGTGGAAGGTGCTGCCGACCCGTGGACGGTCGAGGAAGTCGTGCAGGAGCTGGAGAGTGCCGGCCCCGGTGACCTGGTCGTCCTCGCCGGTCCAGAAGGTCCACGCACAATACGAGTCGACCGGTTGACCCCCGACAAGCCGCCCCGACGCGTTCTCCCCGGCCTCGACGAATACTGAGGTCGACCGTCACCCTCGTCCGCGCCCGCACGCTTGCGGGACCTTCCTGTAGGACGATGACCGCCAGGCGAAACCTTCGGCTCTTCGTGGGACGTGACAATTTGCCCATTTCAACCTCGCCACTTCGAACGGCAGAGTTCATCCCCATAGAGGATCGGCTTTAGGGACGGCAAGGCATGCTGACGAGCGGCCTCGCAGGGTTAACGTCGTGACGTGTGCAGCGTTCGGTGGCAGTCCCGCTTGGAGTTCAGTCGGCCGCCACCAACCAACGCGCCCAGACAATTGCACACGGCACGAGCAGTACTACGACCCCAAACGCCAATACCCAACTCGCCCCTGGTGTGCCTCGCCGCAGCATCTCCAGAGCCATAAAGAGGAGCGCCGCGAGCAGTAAACTCAGGAAGCCGAACATTGTTACGGCTGCTGCGTCCGTGCCCGGCGAGGGCGTCCGCTGAAGCAGACCGGTGATGACAGCGAGGGGAATGACGAGTCCGAGGTCTAGGTACTTGATGACCCAGAACAAGGAGGTAGCCGTCTCATACTCCTGCGACGGCCCGGTTCGATAGAACCCCGCCAACTGTCCTAACCACAACACTGCGACCACCGCGCCGATCCCTATCAGTACCCAGCCACTGAGCTGCCGTGGGCCACTGAGATTGCCCGCTCCAACAAGCGTTCGGAACGAGATCACGAGTAGGGCCACTCCGGCAGCGGTGATGGCTGCGTAGAGCAGGAAAGCCTTCTCCACGTTGCCCGGGTAGCGGTGGTACTCCTGGCCAGCAACGACCGTGGCGAACGTGTACACGATGTAGGCGGCAGCGCCGGCTGCGACGGCTGGCGGCCACTGATGTCCCAGCCACCATGCAGACGCGGAGGCCACAAGCACCACCGCGACGACCGCCGTGACAATCTCGCCACCGACAAATTGCACGAGCGCGTCCGAGGACATGTGGAACCGGATTCGGTCTGAAATGAGCGGTCCGAGGACCGTAGCGGTCAGCAAGAGCAGCCCGAGGACCAGCGACAACACGGCCCCGAAACCGTATTCGGGCGTGCGGCCGACGGTTTCCATATCCACGAGTCTGACGGTATGCGGTGCATGCGTTGGCGTACAGGCTTCCCGCGAAAGGCCCCCGGTCTTCCGCGAAGCGTTCGACGTGCAGATGAGAGTGTGTGCTTTGGCGTGACCCGTGTTCCTAGCGGACGCCCGCTCATCAGCGAGGCGGGCGAGGACAGCCGTCCCGCATGAGGAATCATCACCAGTCAGCGATCGCTGACCGGTGACGGTTCCTCAACGCTGAGGGCGTGATGCCGGGAGAAGTACTAGGGTGGGCCGGGCATCGGAGACTTTGTGGAGGCTCTCGTGACTGGGGATTGGTTCAGAGCCACCGCTTGGGATGAGCGCGGTTCGAAAGATTTCGAGTCGCGCTTGTCGCGGTCGCGGACATGGAACCGGCCACAGTACCTGCGGATTCAAGGGGTAACGCTCTGGCAGTCGGGGGATCTAAGGGACGCGAAACTGTTGTTGCGTCGCGTCTTGAAGGAACACCACGACGATGCTTTTGAGGCGGCAGGGGCAACGGAGCATTTAGGTGAGATAGCCCTTCAGGAGCACGATCTGGTTGAGGCCGAGCTCCAGTTCCGATCGTTGCTGACGAAATGGCCAAACCTTGCCGGGACCTCCTGCACTGCAGAAGTCTCACTCGCGGACGCGTTGAGTCAGCGCGATTCGGACGACGCACACGACGAAGCGCTTGGCCTGTTGGAGCGCTTCTTAGACAGGGATGCGGGTGTGCGGTGGAGCAACACGATGTTCCAGTGGCAACAAGTCCGGGTTCGGCTGGCTCAGCACGAAGGTGATGACGAGACGGCGGCGCTGCACGCAGCCGACGCACTCACCCTCGCAGGATCGGGACCGCAAGTCTTCCGTCATCAGGACGTCGGACTGGTGGATGCCGATGATGCAGTGCTAGAGGCGCTACGCCTGGTGGCTGGTTCCTCTCAGGGCACTGGTGCGCCCTACGGCAGGGCATCAATCCTGGAACCGGAGACCCCCGACTATGAGCAACTAGCGCTGGAAGATCTCGCGGCGATCGGGCTCCATTGCTCAGCGGTCTACGAACTCGATCCAAAAGACCCTGCGTACGATGCAGCCTGCTCGATCCTTCTTCGTCACCTGCAAAACGAGGATTTGCCCGACTCGTTTCGCAGCGAACTGGCAGCGGCATTGGGCACGACTATGGCAGCGCCGCTGTGGGATGACCTGGTCGCTGTTCATCACACTCTTGAGCCGCACTCTCTCACTCGCGACGCACTGGCCTCCGCCCTCAGCGACGTCGCGACTAAAGACCAACTGGCCGACGTTGTGCGGATCATCAATGACCCACAGTGGGGAGAGGATCGGGTGTACTTCCTCAGAACCCTCACCCGTCTGCGCTACCCCGAGAGGTGGAACCTCATCGACTCCCTGACCGAAGACGAAGACCTCGGAGTCGAAGCCACACACATGATGCTCAGCAAACGCCGCCGAGATCAACAACTGAAGTCGCGTGCTGATCCCCGCGTCCGCTGAAGCCGGTTGGAATCCCCAATCGGTGACGTCGACCATCTCGGCCGCGGCCTGTAGGTCTTCCATGCATTCGTCGCAAGCCGTTCGGCTTGTGGGACGCGATCCACTGGCGCTTAAACAATCGATTCCCTTTAGTCTCGAGCGGGGCCAGATGGCTCGGTCGGGCCGTTGGTTATGGGGGGCCACTTGAGGATCTGTTGGTACTGAGCGTCGGTGCAATCGATGTCGATGCGTGGTGGTGCCTTCAGCACCAGAGTGCTCAGTTCGAAGAGCAAGCGACCCTTCTTCTAGTCAGTGGGGTCGCGTCTGATCCGGCCTATCTTTGCCCATGAGACCGGCTTAGTCTTGATCGGCAATCCGCGCCGGTGTACACCAACTTCGTCAACCACGAATCGTTCGCGGGCGGAGAAGAGCAGGGCGAGGGCCCCAAACAGCCCTAGACCTGCCCACCCATATCCCAGCAGAGAAAGGTCATCGTCATCCTGGGTGGACCAGCCCCACGCGAAGGCGATACTCGATACAAGCCAGAATCCGCACATCAGGATGAGCAGATTCCGGTTAGATCGGCGAGTCACTACCTGGCACCTGTCAGCGTTTCGCGTCCTAGACGGTCTCTCATTCAATTCCGAGCCCATGGTCCCTATCGTGTCAGCGGCCGACCCTCTACGGGACGGGGCTTCAGTTGTGCCGGGGCCCTTTATCAGCTCCGGAAGGGTAATTTCGCGCAGGCTCGACAGGCGCCATCAGCTCGACTCGGTCTCCCCGCCCCGTGGTGTGCCAGGCTGGGTGGCGTGAGGATCGCCGAGGCCTGCCGCAGCCAGGCTGAGGCGTGTGGCAGTCTCGGCTCGCCGATGTATGCCGATCTGTTGAACCAGGTGGCTGTGGCGGTGGAGGCAGGCGAGGGCGATGGCGAAGTCCTCACGATGGTGCTGGCCGGTCACGAGGACGACCCGGGGCCCAGCGCTCTCGCGCTGCGCTTGCTCGGCTCGGTGCACCGTGTGGTGCTGGAGCGCCGGGCGGGGGCGTTGGCGACTTTCTACCCGTCTGTGGGCGGGACCTGGGAGCCCGAGGACGGGTGGCGGGCGTTCCTCGATCTGCTGGCCGAGCAACCCGATGCGGTCCGCGAGTGGTTGGATCGGCCGCCGCAGACCAACGAGGTCGGCCGGTCCGCGGCGTTCCTGGGTGGGCTGCTCCACCTTGAGCGTGGACTGCCGTTGCGTCTGATGGAGATCGGGGCCTCTGGTGGGTTGAACTTGCTCTGCGACCGTTACGGCTACATCCCAGAGCACGGTTTACCGGTCGGGCCGGCCGACCCCGGCGCGCCGGTACTTCATGACGCCTGGACCGGTCGGTCCCTGGAGCCGTGGCCCAAGATGCGCGTCGTTGAGAGGCGCGGCTGTGACCCGCGGCCGGTCGATGTCGTGACCACCGAGGGTCGCTTGGCCCTCACCGCCTATGTCTGGCCGGATCAGCCCGCGCGGCACGAGCGTTTGCGAGCCGCTTTCGCGGTCGCTCGTCGCACGCCGGTCGAGGTTGAGCGCGCAAGCGCGGCGGAGTTTGTCGACGCCCTCGCGCTGCAGCCGGGGACGACCACGGTGCTGATGCATTCGGTGGTGTGGCAGTACCTAAGTGCCCTGGAGCAGGCCCAGGTCGAAGCGCGGCTGGAAGCGCTCGGGGCCCAAGCTGGAGCTGACCAGCGGTTGGCGCATCTACGGGCCGAGCCGTGGCGGCGCACACCCGGCGCCGCTCACGATTTCTGGGTGCGGCTCCGCACTTGGCCTGGCGGCGAGGACCGGGTGCTCGGGTTGATGGCGCCACACGGGCCACCAGTCGCCTGGGAATGAGCCCGCGACGCGACCACCCCCAGCGACTCCTTACCTCCAGACAATCGCGACCCTGCATCGTTCGATGGGCTTGGTCTACGTCGATCCTTACCGTGGGGCCGTATGAACTGCACCCTGTTCGGACGCGGCCCGGGTCTAGAGCCGATGCCCACTCTCGCCCAGTGCGACATCGAGAGCGACGGAGTCGTCCGAGTGGTCGAGCAACCCGAGAACAGCGGCTCATCGATGATGACGCTACTCGTGACCGACTTCAACACCTTTCTGAAGGACTGAGCGAGAAAGGTATTGAGCATGGGAACTGATCGCAGGCGTAATCTCTCGGGTGACGCAGGCCAGTGATCCGGCTGGGATCAGCCAATACTCTCCCCCGTCCAGGACCTCCTGATCCCCAGCCGACCTTTCACCGGTCAACGGTGGGATGCGGGACAGCTGACGCCGGGGTGCGCGTGGTGGCGGCGCAGGTTGTTGCCGCAAGTGATGGGTGGCCTCGGGGTTCAGGAGTAGCGCGCGAAGAAGCTGTTCTGGAACCGGAGATCCGGGTCATAGCGGCGCTTGGCCGCAAAGAATGTGCTGAGCTCGGGGTAGGCCTGGGCCACCTGGTCGCGGGTGTAGTGCTGCTGGTAGGGCAAGTAGAACGTTCCGCCGCGATCCAGTGAGGCAGCGACGAGACTGCGAGTCAGGTCGGCCATATCGGCGTTGCCGTCATCGCTGACCGCCTGGCTCCAGTAGAGCACCAGTGAGAACCGATCGCCCTGGGCGTAGTCGAGCGTGATGTCCTCCTTATGCACAACTCGGATGGAAGCATTCAGCAGCTGTGCGTCATGAGCGCTGGCGTGGGTGCGCAGTTCGTCGATGAACGACACGAGCTGGTCACGGGGAAGGAAGTATTCGTGCAGGACGTCTGTGTACTGGTTCAGCCGGTTGTCCAGCAGATCGAGGCTCTCGAACATCGCCTGGTTGCGTGTCACCATGCAGGCTTCGGCCTCGCGCAGCGCCTCGTTGCGAGACTGCATGCAGCCGCGCACCCTGGGTAGCAGATCACGCTGCGCGGTCCATTTCAGGCGTTGGCCGAGGTCGCCGGTTCGCGCAAGGTTAAGCACGAAGCGGCCGGCCCGATCCGAGCTACGAGAGCTGAGCGGGGGAATCGGTTCCGGGCTCTCGGTGCGCTCATAGGTGTAGACGATCGCCTCCCTCAGCAGGTTCTGCGGGGTTGTCGACAGGTGGGTATAGCTGAGTCGGACCGACTCGTTCCCGGAAATGTCGGTCTCGAAGACCTGGGGAAAGTCGCGGTAGTCGATGACCTGACTGCGCAGTCGATACACCTCGCTGTCGACAAGCTCCAGTTCCACATCGAGCACCACGCCGAACAGTCCGTAGCCGCCGATGACGGAACGGAACAGCTCAGGCTCCCGATCACGGCTGATGTCCTGCACTGTGCCGTCGGCCAACATCACGCGCATCGACCGGATCGTGGAGGACAGGCTGCCGGTGCGGAAATCCAGGCCGTGGGCGTTGACCGAGACTGTGCCCCCTACGCTGAGCACGTCGATGCTCGGCATGGTCGAGACTGCCAAGCCGACTGGGTGAACCCGCTGGAGCACTTGATGCCAGGTAGCGCCCGCCTGCACCGTCGCTGTTCACGCGGTTTCGTCCACACTGATCGCGTCCATCCCCCGCATGTCGAGCACGAGGGCACCGGGGTAGGAAGCCTGCCCGCCCATCGCGTGCTGGGTCCCGGCGATAGACACGATGAGATCGTGCTTCTCAGCGAAGGCCAGCGCCTCCCGGACGTCGGCGACGGTGCGCGGCCGCACTACGCCATACACCCTGATGCGGTTAAGGCAGCTCGCGTCGTTGACGCTTCCCCCTTGTTGCGCAAGAAACCCAGGGTATGGCGCACCGCTGGATGCCTTGTTGGTGGTAGCGGCGGGCGTTGACGTGGCTGACGCGGGAGCGGGCATCGACTGGACGACGCAGTCCTTGGCGGCGGCTGGCGCACCGGACCATACTGCGAGCTGTTGCCCGCCGATGGCGAGGACTACGAGCAGCAGGCCCACAACAACCAGGCGACGTACACGCTTGCGACGAGGCCTGCGGCGCGCTCCTGATGCGCTAGTTGGCTCGGTCACCGGACACATCCGGCAGGACCTTGAGATACCCAGTGCCGCGCGGGGCCATGCCTCAGCACCCTAGCCGGACACGGTGAACAGGTCATGGAGCGCGCGGATCTAACACAGGTCTCGCGGTGAGCCCCCACGAGAGGCGCTCACGTCTTCTTGGGCTTGCGATGCGCAAGGCCACCCGCGTAAACGGGGTCCCAGTGATCCGACGTTCCGATTACCGAACCGGGACCGGCCAGCGATCGGTGATCGGGACGGGATCCTTGATCGGTGACGCTCGTCGCTGGTGCCTCTGTGGGTGCCTGTATAGGAGTCGGTCTGCGGCGTAGTGGTGGGCAAGGCTGGCCGTTGGTGACGCCCATCGGCAATTGCTGGAATAGTCGGTCGCGCGATGTCGCTGAAGACCTCATGACTGTTCCCAGACTGGACCTAAACGACGGCACCTCCATCCCGCAGCTCGGCTTCGGGGTGTTCCAGGTGCCGCCCGAGGACACTAAGGCGACGGTGCTGCGGGCCTTCGAGGCTGGCTACCGGCACATCGACACCGCGCAGATGTATCAGAACGAGCAGGGCGTCGGCGAGGCGATCGCCGAGTCCGGGCTGGCCCGCGACGAGATTTACGTCACCACGAAGCTCAACAACGGGTTTCACCGGCCGGATGAGGCCCGGCGTTCCCTGGACGAGTCGTTGCAGCGCCTCGGCCTGGACCGGGTCGACCTGTTCCTTATCCACTGGCCGCTGCCGACCCGTTACGACGGCGACTACGTGTCCACCTGGCAGACGTTGGTGGAGTTGAGGGATGCGGGCAAGACCACCTCGGCTGGGGTCTCCAACTTTCAACCCGACCACCTCGACCGGATCGTCTCCGAGTCCGGCGTCACACCGGTGGTCAACCAGATCGAGGTGCACCCCTACTTCGCCAACGACACTGCCCGCCAAGCCTCGCACCGGCATACCGCGCTCGTCGAGGCGTGGTCCCCGATCGCGCAGGGTGCGGTGCTGGACGACCCGGTGTTGACGGGCTTGGCCCAAGAGCTGGACCGCACCACCGCTCAGGTGGCCCTGCGCTGGCACGTGCAGCGCGGCGACATCGTCTTCCCGAAGTCCGTCAACTCCAAGCGGATGCAGCAGAACTTCGAGATCTTCGACTTCGAGCTCAGCGACGAGCAGATGCGCACGATCACCGGCCTGGACCGCGGTGAGGACGGCCGTCGGGGCCCGAACCCGGACGAGATGGACACCATCCCCGACTGACCCTCTCCGAAACGCCAGCGGCCCTGTGAGGTACCGGGCCGCCGAGGGCAACCACTGCGCGAACCAGACTCAAACGCCGGACTGTGAACCGCAGGGGATCGGCTTGTGCTGACCCAAATCAGCTGCCTACATTGGCACATGCTGCCAACGGAGGTGGTTGGTATGGCGACGAGAAACGTCGTTCTCAGTCAGCATCAGCACGAACTCGTCGAGTCGCTAGTGAAGTCTGGGCGCTATCAGAACGCCAGTGAGGTGCTGCGTGAAGGTCTCCGGCTCTTAGAGCGTGAGCAAGGTTGCGAGGCAGCCAAGATTGCCCCCCTGCGGCAGGCCGCCGAGCAGGGCTGGTCAGATCTAGCCATGGGACGGTTCGACGACGTGGATGACCTGTCCCTCAAAGACTTCATCGGGCAACTTGGCGTCCGCGCGACGAAGACTCAGTCGGCGGGCTGGTGGCGAGGTATCGCCTCACCCATGCCGCCCAGGCCGACATCGTCTCGATCCTCGCTTGGTTGCACGAACAGTTCGGTCAGGAAGCCCGTATGCGCTACGAGGCACTGATCCCCGCGGCCATCCAGAATGCGGCCACGCGCAGCGACGAGGTGGGGCGGTCGTCTCGCCCTGAGTTAGGTGAAGGAAGGGGTGTTCTCCTGGCATCTGGCGCAAAGTCGCACGCGTACGCCCAGTGAAAGGGTCCACCGCCCGCGGCACTTCCTAATCTGCCGACGCGACGGCGACGTCCTGGTAGTACTCGCCGCAGACACATGGGCACGCGTCGGGTGCGGGCCGGGACGGTCGCCGACCTGCGCCTCGCACCTGCGCCCCTCGCGAACGATCTCGACCTGAGGGGGCGTTGGTCAATGTGCTGTATCTGCCCTGCAGAGATTGGGGTAACTCGTGGGCCGCACCCGTTGACAGGCCCGTGCGGGCCGCAGTTAACTGGAGTTGCGAGACCACTCCGAGGGAGGCAGCATGTCTGGCAAGGTTGTGCACTTCGAGATTCCGTTCGACGATGGCGACCGGGCGCGGGGGTTCTACGTCGAGACCTTCGGCTGGCAGATGGTCCCCGTGCCAGGCATGAGTTACACGATGGTGATGACCGGTCCGAGCGACCCTGAGCAGGGCCCGACCGAGCCTGGCTTCATCAACGGGGGGATGTTTGAGCGCAGCGCGGATTTCCCGGGAAAAGCACCGAATCTCGTCATCGACGTGCCGAGCGTCGATGAAGCGCTGCGCAAGGTCGAGGCCGCCGGAGGAACGACCGTGACCGAGAAGTTGCCTGTCGGGGACATGGGCTTCACCGGCTACTTCACCGACACCGAGGGCAACTTGATCGGGCTCTGGGAGACTGCCTGACCTTGCGATTCCCAGGTCGTGCTCGCGGTCGCTGAGGGTCCTCTCGAGCGAGCGCACAACGTGCTGGCCCCTGCTGGTCCCGAGGACCTTGGGCGTTGCTGAGCAACATCACACGCAAGCGTGCGAGGCGGTGGCCTCGAGAGACCTGGGCGAAGAATCGACGCCAGGCGCAGCAATATGCATTGCACCGTCGAAGGTGTCGACGGCAGCCTGAAAGTCCAGGATGGGCAGCCGGGAATACCTCAACCTTCTCGGTCGCCCAGGCGGACCAGTTGCTCACCACTACATCGTCCAGTCGACGATCCCGCTGCGGTACGGGTTCGGACGATCCCGCTGCGGTACGGGTTCGGCTGACCCGATCCGGTGTGCTTAGTGCTCAACAGCCGCTGGCCCCGGTGTCGCTCCGGTGGGATGGGTTTGCTTGGTGGAATTGCTCGGCCGGTCCGGTGGGCTATGTGTCTGACCCGGTTGGATGTGGTGCCTTCGGCGGACTCGAGCGCGGCATCGAAGCGGGTGCCGGGGTCGAGGCCGGGGAAACGATCAACGTCGCCCTGCATGTCCTGAAGAGGGTGATCGTTGCGATGACTCCGCACCTTGACCAAGCAGAGACAATGAGCTCATGAGCCTTTCGCACGGACATGGCAGAGGTCGCGAGGTCGAGGAGTCCAAAGTCAAGGTCGGTAAGGAACCTCGTTCCGCCGCCGGTCTCACGGGCGTCGTCGTAGCGCTGAAGCGGTCGGTCCAACATATGGGCCCGTCGCGGACAGTGCGGACCTTGACTAAGCTCAACCAAGCCGACGGCTTCGACTGCCAGGGTTGCGCCTGGCCCGATCCCGCGCCGGGGGACCGCAAAGCGGCAGAGTTCTGCGAGAACGGAGCGAAGGCGGTCGCCGAGGAGGCCACGACTCGTACCGTTGACCGGGACTTTTTTGCCTCTACGCCTGTGGCGCGTCTGCGTAAACACACCGACTACTGGTTAGGGCAGCAGGGCCGCATCGTCGAGCCGATGGTGCTAAGGGCTGGCGACACTCACTACAGGCCCATCGACTGGAACGACGCCTTCGACCTGATGGCCGAGCATCTCAACGCTCTGAGCTCACCGGACGAGGCCATCTTCTACACCTCCGGGAAAACCTCCAACGAGGCCGCGTTCGCCTACCAGCTGTTCGCTCGTGCATTCGGGACCAACAACCTGCCCGACTGCTCGAACATGTGCCACGAATCGACTTCCGTGGCCCTGGAGGAGTCGATCGGTATCGGCAAGGGATCGGTCAGCCTGGAGGATATCCACCGCGCCGAGCTGATCGTGATCGCCGGGCAGAATCCCGGCACCAACCACCCCCGGATGTTGACCGCCCTGGAGAAGGCGAAGAAGAACGGCGCGAAGATCATCGCCATTAACCCCCTTCGCGAAGTCGGCTTGGTGAAGTTCAAGAATCCGCAGAGCCCCAAGGGCATGCTGGTCGGCACCGATCTGGCAGATCTGCATCTACCGGTCCGCGTCAACGGCGACCTGGCGCTTTTTCAGGCCCTCGGTGCACTCTTGGTGGAGTGGGGCGCCATCGATTCCGAGTTCCTCACCGAGCACACCACCGGATTCGAGGAGTGGTCGGCCTCGACTCGTCAGCTCGACTGGGATGTCGTGCGCCGGGCGACCGGCTTGGGGCGTGACCAGATCGAGGAGGCGGCCAGAATGTTAGCCGAGTCGGCCGCGACCATCACCTGCTGGTCGATGGGGATCACCCAACACCGCAACTCGGTGGCCACGATCAAGGAAATCACCAACCTGGCGCTCGCTCAAGGCAACATCGGCAAACCTGGAGCCGGGTTGTGCCCGGTCCGAGGTCATTCCAATGTGCAGGGTGACCGGACGATGGGGATCTGGGAGCGCGTCCCGGACTCCTTCCTCGATGCGCTGGCCCAAGAATTTCACTTCGAACCTCCGCGGGAGCGAGGCCTGGACACCGTGGGAGCCGTCGAGGCGCTGCGGGACGGTAAGGCGAAGGTCTTCATGGGCATGGGCGGTAACTTCGTGGCCGCGGTCTCCGACACCGAGGTCACCGAGAAGGCCTTCGGAAACGCTGAACTCACCGTGCACGTGTCGACGAAGCTGAACCGATCTCACGTCGTCACCGGTCGAGAGGCGCTGATCCTTCCCGCGCTCGGTCGCAGCGAGAAGGACTGGACCGGGGGGACCGAGCAACGGGTGACGGTCGAGGACTCGATGTCTGCGGTCCATGCCTCCCGCGGTCCCCTCGCCCCGGCCTCAGAGCACCTGCGCTCGGAGGTCGACATCGTCTGCTCGCTCGCTCAGACCGTGCTCGGGAGCGACCACTGTGTCGACTGGACAGCGATGCGCGCTGACTACACCACGATCCGGCATCACATATCGCGGGTCGTTCCTGGTTGCGAGTCCTATGACGAACGAGCCCGCCGCCCTGGAGGATTCGTCCTGCCGCACCCACCGCGCGACTCGCGGACCTTCCCCACCGAGTCGGGCAAAGCGGTCTTCGCGGTCAGCCCGACTACCGTGCTCGAAGTACCGAAAAACCGGTTGCTGCTGCAGACCCTGCGCTCACACGACCAGTTCAACACCACGATCTACGGTCTCGATGACCGCTACCGCGGGGTCTCTGGTGGGCGGCGGGTGATCTTCGTTCATCCCGACGACATCGAGCATCTTGGCTTGGCGCAGGGATCGATGGTGGATCTGGTCAACGAATGGAACGGACGGGAATTACGCGCCGATGCCTTCCGCATCATCGCCTATGACCAACCGCGCGGGTGTGCGGCCGCGTACTACCCCGAGACGAACCCGCTGGTCCCGCTCGACTCGGTCGCTGAGGGCAGCGGCACTCCGACCTCGAAGTCGGTCATCGTCCGCCTGGACCGACGCCCCTGACCCCCAATTCGGGTCGTCATGGGTACCCAGAACCACCGGTCTCAAGTCCCCTGCCACGCAGGGCTTCCGCGGCGCGAGAAACGCCGGTGCCGTACTCAACTACATCGCGGGCTTCGTTTACCTTGCGCCGGGAAGGGGTCGTGGCGGAGATTCTGAGGGGTTGAGGCTCCTCAATCAACGCGTCTCCTCCACCTCTGAAGGCCAATCACAGTTCCGACCTCGAGCGTGAGCTATTGCGTCACGGAGCGCCGGTCACCGTCATGTCTGTGTGTGTCGTTTACGGATCCACAGACGACGACTCACGCGCACCCGTGCAGCAGTGTCAGGACTGGGTGCCCTCACCTGGCTAGTGGCCGATGCGCGCGAGTAACTGCTCGCCGAGCACGACGTTGTGCGGTAGTGATGCCAACTCCAGGGCGTTGGCGTCGATGCCGTGGCCACGAAGGACTGCAACAAGGGAGGCCCAGTGGTCTGCCTCCATGTCCGTCCACGAGCGTCCACCGTATGGCTCGTCCGGGCCGACGACCATGCGCGCCGTATCCGCGATCTCCTCCACCGATGCCACCGCCCAGATGTTGGGCGGGCCCCAGGAGCTCCATCCACGGTCGGCCAGGAGGAGCACCCGGTTCTCGTTGGTGAGGACGGCTTCGTGGCGCGCCGATACCGACATCTGTCGTGGGTGATCGACATCCTCATCGCTCTCGACAAAGGTGACTAAGCGAGTTACGTGGACCATGTGCCCATGGTGTCGCTTGAGCCTGTGGCGCGGCCGCGGCGCCAACTTGTCGCGCGCCGAAGTGCCCCGCAGGCTTGGCTGGGACGGGCCAAGCGAGGATTCCCCGCCGACACATGGGTGCTCTTACGGACAGCGAACGGAAATGCGCTGCCGCGTCGATCAGCGGTATCTCTCGGTGAGCGCGTTGCCGATGGCGGCGAGGTGGTCTCGCACGCCTTGGGGGCTGGTGATCTCGAGCCATTCGACGAGTCCGGCGAGGTGGCCGGCGAGCCCGTACTCGCTGGGACCGCGGATCACGACGGTGATGCGTCCCTCGTTCGTGGTGCCTCTTATCTCGAGGTTCTCGCCCATGGCGACCCGAAGCAGGCTGATTCCCTGGGGTGCGCAGGTTGCGTGGATCTCGATGGGTGTTCGGTTGTAATCGACTTCGTCGGTGATCTTGCGCCAGCTCTCGGTGAGGTCGAAGTCCTTGGGCCGGTGGACGAATTGGTCGGTCGGGTCAGCGGATGAGACGCGGTCGATCCGGAAGGTTCGCTGGCCGGTCTCGGTGTGGGCGATGAGATACCAGGACCGTCCTTTGGCGACGATGCCCAGCGGGTGGACGGTTCTCTTGGTCTCGGTGTCCGTACGGTCGACGTAGCCCAGGCGTACCTGGACGCTGCGGATCACGGCGTCCTGCAGGTCGTCCAGGAAGCGAGGAGGTGGCTGCGTGAGGCGAGTCGATCCCCATTGCTCTTGGTCCAGGATCAGTGAGGATGCTGCGGCCTCGGCTTGTGCCCGGAAGGGTTCAGGTAGGGCGCGGACGAGTTTGCGGAGGGCGGCCTTCACAGCTGGGGTTGCCGTCGCGGCGGGCCCGGCGACGAGGAAGAGGGCGCGGGCTTCGTTCGCGGTCAGTCCGGACAGGTCGGTGCGGGCGCCGCCGAGAAGCCGCCAGCCGCCCCCTCGGCCCTGGATCGAGTACACGGGGATGCCACTCATGGCCAGGGCGTCGAGGTCGCGCCGTGCAGTGCGCTCGGAGACTTCGAGCTCCTTGGCTACCTCCGTGGCCGTAACCTGCTCGCGCCGTTGAAGCATGAGGAGGATGGCCACCAATCGGTCGCTTCGCATGTCGCCAACTCTTCCAGATAAACCGGTCATGGATTGACCGGTATAGGTTCCTAGGTTGGAGACATGAACTCACTGACGAACCCCACCGACTTTCCCGAACCAACCCTGATCACCGTCAACGGCGTGCAGCTTGAGGTCTTTGAAGCAGGGCGGCACAACGCCGGGAAGCCCATCGTGCTCTGCCACGGCTGGCCGGATCTCGCCTTCACCTGGCGTCATCAGGTACCCGTCCTCGTGGACGCGGGCTACCACGTCATCGCCCCCAACCAGCGCGGTTACGGCAACTCCACCCGCCCGGCCCAAGTCACCGCCTACGACGTCGAGCAGCTGTCCGGCGACCTCGTCGCCCTCCTCGACCACTACAGCTACGAAGACGCGACCTTCATCGGCCACGATTGGGGGGCAATGGTCGTGTGGAGTCTCGCCCTGCTGCATCCACAGCGCGTCAACAAAGTGATCTGCCTGAGTCTGCCGTACCCCGTTCGTGGAGAGGTGCCCTGGCTCGAGTTCATGGAGACGGTGCTCGGCAGCGACTACTACTTCGTCCACTTCAACCGGCAGCCAGGCGTCGCCGATGCCGTGTTCGATGAGAACCCGGCCCATTTCCTTGGCAACCTGTACCGGAAGAACGAACCCCCCAAGGAGCCGCAGCCGGGGATGGAGATGATCAATATCGCCCGGGCAAAGACAGCCCTCGGCGAGCCATTGATGAGCGACGGCGACCTGGCCGTCTACGTGTCCACCTTCGAGAAGTCAGGGTTCACCGGCGGCATCAACTGGTACCGCAACCTCGATCGCAACTGGCACTTGCTCGCCGATGTCGACCCGATCGTCCACCAGCCCGCCCTCATGATCTACGGCGATCGCGACACCGTAGCCCAGGCCGAGAACCTCTCACAGTTCGTTCCCACCGTCGAGGAGATCCACCTGGACAGCGGTCACTGGATCCAGCAGGAGAAGCCCGAGGAGACCAACCGTGCGATCACGCAATGGCTGGAAAAACACGACACCCCCACAGGATGAGGCCGATGTGCCATCCCACGCCGTACCGGCGTGCCGGTTGGACCGATGTTGAACGCGATCACGGGCGGGAGCGTGTCACAAGCCAATAACGACCCAATCCTTCCACTGGCGTATTGAGACTGAGCGACGCTGCCCGCGATCCCGGTCAGGATCAGGTCGAGCCCCACCTCGAAGGAGCACCCGAAGGAGTACCCGGGTTGGAGGACATGCTGGGTGGTCAGTTCGACGAAATGCGGGTAGACGTCAGCCGGGTAAGTCTGAAGGATCTGTTCGGCGAGCTGGCTAAGGTCAGCGTCGCCCAGGAATGGCAGGTGCGCCTCTTGGAGGGTGAAGCCGTAGACGTAGCTGTCGAGGATCGCGTAGGCGTGCGCCGTCGTGGCAAGGGACAGCCCGCCGTTGCGCAGACAGCCCAGGACGGCATCGTGATGACGCATCGACGCGGGTCCCGGTGAGGTCCGCGACTCCATCAACGGGGGCGCCCACGGGTGCCGGTTGAGCACCTCCCGAGCCGACATGCAGCGTCGCCGCATCGCCTCGGTCCAGTCCAGGTCCGTGGCCGGTAGTTCGATCTCGGCGAAAACCAGATCGACTATCCCGTCCAGGATCTCCTCCTTCCCCGGGACGTGGTGGTAGATCGTCATCGGCTTCACCTCAAGGGCAGCGGCGAGCTTGCGCATCGTGAACGCCTCGACACCGATCTCGTCGGCCAGGGTGAGAGCGCCGCGCAGCACGCGATCCCTGCTCAGGCGTGACCGCTGAGTGTGTGCTGTCATCGTGCTCCGTCCTTCGATGGGTTGCTGAATCGTACTAAGTAAGAGTACCGTTGTGCCAATCCACCCATACTAAGTACGAACAGCCCTACGGAGATCAACACCATGAGTACCCACCTCGAGCAACAGACGACCGGCCAGACACGTCGGGACACGATGCGCGCGATCGTGCAACACGCCTACGGTCCTCCCGAGACACTGCAGTCCGCGGTGATCGACGTTCCCTCGATCGGGGCCGACGAGGTCCTTATCGAGGTGGCTGCTGCCGGGGTGGACCGCGGTGTCTGGCACCTAGTGACCGGCAAGCCCTACCTGGTGCGACTCGCCTTCGGGCTACGCGCACCGGCGTTACCGGTTCCCGGGTTCGACGTGGCAGGCCGTGTGGTCGCCGTCGGTGCACACGTGAGCCGGTTCCAGGTGGGCGACGAGGTTTTTGGCATCGCTCGGGGGTCGTTCGCGCAATACGCGGCCGCCAAGGAGCGCAAGCTCGCGCTGCGACCCGCTGGCCTCGGCGCCGAAGAGGCGGCCGTCGCGACCATCTCCGGGATCACCGCGCTGCAAGCATTGACCGACGTCGGCCGGTTGCGTGCCGGGCAGAACGTGCTCATCATCGGAGCCTCCGGTGGAGTGGGCAACTGCGCCGTTCAACTCGCGGCCGCGCTCGGTGCCAGCGTCACCGGGGTGGCCAGCACCCGCAAGGGCGCACTGGTTCGATCCCTTGGCGCCGACCACGTCCTGGACTACGCGACGCATGATTACCTCGACGGCTCCACACACTATGACCTGATCCTCGACATCGGCGGGCTCAACCCACTGCGACGCCTGCGCAAGGCTCTGACGCCGACGGGGACGCTGGTCATCGTCGGCGGCGAGGGAGGCGACCGGTGGACCGGCGGCATCGGCCGGCAGATCCGAGCCCGGCTGCTCTCACCGTT
>JBASAZ010000151.1:0-1649 GCA_049650845.1 Ornithinimicrobium sp.
TCTCGCGGCGGTGGCTGACCAGCGTGTCTCAGCGCCTCACGCGATCTCACTCCCGGTTGACGAGCCTGCTCGGACAGCCGCTGGAGATCCAGGTCGCTCAGCTGCTGTTGGCCGAACACGTGGACCACGTGGTCTCGCTGCCGCAGACCACCGTGGCGGCACTGCTCGGAGTGCGGCGCCCGTCGGTGAACCGGGTTCTGCGCACGTTCGCTCGTAGCGGTCTGGTGGAGATCAGGTACGGCAGCGTGCAGATCCTCGACGCGCAGGCGCTCGCTCACCTCACCTCCGAACAGTAACCTTCGGACTGTGTCTGCAAGGTGACACTCGGGCTCGGTTGCCGCGTCCTACGGGGTTTCGCTGACAGTCGTGCGAGTGGTTCCCACGTTGGGCGCGATTTCGTTGGTTGATGTAGCGCTTGCCGGTCGGTGAGCCAGCCCTGGTCACTGATTGCGATTCCCAGTGGAACAGCTCGGAACTGATCGTGTAGTCCTGATTCGTCGTGGTGGGCGAGTAGTCCCTGCCGCGGCCGGCTCAGTCCGTAGTGCCCCGAGATCTCCTGGTATGCCGTGAAGCCGCCCGGTGGGGCCACAGCGAGAAAGTGAGCAGCCCGAAGAACGCTTGATCGGCGGGGGTCCAATCGACGCGCCGCCGACCACGTCTGTGGTCACGACGATGTGCAGGGCCATGGTTAGACCGCCGGAGAACCCGCCCGCAGTCATGATCGAGCCCGAGTCGACCCATCGAGCGGTGGTGGCGCGGTCCCCGATGACGTCGGTCAGCAGGGTGATGTCCTGATGGTGCGTGGTCGCATCCAGTGTCTGGGAGAGCAAACCTGCTCGGGCCCCGCTGGCGAGATCCAGAATGCCGTCCGCGCCAGCCCTGCCCCAACGAGTGCGACATCGTTGATTCCGCATACTTCAGCTCGAGATGGCTGGTCGAATCGTCGAAGTCGGCTCACTGGTGCGTCGCTGTGTCGTCAGCGAGGCAGCGACCGTCCGAGGAAGACGGCTCGAAGCATGGCCGCCGGAGCGATGAAGACGAGCGCCCCCGGGATGCCCTCGGTGCCGATGTCAGCAAACTGCTGAACGACTGATCCGTCAAGCAACCGGTAACTCACGAACGCGACCGGGATCGCTATCAGATCGAAGATTGCTCGTAGCGCTGTGACCCCGCTGAGCCACAGCCAACGGACCGTGCCGGCCACCCGTCCGGCCGGGAAGACTGCGGCTAGGCCGTTGCGCAGCCTCTTCAACAGGTGGGCAACGAGGATGAACGGTGCGGCGATCAAAGCGGCCACGAGGAGCCGGATCCACCAACTCGTGGCCGCTGATTCCTGCCACGATGCGGGCAGGGCGTCGATGGCACTGCTGACGGTGTCTTGATTGGCCGCCACTGCGTCGTAGAGAGCAACCAGGGCGATCGCCCCGAGGACGATTCCTAGAATGCTTGTCAGGCATGAGAAGGGTCGTGTGTTGCGGGCTCGCTCCTGCAGGTCAGCGCTCTCTCTGGCCTCCCGCTGGCGCCGCAAGTCCTCTGCGTGCCAGTGTGCTTGTCGCTGAAGGTACTGGTCGTGCGATTCCGGCGAGCTCATGCGCCGAAACTACCGTTGCGCTTCGCCTCGCCGGGAAGGACGGCGGGCACTGATGCCG
>JBASAZ010000152.1:0-28178 GCA_049650845.1 Ornithinimicrobium sp.
GGCGGCGGCGGCGGCGGAGGCCGTGGCGGCGGTCCGCGTGGCCGTGGTGGCACACAAGGCGCATTCGGTCGCGGCGGAGGCAAGGTCCGTGGCCGCAAGTCGAAGCGGGCCAAGCGCGCAGAGTTCGAGCAGATGCAAGCCCCGTCCATTGGCGGTGTCAATGTGCCTCGCGGCAACGGTGCGACCGTGACCGTGCGTCGTGGCGCGTCGTTGACGGACTTCGCGGACAAGATCAACGTCGATCCGACGTCGCTGGTGGCCGTGCTCTTCCACTTGGGGGAGATGGCGACGGCAACCGCGTCGTTGGACGAGGACACCTTTGGCATCCTCGGCAACGAATTGGGTTACGACATTCGTCTGGTTTCCCCAGAAGAGGAAGAGCGAGAGCTCTTCAGCGCCTACAACATCGATCTCGAGGCCGAAATCGAGGCCGAGACCGATGCCGACCTGCAACCCCGGCCCCCGGTCGTGACGGTCATGGGGCACGTCGACCATGGAAAGACGCGCTTGCTGGATGCGATTCGCCAGGCCGACGTGGCCGAGGGCGAGGCCGGTGGCATCACCCAGCACATCGGTGCCTACCAGGTCCACACCAGGCACGAGGGCAATGACCGGGCGGTGACCTTCATCGACACGCCTGGTCACGAGGCCTTCACGGCCATGCGTGCCCGTGGCGCCAAGGTCACCGACATCGCCATCCTGGTGGTGGCTGCCGACGACGGCGTGATGCCGCAGACGATCGAGGCGTTGAACCACGCCCAGGCGGCCGACGTGCCGATTGTGGTCGCGGTCAACAAGATCGACGTCGAAGGCGCCAACCCGGCCAAGGTGCGCCAGCAACTCACCGAGTACAACCTCATCGCTGAGGAGTACGGCGGCGAGACGATGTTCGTGGACGTCTCCGCCAAGGGCGGTCAGAACATCGAAGAGCTGTTGGAAGCGGTGCTGTTGACCGCTGATGCCGCCCTCGACATGCGAGCCAACCCTGACAAGGACGCTCGCGGCGTGGCGATCGAAGCCAATCTCGACCGTGGCCGTGGTGCGGTTGCCACCGTCTTGGTCCAGCAGGGGACCCTGAGGGTCGGTGACGCAATCGTCGCCGGAGCCGCTCACGGCCGAGTGCGCGCCATGCTCGATGAGCACGGCAACAACCTGAAGGAGGCACCTCCGTCGCGGCCGGTGCAGGTGCTTGGCCTGGCCTCGGTGGCTCGCGCTGGTGACACCTTCCTGGTGGCGCCGGACGACCGGACCGCACGGCAGATCGCGGAGAAGCGTGAGGCGGCAGATCGCCAGGCGTCACTGGCCAAGGCACGCAAGCGGATCAGCCTGGAAGATCTCAACCAGGCACTGGCGGCAGGCAAGGTCGAAACCCTCAACCTCATCCTCAAGGGCGACGTGTCCGGTTCGGTGGAAGCGCTGGAAGATGCGCTCTTGCAGATCGACGTCGGCGACGAGGTCGACCTGCGGATCATCGATCGCGGTGTTGGTGCCATCACGTTGAACAACATCAACCTGGCGATGGCCTCCGAAGCAATCATCCTTGGCTTCAACGTCCGCGCCGAGGGGCAGAACGCCGAGGTGGCCGAACGCGAAGGCGTGGAGATCCGCTACTACTCCGTGATCTATCAGGCCATCGAGGACATCGAAAACGCTCTCAAGGGCATGCTGAAACCCGAGTACGTCGAGGAGACGGTCGGAACGGCCGAGATTCGCGAGATCTTCCGGTCCAGCAAGTTCGGCAACGTGGCGGGCTCGTTGGTGCGCAGCGGTGAGTTGCGGCGCGGAGCCAAGGCCCGCATCACACGCGGTGGCGTCGTCATCACCGAGGGTCTGGATATCGCCGGTCTGCGGCGGTTCAAGGACGACGTGACCGAGGTCCGCGACGGCTATGAGTGCGGTGTCAACCTGGGCTCGTTCAATGACATCCAGATTGACGACCTGATCACGACGTACGAAATGCGGGAGATCCCGCGGAGCTGATCCATGGCTCCACGATCGGGCCGGTGTCACCTTCACGACACCGGCCCGATCCAGCGCCCAGCAACCCACGTGGCACGTAACTGGAGGAGACATGGCGGACAAGGCTCGAGCTCGCAAGGTGGCTGAACGCACCAAAGTGTTGGTGGCGGGCGGCCTCGACACGCTGGTCAAGGATCCGCGTTTGGGCTTCGTCACCATCACCGACGTCCGGGTAACCGGTGACCTGCAGCACGCCACCGTCTTCTACACCGTGCTCGGTGGCGCCGAGGAGCGCGAGGCGGCTTCCGAAGTGCTCGCCACCTATCGCGGCCGGATCCGATCCCACGTCGGCAAGGGGTTGGGGATACGGCTGACGCCGAGCCTGGAGTTCGTGCTGGACGCGCTGCCCGAGGACGCCGCTCATCTGGACGACGTGATGCGCCAGGTCAACCAACGCGATGCCGAGCTGGCCGCCGGACGCCAGTCCGCTGCCTACGCCGGAGACGCGGACCCCTACCGTAAACCGCACGTCGACGAGGACGACGAGTCGGCCGAGTGAGTCGGGATGGGCTCATCATCCTCGACAAGCCGGCCGGCTGGACCAGCCACGATGTCGTCGCCCGCACCCGCCGGATCTGTGGCACCCGACGGGTCGGCCACGCCGGAACGTTGGACCCGATGGCCACGGGCGTGTTGTTGCTCGGCGTGAACCGGGCAACCAAGTTGTTGACCTTCTTGGTGGGTCTGGACAAGGCCTATGCAGCGACGATCAGACTCGGCCAGGCGACGGTCACCGATGACGCTGAAGGGGAGGTGCTGGCGAGTGCGGACGCACGTAGCCTGCGGGATGAGGATATTGCCGCGGCCGTGTCCTCGCTGACCGGCAACATCGCCCAGCGCCCCAGTGCAGTCAGTGCGATCAAGGTCGACGGGGTCCGTTCCTACGCGCGAGTGCGCGCCGGGCAAGACGTCTCACTGGCTGCCCGGCCGGTCACCGTGCGCAGGTTCACGGCCACGCGCCGGACGCAGCAGGAGTCCGGGCCGGCGGGGACAGTCGACCTGGACGTGACCGTAGAAGTGACGTCCGGGACCTACGTTCGTGCCCTGGCCCGCGATCTTGGCGAGGCGTTGGGGGTCGGCGGACACCTGACTACCCTGAGACGCACTCGTGTCGGGCACTACCACCTCCAGGAGTGCCACACGCTGGCCTCCCTCGAGGCTTCAGGGCCGGACGCAGTCCTGCCGATGGCGGATGCCGCGGCTGCTGCCTTCGCGGTGCGTCAGCTCAGCGAATCGCAGGAGCGTGCCCTTCGATACGGCCAACGCATTGAACCGGGTGAGCAGCAGCGGACCGAGCCGGTCGCAGGAATCAGCCCTAGCGGCGAGCTCGTGGCCATCCTCGATGAGTCTGGCGAGGAGACACGCAGTCGCGTGGTCTTCCCGCGCGGTTAGAGTAGCCGCCGTGGATCGCTGGAGGAACGTCGAGCAAGCTCAGGTCGATCCGCGACCCAGCGTGGTGGCCCTCGGAAACTTCGACGGGGTGCATCGCGGTCATCAAGCACTCTTGCGCACCGTTGCCCACCGGGCGCGCGAGCAGGGTGCACGTAGTGTCGCGGTCACGTTCGACCCGCACCCCGTGGCCGTGCTCCATCCGGAACGGGCGCCCGCCCAGATCACCGGTCCGGACTACCGGATGGACCTGATGGCCCACTGCGGGCTGGACGCCACGGTGATGCTTCCGTTCACGCGTGAGTTCGCTCAGCTGACCCCGCAGGAGTTCGTCGCCGAAGTGCTCGTGCACGGACTGAATGCGGCCGTGGTCGTCGTCGGTGCGGATACCCGCTTCGGAGTCCGCAACTCCGGTGATGTGCACACGATGCGTCAGCTTGGTCGGCAGTACGGCTTCGAGGTCTCCACGCACGAGGTGGCTGGCCAGCAGGTCGACGGTCAGCGGGCCTGGTCCTCCAGCTCCGTGCGGGCGGCCCTGCGCGCTGGCGACGTCGCCAGCGCGACCGATGTGCTCGGGCGTCTTCACCGCGTCAGTGGCGATGTGGTGCACGGGCATCACCGAGGTCGAGAGCTGGGTTATCCGACCGCCAATCTCGGGCCGGGCAGTGTCGGCATGATTCCCGCCGACGGGGTCTACGCAGGATGGCTGGAGCGGCTCGATCGTCCTGGCGACGACGACGATCGCCGCTTGCCGGCAGCCGTCTCCGTCGGCACCAACCCCACCTTTACCGATGTTCTGGCCAGGACCGTCGAGGCGTATGTGCTGGACCGCATGGACCTCGATCTCTACGGGGAGCGGGTCGGCGTGGACTTCGTGTGTCGCCTGCGTGGCAACACGAAGTTCGACTCCATGGACGAGCTGGCCGAGCAGATGGCCCGAGACGTGGCGGTATGTCGCTCCGTGCTGCTCGGATAGGTCCACCGCTGGGCAGCCGAGCACAGCCCACCGCTCAGGGCGCCTACCAGCGATACCTGCGCACCGATTGGGGCTTGTTCGTCGCCGCCCTGGGGCTCTCACTGATCGGGGCGATCCTGATCTGGTCCACGACCCACCGGGACGTCGGTTGGGCGCTGACCGTGCGTCACCTGGTTAATACCGGAGTCGGCCTCGCTGCTGCGGTGGCGCTGGTCCGGGTGGATGTCAGGTGGGTCCGGGCCGCGGCGCCCTTCATCTATCTCGGTGGGATCGCGGGCCTGGTGCTGGTGCTGTCGCCGGTCGGTCAGGTGGTCAACGGTTCGCGGTCGTGGCTGTTCCTGCCCGGCGGCTTCTCACTCCAACCAGCCGAGCTAGCCAAGATCGGACTCGCCATCGGGCTGGCGATGATTCTTGCCGGGAGCCGCCATCCATCAGGTCGGCCGGCCGGTCGGGAGGTGTGGTCCGCCTGGGCGCTGGGCGGGATACCGGCGCTGTTGATCCTGGCTCAACCGGACCTCGGCAGCGCGTTGGTGCTGGGTGCGATGACAATTGGAGTGGTGGCGGTGTCCGGGGCCCGTTGGTGGTGGACGGTCGCCGCATTGGCCGCGACGGGGGTGGCCGTGGTGGCTGCCCTCCGGGTGCCCCTGCTCGACCAGTATCAGGTGAATCGACTCTTGGCCTTTGTCGACCCCAGCTTGGATCCGGCGGGAATCGGCTACCAAAGCGCGCAGGTCAGGGTGGCGATCGGCTCCGGTGGGCTGAACGGTGCCGGCCTGGGTCAGGGGCCACAGACCCAAGGTGGCTATGTGCCGTTCCAGGAGACCGACTTCGTCTTCTCGGTGATCGGTGAGGAGTGGGGGTTCTGGGGAGCCGTCGGGATCATCCTGCTATTGGGTTTCGTGATCGTGCGCGCACTATGGGTGGCGCTGATCATCGACGATCCCTTCGGCCGCACCGTGGCCGTTGCGGTGGCCTGTTGGTTCACCTTTCAGACCTTCCAGAACATCGGGATGAACCTGGGTTTGATGCCAGTGACCGGTCTGCCGCTCCCGTTCTTGTCCTACGGTGGGTCCTCGATGTTGGCGGGTTGGCTCGCCGTGGGACTGCTGGCCAGCACGCAGCACGCCCCCCGCCGCACCCGGTAGGGCGGCGGGCGCCCACCTAGAACTTCGGCTCGACGAAGGTCTGCTCGTGAATGGGCGGACGCACGTAGGGCACGTTCTTCATCACCGGCAGTTCGACCGGGTCGGGTGCGACGTCCTCATAGTCGAACTGGTCCAGAAGGTGTCCGATGCAGTTCAGTCGCGCGGTCCGCTTGTCATCGGAGGGCACGACATACCACGGGGCCTGCTTGATGTCGGTGTACTGGAAGGTGGTGTCCTTGGCCATGGAGTAACGCACGTACAGCTCGTGCTCAGCAAGATCCATGTCGGAGAGCTTCCACCGCTTGAGGGGCTCGGCGTTGCGAGCCTCGAAGCGTTTCCGCTGCTCGTCATAGGACACCGAGAACCAGTACTTGAGCACGATGATTCCTGAGCGCACCAGCATCCGCTCGAACTCCGGACAGCTGCGTAGAAACTCGGCGTGCTCCTCCTCCGTGCAGTAGCCCATCACCCACTCCACGTTGCTGCGGTTGTACCAGGAGCGGTCGAACATCACCATCTCGCCGGCCGCCGGCAGGTTGGCCACATAACGCTGGAAATACCATTCCGTGCGCTGCCGCTCGTTCGGCTTCGGCAGCGCGGTGACCTTGACCGTGCGTGGGCTGGTCCGCTCGGCGATCCGCTTGATCACCCCGCCCTTGCCTGCCGATCCGCGGCCCTCAAAGATCACCAGAACCTTCAAACCTTGGCTCTGGATCCAATACTGCAGGAGCACCAGCTGCTCTTGCAGGCGCTCCATCTCCGCCTCGTAGACGTCCTTCTTCAGCCGCCCGCGCTTCGTGTAGTTGTCCGGGTTCTGCTTCGCGACGTCATGGCGTTCGTCGTCGGCGCCTTCGGGCAGGGGAGCATCCTTGCTCATGAAACCTCCTGGTGTTTCGCAGATCTTGACGCAAAACAACCGGCATCACAAGCACGATCCGGACCGTCCCGGCGCGCCTGCGGCCACCGCGCGAGGTCATCGACCCACGCTGGGCTGTTAGATGTGTCGAACGCGCAGGATGCCCTCGATACCGACGATCTTGTCCAGCACGGCGGGGGAGATATCTCCCTCGACGTCAATCATGGTGTAGGCCAGGTCCCCGCGTGACTTGTTGATGAGGTCTGCGATATTCAGGTCGGCGTCAGCCAACACACCGGAGATCTGACCGACCATATTGGGAACGTTGCGGTTGAAGATCGCCAGACGGTTGCATCCCGGGGTTCGCGGCAACACGGCTTCGCCGATGTTCACGCTGTTGCGGATATTGCCGTCGACCAGATAGTCACGGACCTGCTCCGCGGCCATGACCGCGCAGTTTTCTTCGGCTTCAGCAGTGGACGCGCCCAGGTGAGGCAGGGCCACGACTTTGGGGTGGGCCACCAGCTGTGGGGAAGGGAAGTCGCAGATGTAGGCATGCAGACGTCCATCGTCCAGCGCGTCGACAACCGCCTGGTCATCCACGATGCCGCCACGAGCGAAGTTGAGCACGGTGGCCCCGGGCTTCATCCGCGCGATCGCCGCGGCGCCGATCAGGCCTGTGGTGGCCTCGACCAGCGGGACGTGCGCGGTGACCAGGTCGGCCCGGGAGAAGAGTTCGTCCAATGAGGTTGCCTGCTCCACGGCCGAGCTCAACTGCCAGGCTCGGCCGACGGTCAGCGCGGGGTCATAGCCGAGCACCTTCATCCCCAATGAGGCGGCGGCGTTCGCGACGAGTACGCCGATTGCGCCGAGCCCGATCACGCCAAGCGTGCGTCCGGGCAGCTCGAAGCCCGCGTACTGCTTTTTTGCTTTCTCCACGGTCGGATTGAGGTCGCCGTTGGTCTCGGACAGGCCCGCGGTGAACCGGGCGGCCGGCCAGATATTGCGGGCCGCCAAGAGCATGCCCGCAATCACGAGCTCTTTTACGGCGTTGGCGTTGGCTCCGGGCGTGTTGAACACCACGATGCCGCGGGCGCTCAGGGCCGGAACCGGCACATTGTTGGTCCCAGCCCCAGCGCGAGCGACGGCCAGGACGGAGTCATCGATGGGCTCGTCATGCAAGTTGGCTGAGCGGAGCAGGATCGCTTCGGGCTGCGAAACCCCCGGCCCCACCTCGTAGTCCCTGGGGAACCGGGCCAGCCCGATCGGGCTGATCGCGTTGTACGTCTTGATGCGGTGGGTCATGGCATGCCTTCGGCGTCGGATGTGGTGGTCAGCGTGGGGTGTGATGGGGGATGTGATCACGAGCGAGTGGGGCGGGACGGACGTGCACCAGTGGCCGCTCAGGCGCGCTGTTGCTCGAACTCCTGCATGTAGTCGATCAGTGCCTGGACCCCTTCGAGTGGCATGGCGTTGTAGATGCTGGCACGCATACCACCCACGGAGCGGTGTCCCTGAAGATTGTGCAATCCGGCCGCGGCCGCACCGCTGAGGAAGTCTGCCTCCCGCTCGGGGTCGGCGAGCAAGAACGGCACGTTCATCCAGCTCCGCGCGTTCGTCGCCACCGGGTTGCGGTAGTAGTCGGAGCCGTCGATCGCGGCATACAGGGCCTCGGCCTTGGCCTTGTTGCGTTCGCCCATGGCACCCACGCCTCCGGTGTCCTTGATCCACTGCAGGATCAGCCCTAGGAGGTACCAGCCGAAGGTCGGGGGAGTGTTGAGCATCGATCCGTTGCTAGCCATCTGGGTGTAGTCCCAGACCGACGGTGTGCCGATGCGAGCACGACCGAGCAAGTCCTTGCGGACGATGACGACACACAGCCCGGCCGGGCCGAGGTTCTTCTGCGCCCCGGCGTAGAGCAGACCAAACTTCGAGACGTCGATCGGGCGAGACATGATGGTGGAAGACATGTCAGCGATCAGCGGGACCGCGACCTCCGGCACGTAGTCGAACTCGACCCCACCGATGGTTTCGTTCGGGGTGTAGTGCAGGTATGCGGCATCGGCACGAGTCTCGATCGTGCCCGGGCCCGGGACCGAGCTGTAGCCGGACTCGCTTTCGTCGGCCACCACACGCACCTGGGCGTACTTCTTGGCCTCGGCAATGGCCTTCTTGGACCAGGCGCCGGTGTTCACGTAGTCCACCACGTCGGAGGGCCCGGTGAGGTTCTGCGGAATGGCGGAGAACTGGCCGGTTGCGCCCCCCTGCAGGAACAACACCTCGTAGTCCTCGCCGATACCCATGAGCTCACGCATCAGCCCTTCGGCCCGCTCGGCGGCCGTCACGAACTCCGCGCTGCGGTGGCTGACCTCCATCACGGACATGCCGAGGCCGAGCCAGTCGGTGAGTTCGGATCGGGCCTGGTTCAGGACGTCGAGGGGCAGCGTGGCCGGCCCCGCAGCGAAATTGAAAACGCGCACGGTTCTCCACCTTGAAGTTGTGTTTGCGGAGCGCCCACCCTAACAACCGGCACCCGAAGCGCTGACCAGCGCAGCGTGGTGCGCGCCACCCTGGTGCGGACGGTACGGTTCGTGCCCATGACTGCCGTGCATCCGATCGCTCGCGCCTGGATCAGCACCGGAGGCACCGGGGCACCGAACTATGACGAGTTCGCTGACGACGGCGAGATCACCGCCGTGATCGCGGCGAATCCGCGTAGCGCGCTGGCGGTGGAAATGCCGCACATGTCTCCGGAATCGGATGCCCAGACCTTCGCCGGCGCCTTGCCGCAGGCGGCAGCGCGTCTGCACGCAGCCCAGGACGACGGCGCCTACCGTCCGCACCGGGACGTGGTGGCGGCATACCGGATCACCGCTGGCGACGGGACGAGAAGCACCGGTCTGTTCGCGATGGTGGCCACCGACGAGATCTCCACCAACGCGCAGGAACCGGGCCAGGTCATCCGCAATGAGGACGTCTTCCTGTCGAAGGTCCGCCAGCGGGTCGCGCTGATCGACGCATGTGACCATCTCTTGTCGGCCGTGCTGTTGGTGCAGACACAGGGAGCGTCAGATTTTGCGGCCCTGCTGGGCCGGGTCTGCGCCGAGGCCGGAAAGCCGGACGTCATCGACCACGACGCGGGCGGCCGCGTCCACGAGGTATGGGTGGTCTCGGAGCCGGGTCTGGTCGCCCGGCTATGTGCGCTGGCCGGGGCCGGTGACCTGGTCGTAGCGGACGGGAACCATCGCAGCCTTGCCGCACAACAGGCAGGCTTGGAGCGCTTCATGGCGGTGATTACGACGGCCGCGGATCTCGCTCTACTGCCCTACCAACGCCTGATCGCCTCCTGGCCCGCGGAGCTGGGTCCGCTCGACGAAGCGCTTCGCGCCGCTGGCGCTGACGTGGCGCTGATTGAGGGTCCGGTCGAGACGCCACCGACCGCCGGCGTGGTGCACATCTACGCCGCCGGGCAGGGGTATGCCGTGCGCCTGCCCCGGCCGAAGCGTCCGTCAAGCCCTGCCGCGGGGGGAACGAAGCGCGGCGGCGCCGTGGTCGAGTCGATGGACCACACGCTGGTCGAACAGGTGTTGTTTGCCCAGATCCTGGGCTGGGACGCGGGGGATGAACGGATCACCTACGTCGGCGGTGACTACTCGGCCGAGTGGCTATGCGCCGCCGTCGACGACGGGAGGGCGGCAGCCGCCGTGTTGATTGCGCCGGTTTCGGTGGATGACTTCGTCGCGGTCAACGTCGATCGAGCAGCGATGCCGCGCAAGTCCACCTGGTTCGTGCCGAAGGCTCGCGCCGGTCTGGTATTGGCAGACCTGCGCTGATGTAGCGCGGGTTATGCGATACTGCCACTGGCTCTGCGGCACCCATACCCGCCGACGAGCCCGAGGATCATCGAGCTGCGGCGCGATCACGATGGACGCGATGGGTAGTTCGGTCTCGGGAATCCTCGGCACCACGTGGTGACGCGCGAAGTGCGCGAGCCGTGCGGTGTACGGATGAACTTCCGTCCGACCCTGCTGGGTCCGACGACGCTACCGCCACAGCGGACGGTGGGCCTGCTGGCCCGGGTTGGACCTTTTCGCTGAGCACGAGAGGACTCCATGTCCACCACGGACGAACCATCGACGACCACGCCCCACTCAGCTGCGGAGGAGGCGCCAGGCGGGCCCGCGACGAACGCGCCTGAGGCGGATGCGCCGCAGCAGAGCGCCACCGCGAAGAAGGCGTCTCCCAGCGCCGGGTTCGGGTTGGTCTTCCAGGCCCCGGACCTCAGCAATGCGCCGACCCGCAAGCCACGCCCCCGGCGGGAGTCGTCGTCGCAGCGCGATGACGACGCCACGAAGGACCCGAACGAGGCACCGGAGGATCACCAGGCGCCGAACGAGCCATCGCCGAGCCCTCGACCGTCCCCGCAGGCTGGAGATTCGGACGAAACTTCCGACTCGGGGCAGGACTCCGAGGGCGAGAGCGGTGGCGCGGAAGGGTCGTCGAAGAATCGGCGGCGCAAACGTGGAGGCAAAGGCCGCCGCGGGCGCGGACAAGACGCGGACAGTGGTCAGGGTGAGTCCAGTTCATCAGCCTCGGTCGGCGGTCCGGATTCCTCGTCCTCGAGTGGGGGATCGAATGAGCAGGGCGAGACCGACGGCTCCCAGGCCGACGCGTCGGCTGGTAAGTCCTCATCCGGGGGCAAATCGGGTGGCGGCAAATCGGGTGGTGGCACGTCCGGGGGAGGCAAGTCCGGTGGCGCTAAGTCTGGTGCCCGCAAGTCGAACGGCAGCGACGGCACCGAGAAGGAAGGGGGCAACCCTCCCGGCGCCTCATCGCAGGACGCGCCCGACAGGGCAGACGATGACGGTGAAGAAGACGGTGACGGGTCGAGCAAGCGGCGCCGTCGTCGCCGCCGCGGCGACAGCCCCGAACGCACCGCCCGTGACGAGGTCACCGGCGTCCGCGGCTCCACGCGACTGGAAGCCAAACGCCAGCGCCGCCGCGAGGGGCGTGAGGTAGGGCGCCGCCGCACGGTCATCAGTGAAGCTGAGTTCTTGGCGCGGCGCGAGAGCGTCGACCGGGTGATGGTCGTGCGTGGCCTGGCGGATCGCACTCAGATCGGGGTGTTGGAGGACGGTGTGCTCGTGGAGCATTACGTCTCTCAGCAGACCCAGTCCACGACGGTGGGCAACGTCTATCTGGGACGCGTGCAGAACGTGCTGCCCAGCATGGAGGCTGCGTTCGTCGACATCGGCAAGGGCCGCAACGCGGTGTTGTATGCCGGTGAGGTGAACTGGGACGCGGCTGGTCTCGAGGTCAACCAGGCCAAGAGGATCGAAAACGCGCTGACCTCCGGCGAAAGCGTCCTCGTGCAGGTCACGAAGGATCCGATCGGCCACAAAGGTGCTCGGCTGACCTCGCAAGTTTCCCTGCCTGGACGCTTCCTGGTCTATGTGCCGGGCAACTCGATGACCGGGATCTCGCGCAAGCTTCCGGACACCGAGCGCGCCCGACTGAAGAAGATTCTCAAAGAGGTGGTTCCTGCCGAGGCCGGGGTCATCGTCCGCACCGCCGCCGAGGGCGCCAGTGAAGCGGATCTGCGGGCAGACGTCGAGCGGCTGACGGCGATGTGGGAAGACATTCAGGCCAAGGCCAAGACCAAGTCGAAGTCCGCCAACGGACCGGTGCTGCTGCACGGTGAGCCCGAGATGACGGTGCGGGTGATCCGCGACGTGTTCAACGAAGACTTCAACAAGCTCATCGTCTCCGGTGACCAGGCGTGGACTGAGATCAGCGACTACATCGATCATGTGGCCCCGGATCTGCGCGACCGCGTGGAGAAGTGGACCTCGCCGCAGGACGTCTTCACCGAGCATCGGATCACCGAGGCGCTGGCCAAGGCCATGGACCGCAAGGTCTGGTTGCCATCGGGGGGATCTCTGGTCATCGACCGGACCGAAGCGATGACCGTGGTGGACGTCAACACCGGAAAGTTCGTCGGCTCGGGAGGCAATCTCGAGGAGACGGTCACCAAGAACAACATCGAGGCCGCCGAAGAGATCGTGCGGCAGCTTCGGGTGCGCGACATCGGTGGCATCATCGTGATCGACTTCATCGACATGGTCTTGGAGAGCAACCGGGACCTGGTCGTGCGGCGCCTGCTGGAATGCCTGGGCCGGGACCGCACCAAGCATCAGGTGGCCGAGGTGACCTCGCTGGGCTTGGTGCAGATGACACGCAAGCGGGTCGGGTCGGGCCTCATCGAGGTGTTCTCGGAGTCATGCGCACACTGCAACGGCCGTGGGCTGCTCGTGCACAGCGAGCCGGTCGAGAAGCCGATGCACGAGCCGGCAAACACCACCTCGCGTGGTCGCGGCTCCCGCAAGGGCCGTGGGTCAGGATCCGAGGGCGGGCAAGGTCACTCGAATGGTGCGTCGGGCCACGGCTCTTCGGGCAGTGGCTCGTCAAGCAACGACGCGCACACTTCGGCCAAGACCCCCTCCGGCCCCACTCCGGCACAGATCGCGGCGGCAGCGCACGCGGCCGCGTTGCAGGCTGGTTCCTCGGACGACACGGCTAAAGCAACTGCGGCTGCTGTCGTCGACGTTCACGCCGAGGCGAGCGGTCCCATGACTGCTACCACCGTTACGCGGTCCGAGGGTGTGGACAACACGTCAAACCCACCAGCGACCAGCGATGAACCCTCGAGCCAGCCCCCGAAGCCATCGACGGCGAACGACGGGGATTCGTCTTCACGGTCCGGCGCCGGAGCGGAGCCGGTGACCGAAGCCGCCGAGCGCCCGCTCGAGATGGAGGTTCCTGAGGCACCGGCCCGTCCGCGTCGCAAGCGTGGCCGCGTCGTAGCGCCGGCGGGTCCGCCAACAGCCGGTGGTGGTGAGGATTCCTGACTCGGCGGGTTCTGCAGCGGAGCCGTTTTGGCCAGACTCACCGTAGACGTTAACCTTGGAGGTCGGCGCTGCCCGGAGAGTAATCGAAGGACCGATGTGCTACTTCCCAGGATCAGCACATGCTGACGCCATCACCACACCACCGGGACGATGTCCCCTATCGACACTGCAGGAAGTGAGCACCCCGTGTACGCGATTGTTCGTGCTGGCGCGCGCCAAGAGAAGGTTTCGGTTGGCGACGTCCTCGTCATCGACAAGGTCGGCGCCCCGGTTGGCGACTCGGTCCAGCTCGCGCCGCTTCTGCTGGTGGACGGCGAAACGGTGACGTCCGACGTGGCTGCCTTGGCCAAGGTCACGGTGACGGCCGAGGTCGTCCAACCCGCCAAGGGCCCCAAGATCGTCATTCAAAAGTTCAAGAACAAGACCGGCTACAAGAAGCGTCAGGGGCATCGTCAGCCGCTGACTGAGGTCAAGATCACCGCTATCGACGTCTGAGCATCGTCGGATCATCCGCGATCTCCACGACACACTGAGCAAAGGTAGGCAGCAGCCATGGCACACAAAAAAGGTGCATCTTCGAGCCGGAACGGTCGCGATTCGAACGCTCAGCGTCTGGGCGTGAAGCGCTTCGGCGGTCAGGCCGTGGGCGCGGGCGAAATCATCGTCCGCCAGCGCGGGACCCACTTCCACCCCGGCGAAGGTGTGGGACGGGGATCCGACGACACCCTGTTCGCGTTGATCGCCGGGACGGTGAAGTTCGGTGCTAAGCGGGGACGTAAGACCGTGAACATCGTGGAGCAAGAAGTCTCGGTCTGAGGACCACGCTCCAACTGGGGGTCCGTCCCCTGGTCCATGCAATGCCGGTGACGCCTAGGGCTTCACCGGCATTGTGCTGTATTGCTTGAAAGGATGAGTTATGGCCACGTTTGTTGACCGCGTCGTGCTCCACGTGCGTGCTGGCAACGGCGGAAACGGCGTGGCGTCGGTGCACCGGGAGAAGTTCAAGCCGCTGGGTGGACCGGACGGCGGGACCGGAGGGCACGGGGGCAACGTGATCGTGCGAGTCGACCCATCGGTGACGACGTTGTTGGAGTATCACCGCGGGCCACACCAACACGCGCCGAGCGGGAAGCCCGGCGAGGGCAGTGAACGTCATGGGGCTTCTGGTGAAGACCTGGTTCTGCCGGTGCCTGAAGGTACGGTCGTCAGCAGCCGAGATGGCGCCATGTTGGCTGATCTCGTCGGCGCAGGCACGGAGTATGTCGTGGCGCTCGGTGGTCGCGGCGGATTGGGCAACAAGGCCTTGTCCTCACCGCGCCGCAAGGCGCCGGGCTTCGCCTTGCTCGGGGAGCCAGGGGAGGAGCGCGACGTCGTGCTCGAACTGAAAACGCTCGCCGACGTAGCGCTGATCGGCTTTCCATCGGCCGGAAAGTCCTCCCTGGTCTCCGTGGTCAGCGCCGCCAAACCCAAGATCGCGGACTATCCGTTCACGACCTTGGTGCCCAATCTCGGCGTCGTGACTGCCGGGGGAGCTCGCTTCACTATCGCCGATGTCCCCGGTCTGATCCCCGGAGCGAGTCAGGGCAAGGGCCTTGGGCTGCACTTCCTGCGCCACGTGGAGCGCTGTCACGTGCTGGTACACGTCATCGACTGCGCCACCCTGGAGCCGGGCCGAGACCCGCTGACCGACCTTGATGTGATCGAGCAAGAGCTCGCCGAATATGTTCCGGATGCCTCGCTGGGTGGGATTCCGCTCGCGGATCGCATCCGGATCGTGGTGCTGAACAAGGCCGATGTTCCCGAGGCGCGAGAACTGGCCGAGATGGTGAAACCGGATCTGGAAGCCCGCGGCCTTCACGTGCACATCGTGTCGGCAGTGGCGCACATCGGACTCAAGGAGCTCACCTTCGCACTTGCGGCGCATGTGCACCGCGCCCGCGCCGAGATGCCGGCGGTGGAGAAGGCCCGCGTCGTCCTCCGCCCCGTGGCGGTGGACGATAGCGGCTTCACGATCGAGCGAGACCACTCCGGCGAGGAAGAGACGTTCCGCGTCGTGGGGGAGCGGCCCACTCGCTGGGTTCGTCAAACGGACTTCGCCAACGACGAGGCGGTGGGCTATCTCGCCGACCGGCTGAACCGACTGGGAATTGAAGAGGCCCTGTTCAAGGCAGGGGCGGTTGCCGGTTCGACGGTGTTGATCGGACCGGCCGATAACGCGGTCGTCTTCGACTGGGAGCCGACGATGTCCGCCGGTGCCGAGCTGCTTGGGTCCCGAGGCACGGACCTGCGCCTGGACGAGAGCGACCGGCCCACTCGGGACGAAAAGCGCGAGGCGTTCCACGCCAAGATGGACAAGGCTGCGGCGGCCCGAGCTGAGATGCAGGCAGAGCGTGGCGGCCCGGGGGAGCGCGACGGGTAGTGATCCGGGGGACGGACCGGAGGCCACCCTTCGCCCCGACCAATGAATGATTATGTGTTTGGGTGTATTAGTATGCTCGCTGTGACTGATGTTCGGACGGTGCTCCGCCAGGCCCCACGCATCGTGATCAAAGTCGGGTCATCCTCCATCACCGCGTCCGCCGGGGGCATCGACGCCTATCCGCTCCAGGCGCTGTCCACCGTGATCGCCAAGCGCTGGCAAGAGGGCACGCAGGTGCTGCTCGTCTCCTCCGGGGCCATTGCGGCCGGAATGACCCCACTCGGTCTCGCGCGTCGCCCTAAGGACCTTGCCACCCAGCAAGCGGCGGCCAGCGCGGGTCAGGGCAGCCTCATGGCGGCATACACCCAGGCGTTCTCGTTGCACGGGATGAACGTGGGACAGGTGCTGCTCACCGCCGATGACCTGCATCGACGCAGTCACTACGTCAACGCCTCGCGCACCTTGGAGCGACTGCTGGAACTCGAGGTCGTCCCGGTGGTCAACGAGAACGACGCCGTGGCCACCGACGATATCCGCTTCGGCGACAACGACCGTCTGGCGGCGTTGGTCGCCAACCTGGTCGACGCCGACGCGCTGATCTTGCTCTCCGACGTGGACGCGCTCTACGACGCGCACCCACGGGACCCCGCCGCCCGGCGGATCCCGCTGGTCTCGACGCCCGATCAGATCGCCGAGGTCGACATCTCCAGCATGACCTCCAGCGTCGGCACCGGAGGGATGACGTCCAAGGTGGCGGCGGCGGCGATGGCGACCCAGGAGGGCATCACCGTGTTGTTGACCAGCACGGAGCAGGCCGGGCGAGCGTTGGCCGGAGACGATGTCGGCACGTATTTCGCCCCTACCGGACCGAAGAAGTCCGCGCGCCGTCGCTGGTTGGCGCACGCGACGAATGCCCACGGACGCCTGGTGTTGGACCCTGGTGCCGTCGACGCGGTCGTGCAACGTCAGACCTCGCTGCTGCCGGTCGGGGTGACCCAGATCGAGGGTCATTTCTCGGTGGGTGACACGGTCGACATCTGCGATCCAGCGGGCCGGGTGGTGGCCCGCGGCCTCGTGAACTACTCCTCGGCTGATCTTGCCCCGCTGGTCGGGCGACGACTGAACACCGATGCCACCGATCACGCCCGACCTCGCGGGTCGGGGACGACCGCGCAGACGGTCGTGCGCCGCGACGACCTTGTGGTCCTATGAGCCGCCGAGAACAAGGAGAGCAATGACCCTGCAGCACACCGCCATTGATACGTCGGTCATCGACAGCGTGCATCGGGTGGCCCGCAGCGCCCGCAGCGCCGCGCGTCAGCTGGCCCTGTTGACCCGCGCGCAGAAGGACGAGGCGTTGTTGGCCATGGCCGATGCGCTGGACGCGCAGGCTGAACGAATAGCCGCTGCCAACGGTGAGGACTGCGATCGCGGCCGCGTCGGTGGGATGCCGCAAAACTTGCTGGACCGCCTCGCCTTCGGCCCGGAACGGGTCAGGGACAGCGCGGACGGGTTGCGAGCAGTGGCGGCCTTGCCCGACCCGGTCGGGGAGATTGTCCGCGGCTCCCGACTGGCCAACGGCCTGCAGATCCGTCAGGTCCGCGTCCCGATGGGGGTCGTCGGCATGATCTATGAGGCGCGTCCCAACGTCACGATCGACGCCGCTGGGTTAGGTCTGAAATCCGGCAACGCAGTCATTCTGCGGGGCGGCTCCGCGGCCGCCAGCACCAACAGCGCCAGCGTGGCGGTCATGCGAGAGGCGCTGGCCGGTCTAGGACTGCCGGCCGACGCGGTGAACCTGCTCAGTGGGGGTGGCCGCGACAGCGGGCGTGCGCTGATGACCGCGAGGGGCCTGGTCGACCTGGTCATCCCTCGCGGGGGAGCCGACTTGATCAACACGGTCGTGGCCGAGTCCACGGTGCCCGTCATCGAGACGGGGATCGGCAACTGCCACGTGTATGTCGATGCGGGCGCCGACGTCGAGATGGCCGTCGCGATTGTGCTGAACGCCAAGACGCATCGCACGTCGGTGTGCAACGCGGCAGAGTCACTGCTGGTGCACGCCGACGTCGCCGACGCGGTGCTGCCTGAGCTGATGAAGGGGTTCGCGGCCGCTGGGGTCACGGTTCACGGGGACGAGGCGATGGGGCGATACGCGCGAGCGGCCGACACGGCATACCAACCGATCACCGACGCCGACGACGACACCGAGTTCTTGTCGCTGGACATCAGCGCCCGGGTGGTGTCGGACATCGATGCGGCGCTGCGGCACGTGCAGGAGCATTCCTCGGCCCATTCCGAAGCGATCGTCACGCAGGACCGGGCGGCCAGTAAACGGTGGATCGCCGAGATCGACGCCGCTGCGGTGCTGGTGAACGCCTCGACCCGATTCACCGACGGGGGTGAGTTCGGGTTCGGGGCCGAGATCGGCATCTCGACGCAGAAGCTGCACGCCCGCGGACCGATGGCCCTTCCCGAGTTGACCAGTACCAAGTGGGTGGTGGAGGGAGAGGGCCACGTCCGCTGACCCACCACAGCGGTGGGGCAGGCGCCGCATAGGGTTATCGGATGCTCCTTGTGAAGTACATCCGGTCACAGCTCATGGTCACGCGATGACGTCGTCCCCCATGGTGGACCGGGTGGTCGAGACGGTGTTGCCGACAACGCACGGCACCTTCAGGTTGCTCGGTTATCGGGACACCATCGGCAACGAGCACCTGGCTCTGGTCTGTGGCAGCTCCTTCGACGATGCAGATGGTGTCGCGCCGGTGGTGCGGTTGCACTCCGAATGCCTCACCGGGGACGCCCTCGGCTCGCGGCGCTGCGACTGCGGTGAGCAGTTGGACCTGGCGCTGTCCCTGGTCGCTGAGGCCGGAAGCGGGGCGGTGATCTATCTGCGCGGCCACGAGGGCCGAGGCATCGGGTTGGTCGAGAAGCTGCGCGCCTACGCCCTCCAGGACGGGGGGCTGGACACCGTGGACGCCAACACCATGCTCGGACACCCGGCCGACGCCCGGGACTACGCCGCGGCCGCCGGCATCCTGCTGGATCTGGGTCTGCACTCGATCGTGCTGTTGTCGTCCAATCCGGCCAAGCAACGAGCCATCGAAGCCTTCGGCATCGCGGTGCTCGACCGCCGCAGTCTGATCGTCGCCGAGCGCACGGAGAACGCGACCTATCTGGCTACCAAACGCTTGCGTATGCAGCACGATGACCCCGCGGACGCCGGGTTGTGGGATCAGCTGCTCTCTGGGCAGGTCCCCGCCCAAGCCGTTTCCTCGAGCGACCGAGTCCTCCTCGACCGCTACGGTCCGCTGGCAGGAGCCGGACCGCATACGGTGATCGCACAGCTGGCCCAGAGCCTGGACGGGTTCATTGCCTCGCGGATCGGCGAGGCTCGATTCGTCTCCGGGGCGCAGGATCGCGAGCACCTGCACCGGCTGCGCGCCTTGGTTGACGCCGTCGTGGTGGGCGCCTCCACGGTCCTGAGCGACGATCCGCAGCTGACGGTGCGCACGGTGCCCGGCCGCAACCCGACCCGGGTGATCCTCGACCCCCGGGGACGGGTGCCGCTGGCTTCCCAGGTGCTCAACGATGCGGCGGCCCCGACGGTGTGGGTGCGGGCGCAGGGCGTGGGGGCGGTAGAGCCGTCTCAGGGCGTCGAGGTTCTCGAACTGCCGGTCGGACAGGACGGCCGCTTCGATCCGGTCAGCGTGCTGCAGATGCTGCGGGAACGCGGACTGGGCCGAGTGTTGGTCGAAGGTGGCGGAGTGACCGTGTCGCGGTTCTTGGACGCGGGAGTGCTGGATCGCCTCTATCTCACGTCCGCCCCGCTGCTCATCGGCAACGGGGTGCCGGGCATCCGGTTCACCGGTCAGGACTCACTGGCACACGCGCTGCGACCGACGGTTCGGCGCTATCAGCTGGGCGATGACGTCTGCTCGGAGATCGACTTCACCGGCAGCGCCAGCACGTCCGTGTGATCGATCCGGATCTCGAGCCGGCCGCGCTCGGCGTCCTGCAGACGTCGGTCCAGCCACCGGCCGATCACCCGTTCGTCGTCCGGATCCTCGCTCACCAGTCGAGCCGCGCCGGCTCGTTCGGTCAGCAGTCGGCGGGTCAGCGGTTCGTCGCCCGCCCCGAGCACCCACGGGGTGGCTGCGGTCTGCACGCGCCATCCTCGGCGTTCGAAGGCCCCCACGGCGTGCTGCCACCCCACCGGGCCGGCCAGGGTGTGCGTTCCGGTGGGTGTGGACTCGGCTCGCTGTTGGTCAGCGTTGAATCGGTCGACAAGCAGGGCGTCCTCGGGGTATGCCGGGGCGAAGGCGACCTCCCCTGTCACCGAGAGCGACCAGAGCGCGGCGTCGGCGTGGGCCACGGTCGAGGCCACGAGGTCCTCGATCTGGCTGGGGGTCAGCAGGTCGAGCAGTGCCGAGCAGGTCACCAGCCGGGGACTGCCAGTGGTCCTGACCAGCTCGCCCACGGTGGCCACGCTGCCGGTATGCCGGGTGCTGCTGTGCAGCCATGAAGGGGTGAGGTCCTCCACCGCTCGCAGCAGGGCGGCATCGTGGTCCAGGAGGTGCCAGTCCTGGCTGCTGACCTGCCCGAGCGCGTCGTCCAGGCGCGGCCCGAGCCAGCGCTGGTTCGCCCCTGTGCCGGCCCCGACATCGACGACCGAGATGGACGGTCCGGACTGCGCAGCGCTCGATCGGGACCGGCCACGGGTGCGTTGGGCCGGGGGAGCGGTCACCAGGTGAGTCGCGAGGTGGTGCACGAGGGCCAGACTGTGCTCGCGTGCCCGCTCGTCGGCGCGATAGCGCAGCGACAGCCAACTTTCTTCGATCGGTCGCGAGCTCACGACTCGCCCATCAGCGTCGCCAAAGTATCCGCCGGTTCGTCCCAGGTGGGCAGCTGCTCGCGCCGTTCCAGGGCGGCCAGTCGCCAGCGGTGACGCAGTCTGGGCGAGGTCAACCACCGGGTGATCGTCTCAGCCCACACCTGCGGATCGTCGGTGGCCAAGGCCGCTCCCGGCATACCCGCCGGGTCTGCGCCGCCGCCCGCACGGAGTGGGCGACCCTGTGCGGGGCCACGCAGCGTGTGCTCGGCGGCCGTTCCCGCGCCCACCACCGCCGGGATCCCGCGAGCCAACGCCTCGGCGACCACCATGGCGTAGGTCTCGGTCAGCGACGGCAGCAGGAGCAGGTCGCTGGCCGACCACGCCCGATCCAAGGCTGTGCCCGTGCAGGCCGAGCTGACCCGGACGCGGTCGCTCAGACCCGCCGTCGTCACGGCGGTTGCGACGTCATCGCGGGATGTGCCCGTGGGGTCGGTGCCCAGCCAACGGGCCTGCCACTCGCGACCGGCCAGCGCCGGGGAAGCCAGCGCCTCAATCAACAGGCGATGGTTCTTGCGCGGCGTGTAGCTGGCCGGGGTGATCAACTGGGCAGGCCGGCTGCCCACCGCGAAGGGTTGTCGATCCGTGCCCGGTTGCGCCACGACGATCCGCGTGAGCCCGTAGCGCTCCTGCAGGTCGTGGGCCGCCCACTGCGACGTGCACGCCACCGCGCTCGCCTCGTGGAGTGCAGCGCCCTCCTGCGCGGCCAGATCCCGCTGCTGGGCGGCGCTGTGCCCGGACTCGGCGGGCAATGGCAGATGCACGAGGATGACGACTCGCACCCCGGCAGCCCGCGCCGCACGGATCTGGGCCGGTGCGGCACCTCCGATCAGCCCGTCGAGCAGGACGGGTCCGAGCCGGTCGCGAGGATCCCGCGCCAACGTCTGGGCCAGATGAGCCAGGTCGCAGTCCTGCGGAAAGGGCCATTGACCGGGCAGGTACTGGACCGTGGTGCCCCACTGGTGGGCTATCCGCTCGTTGTAGATCGAGCCTCCACTCGGCCCTGGCATGTCACCGGGGCTGAGCACCCGGCCCGCTGGGTCACTGGTCCGCACGGCGCGGCACGGTCAGGGTGTAGCCGGCCCACGCGTCCGGGTGTTCCCGAAGTCGCACGTCGATCTCTTCGACGGTGCTGCTCAGCGGCTCCTCACCCGTGGTGATCGCGGCGGCCATGGCCTGCGCCACGTGCCGCGCCAGCACTTCGGTGGTGCTGAGCGTGGTGGCGAAGGCCGGGTGTTCATCGAGGTTGCGATAGGTGAGGTCGGTCACGATCTCCTGCAGTGCCGCGCCGGCCGCACCGATATCCATGACCACGCCGTGCTCGTTCAGCGTGCGCGAGCGCAGGGCCACGTCCACGACGTACGTTGCCCCGTGCAGAGCCTGCGCGGGTCCGAAGTACGGGTCGGGCAGGCTGTGCGCGATCATCATGTGGTTGCGCACGCTCACGGTGAACACGACGCCTCCTCGACGCCGGCCGTGCACGGCGGGTAGTCCACGATGTGGCACCACCCGGGCAGGCGGCCACAGGCGATGGAGTCCATTGTCTGCGGCAGGTCGACCAGCGCGGTCCTCCCGGTGAGCAGCGAGTCATAGAAGGGATCGTGCAGTTCCTGCAGGGCCAGCCTCATCCGGTCCTGACGCGATCGGCGATGGCGCGTGCAGGTAGCCACTGCGGAGACCTGACTGGCTCGGATCGTGAGGCGCTTGACGTGGAAGTCAGCACCCAGAGGCACCTGCGGACAGTGCTGCCCGAACCAGGACACCTCGATCAACTCCCCTTCGAAGGTCAGCAGGGACAGTCCCAACGCCAGCCCTTCCTGCGTCCCCGAGCAGTGCAAGACGGTGTCGAAGTCCCCGGTCAGGCCCTCCGGGGTGCGCCACTCGATGCCCAGGTCCCGGGCCAACGGAGCCGACCGCGGGTCGGGATCCACCACGACCAAGCGGTCCAGCGGGAAGGTGCGCAGGAGGGTGCACAGGCTCGCTCCGATCAGTCCACAGCCAATAATGGCGATGCGATCACCCCACTTGGGCGCCGCGTCCCAAGCCACGTTGATGGCGGTCTCGACCACCCCACCGAGGACCGCACGCGACGAAGGGACGCCGTCGGGTATGCCGTAGGCCGCCTCGAGCGGGACGACGTAGTAGTCCTGATGGGGGAAATGGGTGAACACCCGCTGCCCCACCCGCAGGGTCGATTCGGACGTGTCGGAGCCCAGCTCGACGACGATGCCGACCGAGAGGTACCCATACTTCACGGGTCCTGCGAACTCCCCCTCCTGGAAGGGTGCGCGCATCGACTGCGCCACCGCCGGGGGCACCCGGCCGGCATACACCAACGATTCCGAGCCCCTGCTGATGCCGGAGTGCAGGGCCTGGATGAGCACCTCACCGGGTCCCGGCCGACGCAGCGGGAGCGTCCGCAAACGGCCCGTGCCAGTGCCTGAGCTCCAGAACGACGTGGCCCGCAGATCCGTGCTGGCCGGTATGGGCGCTGTGCACATCCGTCGTCTCGCCTCCTATAGGTCCGCCTGCCTGGTCGCCGTAGAGTCCGGTTATGTCCGCCGCCAGCACGCCTCGGCCCTTCACCGTATACGCCGGGTCGTTCGTCGGTGCGGCGGCCGTGGGGTCTGTGATGGTGCTGGGCCTGGCGCCACAGAACCACCACAGCACGCGTGAGCTGCTGTCGTTGCTGCCGGCCGTAGTCGGCCTGCCGCTGTCCCTGCTCGTCCTGCACCGCGGCGGCCACGCCCGGAGTCTTGGGCCGGTCGATGCGGTCACCGGTGTGCGTGCGGGGTTGGTGTCGGTGGTGGCCGGGTGGGCGGTGTTGATCGTCCTCGGATCGATGCCGTCGACGTCATGGTGGCTTCTGTCGATCGCGGCCGTGGCGCTGCTCCTGGACGGCGTCGACGGCGCCGTGGCCCGCCGGACCGACAGCGTGAGCACCGCAGGTGCGGTGGTGGACGCCGAGACCGATGCGGTCATGATGTTGGCGCTGTCGGTGATCGCTGCCCACCAGGTCGGCCCGTGGGTGCTGCTGGCGGGCGCATTGCGATACCTCTTCGGGTTCACCGACGTGCTCCGCTGGAATACCGGACCCACCCGGCGGGGGCCGCTTCCCCCTCGGCGGTCACGCCGGGTGATTGCGGCGCTGAGCGCGGTGGCGCTGGTCGCGACCACGGCCCCGGGGCTGCCCGGATGGGTGCCGACCCTGCTCGGCGTGGGCGCGCTAGCGCTCCTGCTCGTGTCGTTCGGACTCGATGCGATCTGGTTGGAGGTCCGCGGCGACGGCCGAATCGTAGGCGATGTAGTAGGTAGGCCGTCGTTGCAGCGTGGAGTAGATGCGTCCGACGTACTCTCCGAGGACTCCCAGGCACAGCAGCTGCACCGCGCCGACCGCGGCGACGATCACCACCGTTGAGGTCCATCCCGCCACGGTGATATCGAGCACTTTGGCTCCGATGGCATAGGCCAGGAGCAGAAGCGACGCGGCGAAACCGCCCAACCCGAACCAGGTGGCCATCCGCAACGGCGCCAACGAGAATCCGGTGAAGGCGTCGACCGACATCCGCACCATGGTGGGTAGCGGGTACTTCGAGGCACCGGCTGCTCGCGCGGCTCGGGTATATCCCACGGTGCTGGACGGGAAGCCGAGCGAGGGGACAACCAAGCGCAGCACGCGGTGGGCTTCCGGCAGGGCGTTGACCGCGTCCACGGTGGGCCGTGACATCAGCCGGAAGTCGCCGGCGTTGTCCGGCGCGTCGGTGGCTCCGGCTGCGCGCATTCCGGCGTAAAAGGCCCGGGCCGAGGACCGTTTGAACATCGAGTCCGAGGACCGATCGGTGCGCACGCCATAGACCACGTCGACGCCCTGGCTGCGGGCCTGCTGCATCATGGCGGGGATGGTTTCCGGAGGGTCCTGGAGGTCGGCGTCGAGCGTGATCACCCAGTCCCCGCGCACCGTGGTCAACCCCGCTGAGATGGCCGCCTGGTGCCCGGCGTTGGCGCGCAGGCGCACGATCCGCAGTTGCGGCCACTCGCGTCGGAACCGTTGCAACAACACGGGGGTCTGATCGCGAGAACCGTCGTCCACGGCAAGCACTTCGTACGAGCTGTGGGTCTTCAGGGCCCCGTCCGTGACCATCTGGTCCAACACCGGCCGAAGGCGTTGCACGAGCAGGGGCAACACGTCCGCCTCGTTGTACATCGGGACGATGACGGACAACTGCACGGACATAGACACCACTGTATGCGGCGTGGCCCGGTAGTCTGGTCCGATGATGTCAGCGTTCTTTGTCTCCGCCGCCGAGGGTGAGCACTCCGTCAACGAGCTGTGGTTCGAGCCCATCTGGTTCGGCGTGATCGCTGCCCTCGTCTTTGCCGGCCTGCTCGCGCTGTTGTGGGGCTTCCGCAATACGCTGGCGTTGGACCCGCACGTCGACCATGACGGCGACGATGACGGCACCGCTCAGGGTCAGCATTCGGCGGACGGCGGGCCCGGTCCGATCAAAGGTCAGGCGAGCCAGCACTGATGCGCCTGGGAGTGATGGGTGGGACCTTCGATCCCGTCCACCACGGACACCTTGTCGCGGCGAGTGAGGTCGCTTCGTTGCTCGAACTGGACGAAGTGGTCTTCGTGCCGACCGGTCAGCCCTACCGCAAGGACGCGGACACGGTCAGCCCGGCCGAACATCGCTACCTCATGACGGTGATCGCTACGGCGTCGAATCCGCGCTTCACCGTGAGCCGAGTGGATATTGATCGCGATGGCCCGACGTACACCGCCGACACGTTGCGCGACCTGCGGCTGAGCTATCCCGGCGCCGAGCTGTTCTTCATCACCGGCGCGGATGCCCTGGCTCAGATCGTGTCGTGGAAAGGCGTCGAAGACCTATGGGACCTCGCTCACTTCATCGGCGTCACCCGGCCAGGCCACGAGCTCAGCGATCGTGGTTTGCCCAAGGACCGAGTCACTCTGTTCGAAGTGCCCGCCATGGCCATTTCATCGACCGACTGCCGCGAGCGCACTGCTCACGGCAAACCCGTGTGGTACCTCGTGCCGGACGGTGTCGTACAACACATCAATAAGTACCACCTCTACCGCAAGGAGCCCTGAGTGGCAGCCAGTACACGCGCAACCGAGTTGGCGCTGGCCGCCGGCGCGGCCGCCGAAGACAAGTTGGCCGAGGACGTGGTGGCGTTGGACGTCACCGGGCAGTTGGCCCTGACGGACGTATTCGTCATCGCCTCAGCGCCGAACGAACGCCAGGTCTCGGCCATCGTCGATGCGGTGATGGAGCGGCTCCTGCAGCTAGGCGCCAAGGCACTGCGGCGCGAGGGCGTCCGCGAAGCTCGGTGGGTCCTGCTGGACTTCGGCGACATCATCGTGCACGTCATGCACGCGGAAGACCGTGCGTTCTACGACTTGGAGCGCTTGTGGAAGGACTGCCCAAGCGTGGCCATCACCTCCGCATGAGCCGCCCCAGGCGGGTCATTGTGTTGCGGCACGGTCAGACGGCCCACAACGTCGGGGGGATCTATCAAGGGCACCTCGACACGGATCTGTCGGACGTGGGGGTGCAGCAAGCCGCTGCAGCCGCGGAGATCCTCAGCATGCTCCCGGTGGAGCGCATCGTGTCCAGTGACCTGCTCCGGGCCGCACACACTGCGCGGGTGTTGGCCCAGGCGACGGACCTGACGGTGCAGCATGACTCGCGACTACGCGAGATCGATGTCGGCTCCTGGTCCGGTCTCAAGCACGAGGAGGTCGTCGCCCGCTATCCGGTGGAGACGACGGCTATCGAGCAGGGCTATGACGCCAGACGTGGTGAGCACGGTGAGAATCTCCATGAGGTCGGGGTGCGCACGCACGCGGTCTTCGTCGATGTCGCCTCAGGCTTGGCCGACGGTCACACCGCGGTTCTCGTCACCCACGGCGTGGCCGCCCGCACGCTGGTGAACTCGGTGTTGGACTGGTCCCATCGCCAGGCCTGGTTGTCCGTGGCCGGTCTGCTCAACTGTCACTGGGCCGAGCTGGCCGAGCACCGCACCGGGTGGCGGCTCGTGGCGTGGAATGCGGGGGCCTCCCCACTGCGCCAATCCGGCGGCTCGCGCCCGGTCGCAACGCCCTGATCGGGCACCGATTTGGCCGGCCTAGGGTCTGTATGGGTAATATTTGCCGTTCCCTACGGGGCTGTGGCGCAGCTGGTAGCGCACCTCCATGGCATGGAGGGGGTCAGGGGTTCGAGTCCCCTCAGCTCCACCGAAGATCGGCCCTCGCACTGCGGTGCGAGGGCCGATTGCTTTATCACTAAGTGATGACGAGCCGACACGATGCGCCATAAAGAGCCTGCGTCCGTTAGTATTCATTTATTCTCCCTCTTACGCACGCCGCTAATGCGAATCCTGCCCCTTTCCTCGACGAATGTCGCGTGACCCACGTCACCAGCAAGGAACCAGCATGACCAATCCGCCGGATGATGGGCTCCGAATAACCGACATGAGCAAGCAGACGAGACGCCGCCTAGGAGCACTGGGCATTCTCAGCGGAGGAATCGCTGGGACTGCCGGGGTGCTGGCCGGTGAAGCGGTCGCAGCGGTGCTCAGCGGGGTGACCGGGCCAATTGTTGCGGTGGGCAACCGAGCCGTCGACTGGGCCCCCCGCCCCGCCAAAGAGTTCGCGATCGAAACCTTCGGCACCGCCGACAAGGCAGTCCTCATCGGTTCCGTTCTGGCCGTCGTGGGGTTGTTGGCCTTGGCCATGGGGTGGTTGGGGGTGAGGCGTCCTAGGCCGGCGCTGGTGGGCTTCAGCGTGTTGGTGGCGATTGCCGGCCTCGCGATGGTGACCGATCGAGCGGCCAGTGCGGGCGTCTTCCTGCGGCTCCTTCCCCTGCTCGCCATGGCGGTGGTGGGGATTGGCGGGTTGGCCTGGATGCTTCGGGGGCTTCGCGCTCGCCAGCACCCACCGGCCGAGACCGCCGGTTCATCGGCCATGCAGTCGTTCGCCTTCGACCGCCGCGCCTTCGTGGTTGCCGCGTCCGCAGTGGCGGCGACCGGCGCAGCCGGCGGAGTCCTGTCGCGAGTGTTCGGTGGTGCGGCGGCGCTGGGCTCACGACAGTCGCTGAGCCTGCCCAGCCCGAGTCAGTCGGCGCCTCCCGTTCCTGCCGGAGTGACCTTCGAAGACATCAACGGATTAACGCCTTACGTCACGGACAACGCCGATTTCTATCGCGTCGATACCGCACTGCGAGTTCCCGACGTGCCGCTGGAAGGCTATCGGCTTCGTATTCACGGAATGGTCGATAATCCGTTGGACCTCAGCTTTCAGGATCTGATGGACAGGAATCTGATCGAAAAGCGCATCACGTTGACGTGTGTCTCGAATCCTGTCGGGGGCGACTATGTCGGGAACGCCACGTGGCTCGGCGTGCCGATGAGAGACCTCCTGAACGAAGCCGGCGTCCAATCGGGTGCTGACGCGGTGAAGTCCACGAGCGCCGATGACTTCACGGCCGGCACTCCGTTGTCGGTGCTGACCGACGAGCGCGACGCACTGGTGGCGATCGGGATGAACGG
>JBASAZ010000153.1:0-44667 GCA_049650845.1 Ornithinimicrobium sp.
CGCCGGGTCCAGCTCGATCGGTCCGTAGGCGCTGATGCTGCCCCCATGCCACCCGGACTCGGCGTCCCAGTCGATCCGGGCCATGTGGTCGGTGAAGACCGCGCCGAACTTTGGGGCGGCGAGCACCTCGGCGATCTGCTCGGGCGTGGCCCTATCCGAGCGTGGGTGAACGGAGAATGCGGTCGTGGTCTGCACGGCTGTGTGCTCCTTTGTTGCGGCACCGGCGAAGGTCTTCACGGTATCGCTTGACGCAAGGGCAACTGGCACTATCTCCCGGCCGCCGGCGATCGTCCCGAGGCGATCCGCTCGACGTCAGTCCTCGGCGCGTGCGGTCTGCACATCGCAGAGTTCCCAGTGACTGACCTGCGACTCCTCCAGCCCCAGATCGCTCCTCAGCACCGCCACCGTCATGGTCGGGTAGCCGTGGTTGAACTGCTCAACCGCGTGGGCCTCGGAACGCTCAGGATCAGCCAGTTCGGCCACGAGGTCAGGTATGCCGGGGGCGTGGCCCACGATTGCTACGGTCCGGGCGGCGTCGGGCACCTCGCCCAGGGTCTCGAGCAGCTCGCCCGGGGAGGCGTCGTACACCCGGCGCTCCCACCAGACCTCGACGGGGCCCAGGTCTTCACCGCCCTCCACCATGGCCTGCCAGGTCTGAACCGCCCGGACCGCCGTCGAGCACACCACCAGATCCGGAATCAGGCCACGTTGCACGAGCCAGCGCCCCGCCGCGCGTGCGTCCGCCCGTCCGCGCGGCAGCAAGCCGCGTCCGTGATCACCCTGCGTGGGCGGTCCCTGCTGCTCTGTCTTGGCGTGCCGGATCAGCACCAGTCGCGTCTGCGTCATGGCAGACGATGTTATGCGTCGACCACGAGGTTGCCCTGAGGAACCGAGCAACACGGCAGGAACTTGCCTGCGGCGATCTCACGGGGTCGGATGCCACCGGCATGCTGCATGTCCACGGCACCCTCAACCAGGTCGCTCTTGCACGTGCCGCACAGTCCCTGGCCACACGCCGAGCGGATGGATATGCCAGCGGCGACGGCTGCGTCGAGGACGGTCATGCCCGGTTCGACCTGAACCTCTGTGCCGCTCTTGGCGAAGAAGATGCGTGCTCCGCCGGTCTCGGGCGGGGCTGGCGCATCGGGCACCACCGTGAGCGGCTGCGGCACCGGTTCGATGACGAAACTCTCCTGATGCACCTGCTCCGGCGGCACCCCCAGCTCCATCAGCACGTTGTGCGCCGCCGTCATGTAGGGCCCGGGACCGCACAGGAAAACCTCACGCTCGGTGACGTCCGGCACGACGGCGCCGAGCAGACCCGCACTGAGTCGCCCACGCGGACCCGTCCACACCTCCCCCAGGCTGTCCGACTCGCAGATCGAGGTCACCGCCAGGTTGAGACCCGAGGCCGGCAACGCGGCCAGTTCATGCCGAAAGATGATGTCAGCCGGGGTCCGGGCGCTGTGCACGAACGCCACGTCGGCCTGCCCCGACAAGTCGGCCAACGTCCGGGTCATCGACATGACCGGGGTGATGCCACTGCCTGCTGACAGGAACAGATACTTGCTCGCGGGATGATGGGCCAGCGTGAAATCTCCGAACGGGCCGCTGACCTCCAGTCGGCCCCCGCGTTGCAGCGTGTCGTGCAGCCAGTTGGACACCACACCGTCCGGGGTGCGCTTGACCGTGATGGTCAGCAGATGAGGCCGGGTGGGCGGAGAGGACAAGGTGTAGCAGCGTTGCTGGCGTCGGCCGTCGATCGTCACCGAGACCACGACATACTGGCCGGGAGCGAAGGCGAAGGAGCGCGGCGTTGTCGGCTCCAGCACGAACGTGGACACATCGTGGGTGATGGGCACGACGGCCTTGCAGCGCAGGATCATCTCGAACTCGGCGTCGGCACCGGGCAATACCGTCAGCAGAGGCTGCGCCACCAGGTCCTGGGACCGCAGATCCTCGGTCCCTCTGCGCGAGCCGTGCTCGTGTGTGCGGCTTGCGTGGGTACTGATGGCGGTCATGATCCGATCTCCTCGGCGAGTCGGCGGACGTACCAACCGATGAAGTTGTCAACTTGGGACTCGCTCGGCATGTAGGGGCCCGCTTCGTAGGCCGGGCTGGATACACCGAGCTGGGCACGAGCGGTGAAGACGCTGTCCTGGTCGTTGGTCTCGCGCCATACGTGCGTGAGCGTGGCGACGTCGTAGTCCGTGCCCTCGACGGCATCGCCGTGGACCAGCCACATCGTGCGCACCAGTGTCTTGATGGGGCTGATCGGCAGGGCCGTGAACAGGACGGCGTGATCGGCCATCAGGTGTGCCCACATATTCGGCTGCATGTGCAGCGTGCACCGGCCGAGTCGGGTGCTGGGGAAGTCGCCGAGCGGCTTCTCGCAGAGCACGGTGCCGTCCATACTGAAGGACTCCCCCGCGCCGTCCAGGGCTTCGCGCATGATCCGCAGGCCGGTCGCCGGCTCCTCCAGATCCATGATTAGCTCGTGCGGCAGGCCCGCCTTATCGCAGATCATCTCCAGCTCGCTCTGGGCCAGCAGGTAGCGATCATGGTGGGGGCGCAGTTTGGGGGTGACCTCGTCGTCGGTGAGGCCGTAGGTCAGGAAGAAGGTGCTGGACAGCTCGGGGTGGCCCTCGCAGTGGTAGCACTCGCGGTTGTTCTCCATCACGAGTTTCCAGTTGGCGTCCTCGATGATGTCGACCTGGGCGGCCACCTTGGCCTGGGCTAGGTTGTGCGGCTCGAGGTAGGGGGCCACCCGGGTCATCGTCGCGTCGAAGTCAGCGGGGGGCCTCTGAGCCAGGCACAGGTAGATCAGACCGCCGACGACGCGCACGTGGACCGATTTCAGCGCGAAGCAGGACGGGTTGAAGTCCGGGGCCTGGCCGGGTGCGTGCAGCAATCGGCCATCGGTTCCGTACGTCCAGTAGTGGTAGCCGCAGACAATGTTGCCGACCGAACCCTGCTCGTCGTTCAGGATGCGCGCGCCGCGGTGGCGACACACGTTGTGAAAGGCACGCACCTCTTCGTCGTCATCACGCAGCACGATCACCGAGTAGGGACCGACCTCGATCGTGACGTAATCCCCCGCTTCGGGGATCTGTGCCTCAACGGCGGCAAAGAACCAGTAGGCGCCGAAGATGGTCTTCACGTCGAGATTGAAGACCTCGGCGCTGGTGTAGAACTCGGCCGGCAGCGGAAAGCCGGACTGGCGGGAGCGCACGTGCTCGGCGATGCTGCTCGGCACGCCGCTCGCCGCAGTGGTGTCGGCCACGGTCTTGGTGGTTGCGGTGCTGTCGACCGTCATGTCACTCCCTTTCAGATCGCCATACACAGACGCAGCGCGTCGTAGATGGCGGCGTGGATATTGCGGCTGCTCACGGCATCGCCGACGCGAAACAGCTGGTAGGTGCCCTCGGGGTTGGTCGCCACCTCTTGAGCGCGCCCTTCGAGCAGGGCGCCCTGGTCGACCTCACCGAGGTTGACCGAGCCTGCGAGGAGGTCGAGATAGAGCTCGTCGTTGGGCAGCGTGCCGTGCTCGACGACCACAGTGTCGACCTCGCGCTCCCAGGTCCGCGGGGTGTAGTCACTGCCCAACCGGGCGACCAGCCGCTTGCCTGGTCCCTTGGTGACCCCGACGAGCCTCGTCGCGAGCGTGGTGGTGACCCCATGCTCAGCGAAGGCAGTCAGGTATGCCGGGCTGTTCATCCCGCCGACGGCAACGGCCAGCGTGCGCTCGGGGGTGACGAACTCGAGTTTGGTGGCCAGCGGAGCGAGCATCTCGGCCGCTCCCATGGCGCTCTCGTTCCCGTTGTCGTCGTAGATCAAGACGTCGCCGCGTGCCCGGACGCTGCCCTCCATCACGTCCCACGTGTCCCGGACGAGCTCGCTGCCGTGGTCCAAGAAGGTGGTGTTCGGCATACCCCCGGTGGCGACGACAACAACGTCGGGGTTGAGGTCGCGCACACTCTGCGCATCGGCATACACGCCGAGTTTCAGCTGCACGCCGAGCACCGCGAGCTCGGAGACCCGCCAGTCGATGATCCCGATCAGGTCCGCGCGACGGGGCGCCGCCGCCGCCAGGAGCACCTGACCGCCCGGGGCGTCGCTGGCTTCCAACACGGTGACCGCATGGCCGCGTTCGCCGAGCACACGACCCGCCTCGAGGCCCGCCGGACCAGCACCGATCACGACGACGCGCTTGGCGTTCCCGGCGGCCTTGGCGACCAGGTGTGGCAGCGACTGCTCCCGTCCGGTCGCCGGGTTGTGGATGCACTTGGCGTCCCCGGACTCATAGATCGCGTCGAGGCAATAGTTGGCGCCGACACAGGGACGGATCCGGTCCTCCTCGCCGCGGGCCACCTTGGCCACCAGGTGTGGGTCGGCCATCTGTGCCCGGGTCAGCCCGACCAGATCCACCAGGCCCTCGCGGACCGCATACCGTGCGGTGGCCACGTCGGAGATCCGGGCGGCGTGCATCACGGGTATGCCGATCGCCCGCTTGATCTCGCCGGCGAACTGCAACTGCGGGGCCGACGGGGTGCCCATCGACGGGATGACCTCGGCCAGCGTCGCGTCTCGATCGATCGTGCCGCGGATCACCGACAGGAAGTCCAGGCCTGCCTCGGTGTAGTTCTTCAACGCTAAGAGGGCATCGTCCTGGCCCAGACAGGGGTTGGTCTTCTCGTTCATGCTCATCCGGATGCCCACGATGAAGTCCGTGCCGACGGCGGCCCGGACGGCCTCGATGACCCGCAACGGAAAGGTCATCCGGGCCTGCAGGTCTCCGCCGTAGTGGTCGTCCCGGTCGTTGGTCGCCGGTGACAAGAAGCCGTCGAGCAGGTGACCGTAGGACTGCAGCTCGATCCCGTCCAGGCCACCGGCCTGACACCGCTGTGCCGCCTCGGCGTACTGCCGCACGATGCGATCGATGTCCCAGGACTCGGCCTTCTTGGGGAACGAGCGGTGGGCGGGCTCACGCAGATGCGAGGGATAGACCAGGGGCAGCCAGTCGTGGGTGAAGTTGCTGCTGCGCCGTCCCAGGTGGGTGACCTGACACATCACGGCCGCACCCTCTTCGTGCACCTCGTCCGTCAGTCGGCGCAGCCACGGCACGACCTCGTCCTTGTAGAGCAGGATGTTGCCGAACGCCGGCGGGCTGTCCGGGGCGATGACCGCCGAGCCCCCGATCATGGTCAGTCCGACACCACCTTTGGCCTTCTCGAGGTGATACGCCCGATAACGATCCTTGGGCATCCCGTCCACCGTGTAGGCCGGCTCGTGGGAGGTGCTGACGACCCGGTTGCGCAGCGTCAGCCTGCCTAGGCCGAAGGGTTGGAGCAGTGGATCGTCCAGGGTCACATGTCCAGTGTGAAACCCCAATCCTCCAAAAGAAATCTCACAGTTCTTGATGGTTTTATGCAATCCTGTTACATGATGGATCCTCGGCTACGGAGTCTTCAGCTGGTCGCCTGGCACGGGACTGTGACCGCCGCCGCACGCACGCTGCACTACACGCCATCGGCGGTGTCGGCTCAGCTCAAGTCGTTATCGGCGGAGCTCGGCGTCGAGGTGCTCGTGCGCCACGGCCGAGCCGTGCGGCTCACCCCCGCCGGAGAACTGCTGTTGCGCCATGCCGACGAGCTGTCTGCGCGCTGGGAGCACATTCAGGCCGAACTGCTGCAGGTTGCCGATCGCTGGCCGGGCTCCCTGCGCCTGGCCGGGTTCTCTACCGCTGCCTCCACGCTGCTCCCACGGGTCGCGACCGCCGTCAGCAACGCCCATCCGGGGACCTCGGTGCGAATCATCGAGGCCGACCCCGAGGAGTGCTTTGAACTGTTGCTGGCGGGCACGGCGGATCTTGCCGTCGTCGTCGCCACCACGGCCTTGCCCCAACTGGATGACCCGCGTTTTGAGCAGCGTCCGCTGTTGTCCGACCCGCTGGACCTGTTGGTCCCCCTGAACCACCGCTTCGCCGGTCTTGACTCGGTGCCGTTGGCCGACACCGCCCGGGAACCGTGGATCATGGATCGGCCTGGACGCCCGAGTCACCAGCTGGTCCTGACCTCGTGTGTGGCGGCTGGGTTCACCCCCCGGCAAGCGCACGAAGCCGTCGAGTGGGACACCGGGGCGGCCCTCGTCCATGCCGGCTTGGGCGTATGCCTGGTGCCTCGCCTCGCCCGCCTTCCGCGGGGATACGACATCGTCCGCGTTCCGCTTCAGGGTGATCCCAGTCCCTCGAGACAGATTCGCACCGGCATCCGGGTCGGCAGTGGCGCAGGTCCGCTGCTGAGCACCGCGCAGGCCACGTTGACCGAGCTGAGTCTCGGGCCGAGCGTCGCGATCTCTCCGGGAACGTGATGCCATGCTTCACCTATGACCCCCGCCACCCGCCGCGCCGTCGATCCCTCCCGCGGTACGCGTGGCCTCATCGGAGTCGGCATGGTCGCGGCGATCCTGCTGACGGCCTGCTCCAGTGGCGAACTAACGGCGAAAGAAGACTCGTCCCCAGCCACCACCAGCGCCCAGGAGGCGGTAGCCGTCGTCGCGCAGGACTTCGACGTGCCGTGGGGGCTAGCCGTGCTCGAGAACGGTGACGCCATCGTCGGTGAACGGGACACCGCCACGGTATGGCGTGTCCCGGCTGGCGGAGAGCCCGAGCTGCTGACCACGGTGCCGGGCGTTCAACCCGGGGGTGAGGGCGGTCTTCTGGGACTGGCCCTGCCCGACGGTGGCGACGGGAGCCGCTTCTATGCCTACCTGACCACGGCCCAAGACAACCGCGTCGTCGATGTCGACACCACCGGAGCCGAACCAGACGAGGACCCTGCAGTGCGAGACATTCTGGTCGGCATACCCAAGGCAGGCAACCACAACGGGGGGCGGATCGCTTTCGGCCCGGACGATTTCCTGTACGTCACCACCGGCGATGCCTCCGATGGCGCCAGCGCCCAAGATCCGGACTCCCTCGGCGGCAAGATCCTGCGGATCACGGTCGATGGCCGGCCGGCACCGGGAAACCCTGACCCCGGCTCGCCCGTGTGGTCACTGGGTCACCGCAACGTGCAGGGTCTGGACTGGGACGACGACGGACGGATGTGGGCGAGCGAGTTCGGCCAGAACGACCTGGACGAAGTCAACCTGATCGAGCCTGGTCAGAACTACGGGTGGCCCGAGTGTGAGGGCCCGTGCGAGCGCGCGGAGTTCGTCGACCCGGTGCTCACCTGGCCGACCTCACAGGCTTCCCCCTCAGGCCTCGCCGTCGGCCCGGGGGGCGCCCTCTACGTTGCTGCTCTCCGGGGTCAGTCGTTGTGGCAGGTGCCCGTCGATGACACAGGCCTCGTGGGTGAACCCGAGCGGATGTTCCAGGATGAGTTCGGTCGGCTGCGCAGCGTGGTGAACGGCCCGAGCAAAACCCTGTGGGTCTTGACCAACAACACCTCGCGAGGCGAACCGGCCGAAGGCGACGACAAGCTGCTCGTCCTCCCCGTCCCCTGAGCGGCACCTGGCCACGAAAGGCGTTCAAGGCCTGCACGCAGCTGGTGAAGGGGATCAGTCGCGTTCAGACCGCGCTTCGACCCACACCAGGATCAGCACGATCACGGCACCGAGAACCATCAAGAGCACCGGTCCCGCGACTGGCGCCTGGGGAGCGAGCAACGCCCCGGGTCCGTCTGCACCGCTGCCGCCCGCAGCCTCGCTCTGCCATGGCCACAGCGCGCGCAACGACCCGATCATCAACCCGGTCATCACCACCAGCGTCACTCGACGGTGCTCCCGCAACAGATAGGACAGGAGCTGCACGAAGGAGGCCAGACCGAACGCGGCACCGGCCGCGAAGACGCCGACGTAGACCAGGTCTCGCTGGTCGACGGCCTCGAGCGTGACCGTGTACAACCCGACCGCGAGCAACAAGAAGGACCCGGACACGCCCGGCACCACGAGGGCGCAGATCGCGACCGCGGCCGCCACGAACACGACGTACAGGGGCGGATCGACGCTGCTCGTCCCCCCGGCCAGGCTCACCAACAGAAATGCCGTGATGGCAGCGACTGCCCCCAGACCCACGTCATACAGCACGGAGCGTCGCGCCGGCGGCAGCATCCGGATGGGCACGATCACACTCGCCGCCACCAGCCCGAAAAAGAGCCCGCGGGCGTGTTCGGGGTGGTCGGTGACGAAGGCGCTCATGACGCCTGCGATGCTCAGAACGGCCAGGGCCATGCCGATCAGGACAGGAGCTACCAGCCGCCAGTCGGTCCGATGCAGCTCGCGCATCATCCGGGTCCGGCGTTCCGGACCGGTCACCAGTACGCGAGCCGCACCGACGACATGGGATGCGGAGTCGATGAGCTGCTCGTAGACCCCGGTCACGAGCGCGACCGTGCCACCGGAGACGCCGGGGACCAGTTCGGCCGAGCCGATCAGGAAGCCGCGCAGCAGGTCCACGGGGAGGAGTCGGAGGTTGCGTGCGCCGTTGTGCGGTGCGGCGGTGAGGCGTTCACTCATCGTCTAGGTCAACCGGGCCAGGATGAGTTCACGCGCTTTGGCGGCGTCGGCCTGACCGCGCATCTCCTTCATGACCAGACCGATCAAAGCGCCGGCCGCGTTGAGCTTGCCGTCCCGCACCTTGTCGGCAATGTCCTCGTTGGCGGCGATCACCGTATCGACCGCCGCCTGCAACGCGCCGTCGTCCTGCACCAGCTGTAGACCCTTGGCGTCGGCCACCGCGGTGGGGGTGCCCTCCCCCGCCAGCACACCTTCCATCACCTGCCGAGCCATCGAGTCGTTCAGGCGGCCACCGCGGATGAGGGCGTCGAGCTCGGCGATATGGGCCGGCGTGACGCCGAGATCGGTGACCGCAACGTTCTGCTGGTTCGCGCGCCTCGCGAGGTCGCCCGTCCACCACTTGCGCGCAGCCGCAGGCGAGGCGCCGGCAGCCACAGTCTCCTCGATGACCTCTACCGCGCCGGCGTTCAGGACGTCGCGCATCTCCAGGTCCGTGTAGCCCCAATCGCCCTGAAGCCGCCTGCGCCGCTGCGCCGGGGGCTCGGGCAGCGTGGCCCGCAACCGCTCGACATCCTCATCGCTGGGAGCCACCGGCACCAAGTCGGGCTCGGGGAAGTAGCGATAGTCATCGGCGTCCGACTTCGGCCGACCGGACGTCGTCACGCCCGTGTCCTCGTGCCAGTGCCGGGTCTCCTGAGTGATGCTGTGGCCGGCGTCCAGCACCGCGGCGTGCCGCGACATCTCGTAGCGCACGGCTCGCTCCACCGAGCGCAACGAGTTCACGTTCTTGGTCTCCGTGCGTATGCCGAGGGGGACGGCCAGCTGCTCAGCGGCGCTGGGATCGGGGCCTGCCTTGGCGCGTAGCGACACGTTCGCATCGCAGCGCAACGACCCTTGCTCCATCTTCACGTCCGAGACGCCGAGGGCGCGCAGCAGGTCACGCAGCGCGCCGACGTATGCCTTTGCGATCTCTGGGGCGCGAGCGCCCGCACCGACCAGGGGCTTGGTCACGATCTCGATCAGCGGGATGCCGGCCCGGTTGTAGTCCACCAGCGAGTGGTCCGCACCGTGTATCCGACCCGTCGAGCCACCGACGTGCAGCGACTTGCCGGTGTCCTCTTCCATGTGGGCCCGTTCGATCTCTACGCGATAGGTCGTGCCATCCTCCAGATCGACGTCGAGGAAACCTTCGAAGGCGATCGGCTCGTCGTACTGGCTGGTCTGGAAGTTCTTGGGCATGTCCGGATAGAAGTAGTTCTTCCGCGCAAACCGGCACCACGGCGCGATCTGGGAGTTCAGCGCGAGGCCGATCCGAATGGCCGACTCGACGGCGACGGCGTTGACCACTGGCAGGGCGCCCGGCAACCCCAGGCACACGGGACAGACCTGCGTGTTGGGATCAGCTCCGAAGCCGGTCGCACATCCACAGAACATCTTGGTCGCGGTGCCCAGCTCGACGTGGACCTCCAAGCCGAACACCGGGTCGTAGCGGGTGAGAAGCTCGTCATAGTCGACGACGCTTTCCGCTGTGGAGCGACTCATGCCGACACCTCCCCGGGCGTGAGGTGCGGAGCTCTGTCCAACAACGGCCCGCCCCACGACTGCGTCAGCGCTGCTTCCAGTGCCGCCCCGACGCCGTACATCCGATCGTCCTGGGTGGCCGGAGCGAGCACCTGGATGCCGACCGGCAGACCGTCTTCGTCGGCCAGTCCACACGGCAGCGACAAACCGGGAACCCCCGCGAGGTTGGCCGGAATGGTCGCGATGTCGTTCAGATACATCGCCAGGGGATCGTCGTCGTGCTCGCCGAACCTGAACGCCGTCGTCGGGGTCGTCGGGCTGATCAGCACGTCGACCTGATCGAAGGCGGCCTGGAAATCGCCGGCAATCAGCGTGCGGACCTTTTGGGCCTGCCCGTAGTAGGCCTCGTAGTAGCCGCTGGACAGCGCATAGGTGCCCAGGATGATGCGACGTTTGACCTCATCGCCGAAGCCGGCGTCGCGGCTGGCGCCCATCACCTGCTCGGCGCTCGGCGCCGCCAGCCCTTCGGGCCCCACCCGCGCTCCGTAGCGCATCGCGTCGTAGCGCGCGAGGTTCGAGGAGGCCTCACTGGGGAGGATCAGGTAGTAGGCAGCCATCGCGTACTGGAAGTGCGGGCACGACACCTCGACGACCTCGGCGCCGAGTTCTTGCAGGTGAGCGACCGCCTCGTCGAAACGGGCCAGCACGCCGGCCTGGAAGCCTTGTCCGGAGATCTCGCGGACCACACCGACCCGCGTACCGGCAAGCTCACGAGTACCCACGGCGAGGGTCACCGGCGGCACCGGGCCCTCGATCGAGGTCGAGTCCATCGGGTCGTGTCCAGCGATGACCGAGTGCAACAGCGCGGCATCGGTCACGGTGCGGGCGCAGGGGCCGATCTGATCCAGCGACGAGGCCAGCGCGATGATGCCGTACCGGGAGACCGCTCCGTAGGTCGGTTTGGCTCCGACCGTCCCGGTCACCGAAGCCGGTTGGCGGATGGAGCCACCGGTGTCGGAACCGATTGCCCACGGCGCCAGGTATGCCGCCACGGCCGCCGCGCTGCCCCCGCCGGAACCACCGGGGATGCGGGAGGTGTCCCACGGGTTGCGGGTCGGACCGTATGCGGAGTGCTCGGTCGAGGATCCCATGGCGAACTCGTCCATGTTGGTCTTGCCCAGAATGGGCATCCGCGCCTGCCGAATCCGCGTCACGATGGTGGCGTCGTAGGGCGGCATCCACCCCTGCAGCATCTTCGAGCCCGCGGTCGTCGGCATACCCATCGTGCAGGCGATGTCCTTGATCGCGATGGGCACACCAGCCAGGAGAGGTAGCGGCTCATCGGCCGCTCGGGCCGCGTCCACCTCACGGGCCGTGGCCAGCGCGCCCTCGGCGTCGACGTGGAGGTAGGCGTGAATGGTGTCGTCCAGGGCCGCAATGCGATCGAGATGGGCCTCGGTCAACTCTTCGCTGGTGAACTCACCGGCCACCAGGGCGTTGGCCATCTGGGCAGCGGTGAGCAGGCACGGGTCAGAGGCTTTCGTCGCACCGGTCATCGAGGCGCTCACACCTCGTCCAGAATGCGCGGCACGCTGAACCGCTGCTCGTCCGATTCGGGGGCTCCGGATAACGCCTGGTCTGCGCTCAGCGACGGCCGGACCTCATCGGGACGAGTCACGTTGACCAAGGGCAGTGGGTGGGACATCGGCGCCACGTCGGCCGCCGCCACCTCGTTGATCTGGCCAACCCACCCGACGATCTGGTCGAGTTGCCCGGCGAAGCGGTCCAACTCCTCCTCGGAGAGCTCGATCCTGGCGAGCATGGCCACGTGCGCGACGTCGTCGCGGGACAGTGCAGGCATGTCGATAAGTGTATGCCGCGAGCGCGTTGCTCAACCCCATCCGCTAGGGCGAGGACTCAGGCTGCGATGCGGCGAGCTCGTCCTGCCACCCCCAGCACCACCAGCCAGAGCCATCGTTGCATCAGGCCGCCAACTTCTCCTTGACCAGCGTGGGGTCGGGGTTGGTGACGGGGATGCCGTCCAGCACCACCGTGGGGACGGTTTCGTTGCCGTTGTTGGCTGAGCGCACGAAGGCGGCTGCCTCGGTGTCCTCCCAGATGTTGATCCAGGTCGCATGCTCCGCCGCTGGGCCGAGCGTGCTGCGCAACCGCGCACAGAAGCCGCAGCCGGGCCGCCAATAGATCACGACATCGCTGGACGGGGTCTTCGGGGTGGAAGTCATGGGGAGGCAACACGCAGCCCGCCCGGTGTGATTCCCCGACCGCTGGGTGGGCGGGTTCGCGGATGCGTGAGACTGGACGGGTGCCCGATCCTGCAGCGGCCCGAGGCCGCGGTGTCCGTGTCGTCCTCGTGCTGTGTGTGCTGGGCATGGCGGTCGTCGCCGGGTTGTGGACCTGGCAGCGCACGACGTCGGTGGCGCAGAGCGCTGGCGACGAGCTGCCGTTGGTGGTGTTGGTTTCCGGTTACGCCGGGGATGGCCGAGACCTTGCGCCCATCGCGGGCGCCCTCGGTGATCAGGGGCGTCGCGTTGCGGTGTTTCCCCCCGTGGGTGACAACACCGGCGATCTGAGGGAGCAGGCTGCCCTGCTGGGTGAGTTCGTTGACGATGAGCGGGGCGGAGCGGACTCGGTCGACGTCGTCGGCTACTCCGCGGGCGGTGTGGTGGCCCGGTTGTGGGTCCGTGACTACGGCGGGGCCTCGGTGGCCAGACGGGTGTTGACGCTCGCCGCTCCGCAGCACGGCACCACTCTGGCGAGACTGGCTGACACTGTGGGGCTGTGCGATGGCGCGTGCGCACAGCTGGTCCCGGGCAGTGAGTTGCTCACGCGGCTCAACTCCGGGGACGAAACTCCTCCCGGCCCGGAATGGATTGCGATGTGGAGCGAGCGTGACCGGACGGTCGCGCCGCCCAGCACCGCCAACCTCGCGGGTGCCCTGGCGGTGACGGTTCAGTCGATATGTCCTGCTGCCACGACAGGTCATGCTCAGCTGCCCGGCTCGCCCGTGGTCCTGGCGGCCCTACCGGCAGTGCTCGGCGCCGATGCCCCGACCGCCCCCGTGGCGGCCGATGTCGACTGCGACGGCTAAGGCGTGTCTCAGGCCGGCGACCCGGTGTCCAACAGGGTGCGGAAGCCGGACTCGTCCAGAATCGGGACCCCGAGCTCCTCGGCTTTGGCCGCCTTGGTCCCCGCGTTCGCCCCGGCAATGACGTAGTCCGTCTTCTTCGACACCGACCCGGCCGCCTTGCCGCCACGGCTGACGATGGCCTCCTTGGACTCATCGCGACTGAACCCCTCCAGCGACCCGGTGACCACGACGGTCTTGCCTTCCAGGGTGCGCTCGATCGAGGCGTCGCGCTCATCGGCCATACGCACGCCGTCGGCGGCCCACCGCTCCACGATGGCGCGGTGCCAGTCCACCTCGAACCAGGCGGTGACCGCCTCGGCGATCACCGGCCCCACACCGTCGGTCGCAGCGAGCTCCTCGGTGTCGGCCGCGCGGATCGCGTCCATCGAGCCGAACTCGGTGGCCAACGCGCGGGCCGCGGTCGGTCCGACGTGCCGGATGGACAGCCCCACGAGGACCCGCCACAGCGGTTGCTTCTTCGCCTGCTCCAGGTTGTCGACGAGTTTGACGCCGTTCGCCGACAGCATCCGCCCGTCGACGACCTGCGCCTCGGGATCGCCCTTCTTGGCGTTCCGGGTGTACAGCGGCACCTTCGCGATGTCCTGAACACCCAGACCGAACAGCCCCGATTCGTCGGTGATCACCTCGGCATCCAGCAGACCGGCCACGCCCTCCCATCCCAGCGCTTCAATGTCGAAGGCGCCTCGACCGGCGAGACTGAACAGTCGCTCACGCAGCTGGGCGGGGCAGGTTCGGGCGTTGGGGCAGCGGATGTCCTTGTCGCCTTCGCGCTCCGGGCGCAGCGCGGTGCCGCAGCTGGGACAGTGGGTCGGCATCACGAACTCGACCTCGGAGCCGTCTCGGGCCTGCGCGACAGGCCCGACGATCTCCGGAATGACGTCGCCGGCCTTGCGCAGCACCACCGTGTCGCCGATCAAGACGCCCTTGCGGGCCACCTCCGTGGCGTTGTGCAGGGTTGCCATCTCGACGGTGGAGCCGGCCACGAGCACGGGCTCCATGACTCCGTATGGCGTCACGCGCCCGGTTCGCCCGACGTTGACCCGGATGTCGAGCAGGGTGGTCGTGACCTCCTCCGGCGGATATTTGAAGGCGATGGCCCAGCGGGGCGCGCGCGATGTCGAGCCGAGCGCACGCTGAACAGCCACCTCGTCGACCTTCACCACCACCCCGTCGAGCTCGTGTTCGACCGCGCTGTCGTGACGGTGCTGACCGTAGTAGTCGATGAACTCCTGCACCTGAGCCATGTCTTCCACCACCTTGCCGTGGGGTGAGACGGGCAGCCCCCAGGCGCCGAGCACGTCGTAGGCCTGAGACTGGCGGGAGATCTCAAATCCGCTGCGAGCGCCGATGCCGTGCACGAGCATCCGCAGGCCGCGCGAGGCTGTCACCCGCGGGTCCTTTTGGCGCAGCGACCCGGCGGCCGAGTTGCGTGGGTTGGCAAACGGCGCCTTTCCGGCCTCGACCAGCGAGGCGTTCAGCTCCTCGAAAGCGATCGGCGGAAAGAACACCTCCCCCCGGATCTCCACCATCGGCGGTATCGGCACGTCATCCTCGCGCTGCTGGCTGGGCGGGGTGAGCCGATGGGGCACCCCCGCGATCGTCCGCACGTTGTGCGTCACGTCCTCTCCGGTGCGCCCGTCGCCCCGGGTCAGCGCACGCACCAGCCGCCCCTCTTCGTACAGCAGGTTGATGGCTAGTCCGTCGATCTTGAGCTCGCAGAGAAAATGCACCTCGGCTCCCCCGGCGGCGCGCTCCACGCGCTCGGCCCACGCCTGCATCTCCTCCGCGCTGAAGGCGTTGTCGAGGCTGAGCATGCGCTCACGGTGGTCCACAGCGGTGAAGTCGGTCGAGAAGGTGCCACCGACCCGCTGGGTCGGGCTTTCCGGGGTTCGCAGACCCGGATGCTCCTCCTCCAGCGCCTGCAGCTCGCGAAACAGGGCATCGAACTGCGCGTCGGCAACCGTCGGGGCGTCCCGGATGTAGTAGGCGAACTGATGGCCCTGGATCTCTTCGGCCAGCTCGGCCCACCGGTGCCGTGCCTGCGCTGGGATCTCACCCGTATCTGACTGATTCACCGGTCCATTGTGACCGAGGCCCGCGAGTGGTTCGCCGCGAGCTCGTTTCCCCGTCTGGAGCACGACGATGGTGCAGCGCGCGGCCGAGGATGCCGCCTCAGGCGGCTGGGTTCGCGGACTGCGCTCAGGAGCTCGCAACCGGGTGTCGGCGCGTGACCACCGAGGCTGCATACAGGATCAACCCGCCGCCGGCCAGCGCGAGCCATCCGACGGTCTCCCCCAACACCACATACCCCAACGCGACGGCCACCACCGGGATCACGAACGCCACGCTCGAGGCCACCGTCGCTCCGGCTGCCCGCACCACGTCGTACTGCATCACTTGCCCCAGGCCGGTCCCGACGATCCCAAGGAACACCACGGCCGAGATCGGCACCAGCGCGGACTCGCCGGTATGCAGCGACACCGGTGTTGCGCCGCCCTCGCCGGACACGAGCCACCAGATCACCACCACCACGGGCATCTGAGCCGTGGCCACCACGATCTGCGCGGTCGGCAGGGCCAACCCACCGGCGTCGATGCCGGACATGAAACGCCGCACGTAGGTCCAGCCGAGCCCGTAGCTGGCCGAGGCGATGAGCACCATCGTCAGGCCCACGGGGTCCGGACCCTGCGTCAACGACCACGGTTGTGAGATCAGCGCCACGCCCGCGAACCCGACGGCCACCCCGCCCAGCTGGCGCGGACCGACCGTTTCGCTGCGCAGCATCAGCATCCCGAAGAGCACCGCGGCGATCGGAGTCGTGGCGTTGGCAATGCCGGTGATCGAGGACGTTACGCGCTCCTCGCCCACGGCGAAGAGGGTCCAGGGCAGCGAACACAACAGTGTCGAGCTGACCACGATGTGTTTCCACGCCGCCCATCCCCGGGGCAGCCGTCCGCCGGAGACGAGCAAGAGGGGCAGCAGGACACCGGCAGCGCAGACCAAGCGCAGCGCGGCCACCTGCACCCCATCCATCGCCTCGAGTCCCAGCTTCATCAACAGATAGCTGGATCCCCAGATCAGGGCCAGCGAGAAGAACTTGACCTGCCACGGCACACGGGCAGCGGGCCGCTGACCAGTCACCGCCTAGGACGCCGCCGTCTCGGCCAGGGCGCGGCCCAGGTCGACGGTGTCTCGGGTGATGGTCCGCGCGTCCTCGGGGCTGAGCCCGGCCAGCCCGCAGGTCGCCGTCACGGTGAGATCGGCCAGGCTCGTGGTCGCCAACCCGACCTCACGCCACCTGTCCACCAGGGCGTTGTGATGCTCGCGGTAGGTCGGCGGCCGGTTCGTCGAGGAGGCTCGGGCCGTCGGGATGGCGCCGGCCCACAGCGTCATCCCGGACTCGACTGCAGTGGCCACACCTTCCCAGGCTCGCGCGTCCAGCCCCGTGACGTCCACACTCAGCGCCCCCGGCTGTGCTTCGCGCATCACACGCAGCGGCGGCCGCCGAGCGCAACAGTGCACCACGGTTGCGCTCGCTCCGGCATCACGCGCCGAGCGCAGGACCGAACCGAGCACCGCCGACGCATCCTCGGGATCCGGCGCCGGCAGCCGCCGGTATCCGGACGCCGTCGGGATCTGGCCGCGCAGCACCTCCGGCAGACTCGTCTCGTCGAGTTGCAGCACGACCGAGGCCGCCGGAAGCAGACGACGCACCGCCTGCACGTGCTGGGCCACCCCGGCCGCCAAGGACCCCGTGACGTCGCGGATGGCGCCGGCATCGCTGAGGACTCGGTCGCCCAGCGGCAGCCACACCTGGCTGGCCAGCGTCCACGGCCCGAGGACCTGCACTTTGAACTCGCCGTCCCATCCGTCGAATACCTCGGCGAGCTCGTCGAGATCCTCGCGCCAGAGCGACGCCGTCCTCGTGGCGTCCAGACCCGGCCGGTCGACCAGTCGCCACCCCTGGGGTTGCAAGTCCACCGGCAGGTCGATGAGCAGGTGCGCGCTTCGCCCGACGGCATCGGCCCCGGGCCCGCGGGCGGGGAGCTCGGGCAGATACGGCATCCCCGTGAGGCCTTCGTCGCGGATCCCGCCGAGGTCGTCGCTGAGCACGCCCAGCGATTGCCTCACATCCATCCCCGGCCACGACCCGACCCCACTCACGGTCACCATCGGCAGCACGTCATGGGCCCAGTATGGCGGCCTCGGCGACCGACGTGTCACCGCCCTGGGTGTTGACAGGAAACCAAATGGTTCCATAACCTGTCGGGATGGACCCCGTGTTCAAGGCTCTGGCCGACCCGACCCGGCGATCGCTGCTCGATGCCCTGCACGAGCAGGACGGACAGCCCTTGGGCGCACTGGCCGCTCGCTTCACCATCAGCCGGATCGCCGTCGCCAAACACCTGGGCATCCTGGAGGCATCCGGCGTCATCACCACCACCCGTCGGGGCCGCGAGAAGCTGCACTTCCTCAACCCCGTCCCCATCCGGCTGATCCACGACCGATGGGTCAGCAAGTTCACCGAGGCCTGGGCCGTTGGCCTGATCGGCCTGCGAGACGAAATGGAGCACACCATGGAACGCGTATTTGAGATCTACATCCGCGCCACTCCCGAGCGGCTGTGGGAGGCCATCACCGATCCGCAGATCAGGGCCAAATACCACTTCGGCACCCTGGTCACCTCACAGTGGGCGCCGGGCTCGACCTGGACCCAGGAGGCGCCGGGACGTGTCGAGGGCCGAGTCAGCGAAGGTGAGGTCCTCGAGGCCGATCCCCCTCGGCGGCTGGTGCACACCATCCGGTCGCTGTGGGGCCCCGAGGTGATCGCCGAAGGCAGCAGCCGGGTGACCTGGCAGATCGAACCGGTCGGCGACTCGTGCCGGCTCACCCTGACCCACGACGAGCTGCGTGAGGGAGCCAACGAACAGGTCTACGGCGGGTGGCCGATGATCCTGTCGGGTTTGAAGACCTGGCTCGAGACCGGCGAAACCCTCACGACTCCCGGCTCGTTGATGTATGCCGGGCAGGGCTGACCGCATACCCGACGACCGAAACCCCAGAATGCCCGCGACCTACACCGGGTATGCCGTCAGTCGCGGGCATTTCCGTAGGTCGACGACCGAGCCTCGCGACCGGCGCTGACGATTGTGGCCGAGCCGACCACCCGGGTGCCGTCGTAGAGCACGACCGACTGCCCGGGGGCGACACCGCGGATCCGCTCTCCCAGTCTGACCTGCACCTTGTCACCGTCGGACCAGGCCGTCGCCGGATACTCCTGGCCGTGAGCCCGGATCTGGGCACCGACCTCGATCACTCCGTCGGGTGCCGGTCCGCACCACCGCGCATGGTCTCCGGTGAGATGGTCGACGCCGAGCAGCTCGTGCGTGCCGACGACGACCGTGTTGGTCTTCGTGTCGGTCGAGGTCACGTAGCGCGGCTGCCCGTCGACGGCCGGCACCGTCAGCCCGAGCCCACGGCGCTGACCCACGGTGTACCCGTAGGCCCCCTGGTGCTCCCCCAGCACTTCGCCGTCGGAGTCCACGATCGGACCCTGCTGCTCGCCCAGGCGCGTGGTCAGCCAGGCGCGGGTGTCGCCGTCGGGGATGAAGCAGATGTCGTGGCTGTCCGGCTTCTTGGCGATCGAGAATCCGCGGTCGGCCGCTTCGGCACGGATGTCCGGCTTCGTGGTGTCGCCGAGTGGGAAGAAGCTGTGCGCCAGCTGGTCGGCGTCGAGCACCCCCAGCACGTAGGACTGGTCCTTGGCCATATCGACCGCCCGGTGCAGCTCGCGTCGCACGCCGGTCGGGGAGTCGGCGTCCGGCACCTCGGCGATCTGTGCGTAGTGTCCGGTGGCCACGGCATCGAAACCGAGCGCTAGCGCCTTGTCCAGGAGCGCCGCGAACTTGATCTTCTCGTTGCAGCGCAGGCACGGGTTCGGCGTGCGACCCGCTTCGTACTCGGCAACGAAGTCGGCAACAACGTCCTCGGCGAACCGGGCGGCCATGTCCCAGACGTAGAACGGTATGCCGAGGCGATCGGCCACCCGCCGGGCGTCCCCGGCGTCTTCGATCGTGCAGCACCCGCGCGCGCTTTCCCGCAGGGTGGCGGCCGACTGCGACAACGCCAGGTGGACCCCGACGACCTCATGTCCCGCCTCCAGCATTCGCGAGGCGGCCACTGCCGAATCAACCCCACCGCTCATCGCGGCCACGACCCGCATCAACTGGCCCGATCCGTGGCGTGCCGGGCGCGTCGGGCCCGTTCGATGGCCGGTGGCAGTGCTCGCAGGAAGGCCTGCACGTCGGCCTCTGTGGACGTGTGGCCCAGGGTGAGCCGCAACGCGCCGCGCGCCTGCGACTCACTCAGCCCCATGGCCAACAGCACATGGCTCGGCTGCGGCACCCCCGCCTGGCAGGCCGAACCCGTGGAGCACTCGACTCCGACGGCGTCCAACAGATAGAGCAACGAGTCGCCGTCGCAGTCCGGCACCCGCAGATGGGCGTTGCCCGCCAGGCGCCGGGTGGTGTCGCCCGGCTCGTAGAAGCCGCTGACCGTGATGGAGGGGTCCAGCGCTCGAGCGCCCTCGATCAGCTGATCCCGCAGCCGCGCAAGTCGGTGAGCCTCGACCTCCTGGTGGGCGACGGCCTGCCGCACCGCCGTGGCCAACCCGGCAATCCCCGGCACGTCCAGGGTGCCGCTGCGCAGCTGACGTTCCTGGCCCCCGCCGTGCGTCAACGGGACCAGGCTCTGGTCGCGACCGACCACGAGGACACCGACTCCGAGCGGGCCGCCGACCTTGTGGCCCGTCAAGGTGACCATGTCGGCGCCCGTCTCGCTCAGCTTCAACGGCACCTGCCCGAGCGTCTGGACCGCGTCGGTATGCAGCGGCACACCCACCGAGTGGGCCATCGCGGTGAGCTCGGCGATGGGCTGGATGGTTCCGATCTCGTTGTTCGCCCACATCACCGACACCACGGCAGCCGACTCAGGATCCTCGCCCAACGCGGCCTCCAGGGCGGTCGGGGTGATCACCCCCTGGTCATCCGGCATCAGCCAGGTCACGTCGGCCTGGCCGGTGGCGACCAGGTGCTCGACCGGATCGAGCACTGCGTGGTGCTCGATCGCGCTGATGAGCAGGCGCCGACGACGCGGCTCCGTGGCCACCTGACGCCATAGCGAGCCCTTGATCGCCATGTTGTCGGACTCGGTGCCCCCGGAGGTGAAGACCACTTCGGAAGGCCGAGCACCGAGGTCGTCGGCGATCGACTCGCGCGATTCCTCGACGACGCGACGGGCCGAACGGCCGGCGGTATGCAGCGAGCTGGCGTTGCCGACGTCGCGCATCGTCTGCGCCACGACGTCGATGACCTCCGGCAGGACCGGGGTGGTCGCCGCATGGTCGAGGTAGACAGTCACCGGACGAGTTTACGACCTACTCTGCTCGCTCAGTTCTGGCCGTCGGAGATCGTGGCCACGGCCTGCGGCAACACGTCGAACAAGTCACCCACGACGCCGAAGTCCACCATGCCGAAGATCGGCGCCTCCTCGTCCTTGTTGATCGCCACGATGGTCTTGGAGGTCTGCATCCCGGCGCGATGCTGGATGGCCCCGGAGATGCCGGCCGCAATGTACAGCTGGGGAGAGACTGACGTCCCGGTCTGCCCGACCTGGTTGGAATGCGGATACCACCCCGCATCCACGGCGGCCCGCGAGGCCCCGACCGCAGCGCCGAGCCGATCGGCGAACTGCTCCACCGGCCCGAAGTCTCCACCGGTCCCGCGACCACCGGAGACCACGATGGAGGCTTCGGTGAGTTTGGGCCGACTGCTTTGTGCCTTGTCCGCGCGCTCCACGATCCGCGCGGTCTGGGCACCCGCGGAGATGGTGACCTCGATCACCTCGTCGCTCATCTGCCCGGCTGCCTCGGTCGCGGTGATCGAGTTGGGCTTCACCGTGATGATCGGGGCGCCCTGGGACACCGTGGCCACGACCTCGAAGTTGCCGGCAAACACGGACTGCACCGTCTCGATCGCGTCCCCCTCACCGCGCCGGATGCCGACCGCGTCGGTGATCAGTCCAGCCTGGGTCTTGATGGCCAACCGACCGGCGATTTCCTTGCCCTCCGACGATGACGGCACCAACACCGCGGCCGGCGCCGTCTGCTGGACCAGGTGGGCGAGCACCTCTGCGGTCGGGGCGACGAGGAAGTCGGTCACCTCGGGCCCTTCGACTCGATAGGCCTTCACCGCCCCGTACTGCGCCAGTGCCTCACTCGCGGATGCGAATCCGGAACCGATGTAGACCGCCGAGGGTTCACCCAGCTCGCGCGCGGCGGTCAGCATCTCCGCGGTGCTCTTACGGACCTCCCCGTCGACGTGATCGACCAGGACCAGTACTTCTGCCATGTCTAGCTCCTTGTGCTCCATACAGCGCGGTCGGGATAGTGAGCGGCTCAGGCGAACTTGTGGGAAGTCAGGAAGTCGGCGAGCGCCTGCCCTCCGCTGCCCTCGTCGGTGACGACCTCACCCTGGCTGCGCGGTGGCCGTTGGGTGATCGACAGCACTCGGGTCCAGGCGGCGTCCAACCCCACGTCGGAGGCGTCCACTCCGATATCGGACAGCGACCACTGCTGCACCGGCTTCTTCTTCGCCGCCATGATGCCCTTGAAGGACGGATAACGCGGGTCGTTGATCTGGTCGGTGACCGACACCAACGCGGGCAGTGCAGCTTCGATCGTCTCACTGGCCACGTCACCATCTCGGCGAATCCGCACCGTCCCGCCGTCGATGCTCAGCTCCGAGGCAAAGGTCACCTGCGGCAGCCCCAGCCGTTCGGCCAACATGGCCGGGACCACACTCATCACCCCGTCGGTGGAGGCCAGACCGGTCAGGATCAGGTCGACCGGCGTTTCCTGCCCGATCTTTTCGATGGCCTTGGCCAGCACCAGCGAGGTGCCCACCGAGTCGGACCCGGCGATCGCCGGGTCGTTGACGTGGATGCCCTGGTGGACGCCCATCTGCAACGACTTCTTGATCGCGGTAGCGGCTTCGTCTGGCCCCATGGTCAGCACCGTCACCTCGCCGTCGTGCTCCTGCGCGACGGTCAGAGCCTCCTCCACGGCGTATTCGTCCAGCTCCGAGAGCAGTCCGTCGACGGACTCCCGCTCGGTGGTCTTGTCTTCGGAGAACGTCCGCTCGGACTGGGCATCCGGGACGTACTTCACGCACACGACGATGTTCACGACTGACCTCTTCTTCGCAGTTGGTCCCAGGTGGCGGCGACCCGGTCACTTCGTCGTATCTTCGCACTTCCCGCCACGGCAGGACATAGCGGCGCTCGGTCGGTCACCGCAAGAAGAGGGCGCGCAGACGCAGCGTGGTCAGCCACAAGCCGAAGGCCGTCATCGTCACGAAATAGCTGGCGTGCACCCACGTCGAGGCGTCGAAGTAGCCGACTCCGAGCTGTCGCATGAGCTCGACTCCGTGCCACAGCGGGAGAGCCATGATCATCCACTGCATCGCTGTTGGATAGATCGCGATGGGATAGAGCGTCGCCGAGAACAAGAACATCGGCATCAGCACGACCGAGATGACGTCCATGTGCTGGAAGGTCTTCATGAAGCTGGTGACGGCCATCCCGACGCTGGCGAAACCGGCCGCGACGAGCACCGCGGCGGGAATCATCAGGACCGCCCACCACGAGGTGACCAGGCCCATCCCGGTGATCACGACCAGGAAGCCGACGGCATAGATGAAGCCTCGGAGCAGGGCGAGCGCGATCTCGCCGAGCGCCACGTCGAGTGGGCCCAGTGAGGTCTGCATCATCGCCTCGTACAGTCGGGAGAACCTCAGTTTGAAGAAGACGTTCCAGGTGGAGTCGTAGATCGCGCCGTTCATCGCCGACGTGGCCAACAGCGCCGGGGCAAGGTATGCGGCGTAGGACACCTCGGTGCCGCCTGGGCCTTCCACGACGTTGATCAACGACCCGAGCCCCAGCCCCATCGCCAGCAGATAGAAGACCGGCTCGAAGAAGCCCGAGGCCAGCACCATCCAGTTCTGGGCCACGATCGCCCGGAATCCCCGCTCGAGCACGGCTCGGGTGTTGCCGGAGTAGACCGCGGCCAGGGTAGGCAGGCTCACCTCAGCCCCCCAGCCGTCGGGTGTAGACGGCATGGGCCCAGCGCAGGCCCACGACCGTGCAGCCGATCAGGAACGTCAGGTGCACCAGAAGCAACCACCGCGGTTCGACGGCGCCGTAGGCGGCCACCCGGGCGAGCTGACTGCCGTGCCAGACCGGTGAGATCCAGCCGACCCACTGCAGATACAGCGGCATCGCGCTCAGCGGGAAGAAAGTGCCGGCAAAGAGAAACATCGGCATGACCACGAACCGTTCGATGAACGCGAACTGGAAGCCCTCATCCTCCAGCGTCGCCGCGTAGGCCTGCATCGGGGCGCCGAACGCCGCGGCGCTGAGAACCCCGATCGGGATCACCAGCAGCGACCAGCCGGGCTCGACCGCTCCGAACGAGAGCATCACCAGCCAGAACGCGCCGGCTTGGGCCGCAAACCGGAGCATCACGGCAAGGAAGTGGCCCGTGGCGATCTGCCGGGGGGTGATCGCCGTCGCCGCCGGAGCGTAGTAGTTCCGCCCCCACTTGAACCCGTCCATGACCGGGTAGCTCATCTCCGAACCCACCGAGGCCACCAGTGATGCCACCAACAACGCCGGGGCCACGAAGAGCAGATACGGCACCCCGTCGACGTCTCCGTTCTGGGCGTCCACGAGCGTTCCCAGCCCGATGCCCATGGCGGTCATGTACAGCACTGGCTCGGCCACCGCACTGAGCAGGATCGAGACGGCGTAGGCCCGCATCGCGCGAAGCCGAGTCTGCGCGTAGTACCAGGATCCCCACACCCGCGCTCGAGACGCACTGGCCTGAGGGGTCAGCGCCCGGTGGCCCTGGCCCGCCGGTTGCTCAGTCGACAAGGGTTCGACCGGTCAGTCGCAAGAACACGTCCTCCAGGGAGGAGCGCCGCACCAGCGAGGTCAACGGGTTCAGCCCGCGCCGCGAGATCTCGTCCAACAGGGACTCGCCGTCGTCGGCATACATCAAGATCCGGTCCGGTAGCACCTCGAGCCGCTGGCCGATGTCCGCCAGCTGCTCGATGACCTCGGCGTTTCGGCGTGAGCCGAACCGGACCTCGACGACCTCGCGGGTGGAGTGCTGGCGGATCAGCTCCCGCGGGGACCCGTGGGCCATGATCGCGCCGTGGTCGATGACCACCAGCCGATCGCACAGCTGCTCGGCCTCGTCCATGAAGTGCGTGGTCACGACCAAGGTCGTGCCGGTTTCCTTGAGTCGAAACAACCTGTCCCACAAGGTATGCCGCGCCTGAGGGTCGAGACCGGTCGTCGGCTCGTCCAGGAGCAGGATCTCGGGCTCGTTGATCAACCCTCGGGCAATGGTCAACCGGCGCTTCATGCCGCCGGACAGGTTGGCGACCTTGTCTTTGGCCTTGGCCTGCAACTCCACGAACGCCAGCAGCTCATCGGCCTTGGGGCCCAGGTAGTCCCGGCGCAGACCGAAGTACCGGCCATACATGATCAGGTTCTCCCGGACTCGCAAATCCTCGTCCAAGTTGTCCTGTTGCGGGACCACTCCCAGGTGTGCTCGCACCTGCGGCCCGTGATCGGCCGGGTCCAGTCCGGCGACGCTCAACGTGCCGCTGGTGCGGTCCAGCGTGCCACCGATCATCCGCATGGTGGTGGACTTGCCGGCGCCGTTGGGACCGAGCAAACCGAAGCTCTCGCCCGGCGCGATGTCGAAGTCGATGCCGTCGACGGCGTGCAGGTCGCCGTAGGTCTTGCGCAGTCCGCGAGCGTGGATCACCGGCGGCACGGGATCGCGACGGGCCTCATCCGAATGCATCTGCCCCCCCGGCCCTTCTCAGGTGATGCCGTTGAAGGCCACGAGCACGAGGGCAGCCAACGGATAGAGAAAAACCATAAGCCACTGCAGGGCTGCCGGTGCGCTGTCGGTGCCACCGATCTGGCTCGACCGCGTCTGCCGGCGCGGCCGGTGCGGCCACGACGCCACCACCGAGGCACCTAATGCGGCGAGCGCGGCCAGGGCCGCGACGGGCCACGTCACGGTGATGATGAAGGTGGGGGTCGCCAGGTAACCCAGCATCACCACCGCCAGCGAGCCCAGGGCCACGATCAGCACCGGGATCGGCCCGCCGCGGGTCAGCGTCGACATGACCTGCGTGGACCAGACCGCGCCGAGCACGCCCAGCCCGATCGCCACCGCGGCGATGACCACCCCACCGCTACGGAGCGCCAGCTCGGTGTCGGCGTGGGCCGCGTCAGCCGTCAGGGCCGAGAGCACGATCCCGACCACGCCGGCGATCACCCCCAGGATGTCCCGTGGTCGGCTGCGCTTCACCGGGGGTGGACCCGAACGCTCTCGGATGAGCCGGCGAGCGTAGGACGCGGCGTCTCCGAACTCCCGGCGCGGCCCCTGCCCCGCGTGCGCGCAGCGTGTCCGCACCTCGGTGGTGGCCTCTTCGATCTCGGCGTCGGTCCAACCGGCTTCGCCCAGGGCGTCGGCGAACTGGTCAGGCCAGCTCGGTCCCTGCTGGACCACCCTCAGCGCCCTTCGAAGGTGGCCTTGCCTGGGCCGTTGGCCACGAACGACGTCATCCCGATCTCTCGGTCTGCGGTGGCAAAGACCCCCGCGAACTGCGTGGCCTCGATCGCCAACCCGGTGTCCAGATCGACCTCGATCCCCCGGTCGATCGCTTCCTTGGCCGCCCGTATGGCGTATGCCGGGCCACCCACGTAGCGCGTCGCCCGAGCCAGCGCTGCGGGATACACCTCGCCCGGCTCGACCACCTCGTCGACCAGGCCGATCGATAGCGCTTCGGCGGCTCCGATCATCCGGCCGGTGAAGATGAGGTCCTTGGCCTTGGCGGTGCCGATCAGCCGGGGCAGTCGTTGGGTGCCGCCGGCGCCCGGGATCACGCCCAGCAAGATCTCGGGCTGGCCCAGTTTCACGTCGCTGGCGACGATCCGAAAGTCGCAGCACAGCGCCAGCTCACACCCAGCGCCGAGGGCGTACCCCGTGATCGCCGCCACCGTCGGTTTGGGGATGCGCGCAACGGCCTTGAGGCACTCTTGGATGACGGTGGCGCGATCCACCATCTGCGGATACGTCATCGACTGCATCTCTTTGATGTCCGCCCCGGCGGCGAAGACCTTCTCCCCGCCATAGACGACGACCGCTGCAGCGTCCGAGGCCGAGATCTCCTGGGCCGCCTGGCCGATCTGGTCCTGCACCGCGATCGACAGTGGATTCATCGGCGGACGGTCGATGCGCATGACGGCCACCCCGTCGTTGATCTCCCAGGTGACGTACGACTCAGCCACGGGAGTCCGCATCCGGGTCATCGTCGAGATCGACATCGGCATCGCTGCCCACGTCGCTGGGCGACGTCCGCACCGTGGCCTCGGACAGCCAGGGCTGCGGCTCCGGCGGCTCGCTGTCGTCCCCCTCGGCCTGGGGCACCTGGCCACCGGACTTCACGATGACGTTCTTGTGCCACAGCGCAACGGCCTGGAGCAGCAGTCCGACGCTGATCGACACCTTCGCCTTCGGGTTCTCCTTCTTGGCGATGACCTGCTCGACGGTCAGGATCAGGTTGCCGCCGGCAATCCCGGCCTTGACCAGGTTCATCCCCAACGTGACGTCGTTGCAGGCGTTCAACCGCGTCTGCATGTCCGCCGGGATGCGGTCCGAGATCTGCCACTGCCCGAAGGTGCGCATGATGTCGAACTTCTCGCTCTCCATGCACCGGATGAACAGCTTGTGCTCGGCCGCGGTGAAGGCGACGTCACCTTGGCTGTCCAGGTCAGGACCGAACTTCAGGTCCTGCAACGCATCGAGTACGCGACCGCGCAGCGGCGCGACATCGGCAGGGGGCGGAAAGTTCGGTAGCGAGGTGGGGTCAGTCATGAGACCAACGTACCGACTCGGGATCGGACCGACCTACAGTTACGGCCATGCATCCGCTCTTTCGGCCCTACCGGCATGCCCTGGACACTCCGCCTGGCCTTGGCGTCACCCTGGACGACAGCGGCGCCGAGGTGGCGGTGTTGGCTCGGCATGCCGAGCGGGTGGAGCTGTGCTTGTTCCAACCCCCCACCCACCAGAGCCCCGATGCGGAGCTGATCGAGCGCCGTGTCCCCCTGACCCGTAACGCCTACGGAATCTGGTGGGACCACATACCGGGCATGTCTGCGGGTCAGCGCTACGGCTTCCGGGTCCACGGGCCGTGGTCGCCGCGCGAGGGCCACCGACACAACCCACACAAGCTGTTGCTCGATCCCTACGCCAGGTCCATCGAGGGCACCGTGGACTGGGGGCCGGAGATCTACGGTCACCAGGTCGACGGGACCTGGCAGGGCGAGGACGACCTGCGCGACGAACGGGACAGCGCAGCGTTCGTGCCGCGCAGCGTGATGGTCGGCGACGGATTCGACTGGGAGGGGGACGTCGCGCCCGCCGTGCCGTGGACCGATACCGTCGTCTACGAAGCGCACGTCAAGGGGCTGACGATGCTGCACCCACAGGTTCCCGAAGGCATTCGCGGCACCTACGCGGCGCTGGGACACCCCGCCGTGATCGACCACCTGCGCTCGCTCAAGGTGACCACGCTGGAGCTGCTCCCGATCCATGCCTTCACCCACGAACCGCACCTGCAGCGCACGGACGGCACCAACTACTGGGGCTACAACACCCTTGGCTTCTTCGCCCCGCACGCCGCCTATGCCGCCGCCTCCGAGCCCGCGGAGATCATCGATGAGGTCAAGGGCGCCGTCAAGGCCTTGCACGCAGCCGGCATCGAAGTGATCCTCGATGTCGTCTACAACCACACGTGCGAGCAGTCCGCCGACGCCGGTGCGACGCTGAGCTGGCGCGGTCTGGACAACCGGACCTACTACCGGCTCGACGAACGTGGCGACGACATCGACGTCACCGGCTGTGGCAACACCGTGGACACCCGAGCGCCGATGGTCACCCGGATGGTCTTGGACTCACTGCGGTATTGGGTGCAGGAGTTTCATGTCGACGGGTTTCGGTTCGACCTGGCACCGGCGTTGGCTCGTGGGCGGGACCATCAGTTCGACCCGGACCACGCCTTCCATGTCGCGCTGCGCACCGACCCGTTGCTGTCCACGGTCAAGCTCATCGCCGAGCCCTGGGATCTCGGCGTGCACGGCTGGCGCACGGGGCAGTTTCCGCCCCCGTTCGCGGAGTGGAACGACCGCTTCCGAGACACGGTGCGGGCGTTCTGGGGTCCGGAGCTGGGTCGTAGCCGGGTGCACGAAGCCGGTCATGGGGTGCGCGACCTGGCGACCCGGATAGCCGGCTCGCGGGACCTCTTCGACCACCTGGATCGCGGCCCGATCGCCTCGATCAACCTGATCACCGCTCATGACGGGTTCACCCTGGCCGACCTGACGGCATACAACCACAAGCACAACGAAGCCAACGGGGAAGGCAACCGCGACGGCCACGGCGATAACCACTCGTGGAATCACGGAGCCGAGGGCGGCACCGAGGATGCCGAGATCCTGGCCGCTCGAGGCGCCACCATGAGGAACCTGCTGGCTACGGTGCTGCTCTGTCCGGGGGTTCCGATGATCACCGCGGGGGATGAGTTCGGGCGCACTCAGGGGGGCAACAACAACGCCTACTGCCAGGACAACGAGATCTCGTGGGTCAACTGGGACCTCGCGCCCTGGCAGGCGTCGCTGTTGACCGACGTGCGGGAGATGGCGGCCCTGCGTGCCCGGTATGCCGTGCTGCGCCCGCGGCAGTTCCCCACGTTTGACCCCATCGCTGGTCGGGTGCGGCTGCGTTGGTTCGATGAGGCCGGGACGATGATGCAGGAGCACCAGTGGGTCGATCCGCACCGGAGGTGCGTGCAGGCACTGTTCGACACCGAGCACGACGGGTCACCGCAGGCCGCGGTCCTGCTGGTCATCGACGGCAGCGCTCACGGCGTGCGGCTTACGGCGCCTGCGGAGGCGGGTTCGGCGACGCCCATCGTGCTGCGCTCCTGCCCCGGGCAGCAGGACGACGACGCGTAGGCACACGAACGAGACACCACGACCGAGACACCGAGAACGCAGCAGGACGACCGAGGCACGAAGAACGAGGCAGGACGAACAAGGCACTGAAGCCCCGGGACGCGCCCCGCGCTCACCCGGCCAGGGCTAGGGGGTGGCCACCAGACCGAGCTCGGCCACGCTGCTGAGCCGGTCGTGGCGTGGCAGCACCCGCACCGTCCAGCCGAGCGCGCCGGTGCGGCCGAGGACGAGCTTCCCGGTGAACTTGTGCCGTCCGCCCTCGTAGGACTCGGCGTGGGACAGCGGCAACGTCTCGACGTCCTGCAGCTCATCGCTGCTACTGGCGCGGCCGAGCACCATCTGCACCACCACGTCCGACGGCTCCAAGGCGCCCAGGCTGACGTGGGCGTGAACCTCCACGGCGTCTCCGACCTGCGGGGTGTCCTTGATCCCGGTCGCGTCCACGTGGTCGACGTGCACGCCGGGCCAGGCGTCGGTGACCGAGGAGACGTATGCCGCCAGCTCGCGTGCGCCGGCGAAGTCACCCCGGGCCACGTCCCAGCCCGCGCGGGCGGCCGGGACATAGAGCTTCAGGGTGTAGTCCGAGACCATCCGGTCCGCGAGCACCTTCGGCCCCAACGTGCTCAGGGTGTGCTCGATCATGTCCATCCACCGGTGAGGCACGCCATCGGCGCCGCGGTCGAAGAACGTCGGCACGACCGACTGCTCCATCAGGTCGTACAACGCCGAAGCCTCCAGGTCGTCGCGCCGCTCCGGGTCCTCGACACCGTCGGCGGTCGGGATGGCCCAGCCGTTGCTCCCGTCGAACCACTCGTCCCACCACCCGTCCATGATCGACAGGTTCAGCGCGCCGTTCAGCGCCGCCTTCATGCCCGAGGTGCCGCACGCCTCGAACGGGCGAAGGGGGTTGTTCAGCCATACGTCACAGCCCGGGTAGAGCCGTTGAGCCATCGCGATGTCGTAGTTCGGTAGGAAGACGATCCGCGACCGCATATCGGGATCGTCGGTGAAGCGGACCATCTCCTGGATCAACGCCTTGCCGGTGTCGTCGGCCGGGTGAGACTTGCCCGCGATCAGCAGCTGCACGGGCCGGTCCGGATCCATCAGCAGCTTCTTGAGCCGAGCCGGGTCGCGCAGCATCAACGTCAGGCGCTTGTATGTCGCAGCGCGCCGGGCGAATCCGATGGTCAGCGCATCGGGGTCGAGGACATCGTCGATCCAGCCGAGTTCGGCCGACGTCGACCCACGGAACTTCATCGAGCTGCGGAGTCGATGCCGCGCATCCGCGACCAGCTGTTCGCGCAGGTCGCGCTTGGTGGACCAGAACTGCTCACGAGGGATCTGTGCCGCTTGGGTCCAGATATCGCCGTTCTCCGCCGCCTCGTCACCGATATGCTCACGAGCCAGATCGGTGATCTTGCGATCCACCCAGGTGCCGGCGTGCACGCCGTTGGTGATCGAGCCGATCGGCACCTCTTCGGTGTCGAAGCCGGGCCAGAGGCCGGAGAACATGCCGCGACTGACAGCGCCGTGCAGCTGGGAGACGCCGTTGGCCCGCTGAGCCAGCCGCATACCCATGACCGCCATGTTGAAGATCCCGGCTGAACCGCCCTCGTACGTCTCCGCGCCCAGCTGCAGCAGCTGGTTCACCGGGACGCCGGGAAGCTCGGCCGAACCGCCGAAGTGCGCGTGGATCGCGTCCACCCCGAAGCGGTCGATTCCGGCGGGCACCGGTGTGTGCGTGGTGAAGACCGTGCCTGCCCGGACGGTGCGGACGGCCTCCTCAAAGCTCAGTCCGCTCTGGGTGACCAACTCACTGATCCGCTCGATCCCCAGGAAGCCGGCGTGCCCCTCGTTCGTGTGGTGCACATCCGGCACCGGCGCCCCGGACAAGCGTGACCACGCTCGCAGCGCTCGCACCCCTCCGATGCCGAGCAACATCTCCTGCTCCAGTCGTTGGTCTCCGCCACCGCCGTACAACCGGTGGGTCAGCTCTCGGCGAGCGGCGTCGTTGGTCTCGACGTCGCTGTCCAAAAGCAACAACGGGACGCGGCCGACATTGGCCTTCCACACGTGCGCGTGCAGTACGCCGCTTCCGGGCATCGCCAACTCGATCAGCACCGGTGCGCCGTCGGCCTCCCGAAGCATCGACAGCGGCAGGTCGTCGGGATCCAGCAGGGGATAGCTCTCCTGCTGCCACCCGTCGGAATTCAGCCGTTGGCGGAAGTACCCGCTCTTGTAGAACAACCCGACACCCACGATCGGGACCCCCAAGTCGGACGCGCTCTTGAGGTGGTCGCCGGCCAGAATGCCCAGACCGCCCGAATACTGCGGCAGGACCTCGGTGATCCCGAACTCGGGCGAGAAGTAGCCGATGGCGGCGGGAAAGGGATCGGAGGCCGCCTGTGCCTCCCGTTGATACCACCGGGGGCCACTCAGGTACTGGTCGAGATCTGCGGCCGCCTCGGCGAGCCGCTCACCGAAGTCCTGATCGGCGGCCAACGCGTCGAGATCGGCCGGGGTCAACCGGCTCAACAGCGCCACCGGGTCATGCTTGACCTTGTCCCACAAATCGGGATCGATGCTGGCGAAGAGGTCACGAGTGGGACCGTCCCAGCACCAACGCAGGTTCAGGGACAGGTCGCTGAGGGGGGTCAGTGCCTCAGGCAGGACAGTGCGGACGTGCAACCGGCGAATCGCTTTCACGGGTCGAAGGATAGGGCACCCCAAGGGGTGGTGATGCCGTGGCCTTGGGCTCGTTCACCCGGTACCGTCAGGGCCGTGACCAATCGAAGACTCGAAACGCAGGACCCGATTGACCGCAGTTGGCTTCATGCGGTAGGCCAACAACCCATCGGGCGGATACCCGTCCTGAACGTCTCCCCCGCCGTGGACGCAGGGTTGCGCCCCACGACCTCGGTGGTGAACGAGCTCTTCACCGTGACCGCGACGGTTTTCCGGGAAGGGCACGACGCCGTCAACGCCACCGTCGTGTTGACCGACCCGGACGGCGCCGAGCATCTGGTGGCGATGACCTGCCTCAACCCCGGTCTGGATCACTGGTCCGCCACGGTCTTCGGCGACCGCGAGGGCCTCTGGCGCTACCGCGTCGAGGGCTGGTCCGACCCCTACGCCACCTGGCACCACGACGCCACCATCAAGGTGGAGGCGGGCGTGGACGTGGAGCTGATGCTCGAGGAAGGCGCTCGAGTCCTGGAACGCGCCCGCGACGAGGTCGATCGCAGCGACGCCGACACCCAGACGCTGACCGAGGCGGTCACCGCTCTGCGCGACCAAGGCCGCCCGGACGGGGCCAGGTTGGCTGCAGGCACCGACCCCGCAGTCGCGCGGATGCTCACCGCGACCCCGTTGCGGGACATGGTCAGCCCCTCCCCGGAACTTACCTGGCTCGTCGAGCGCACGTTGGCCCTGACCGGCGCGTGGTACGAGATCTTCCCTCGATCCGAAGGGGCGAGCCGAGACGAAACCACCGGGGTGTGGACCAGCGGCACCTTCGCCACCGCGTCCCGTCGTTTGCCGGCAATCGCCGACATGGGCTTCGACGTCGTCTACCTCACGCCGATCCATCCGATCGGTCGCACGAACCGTAAGGGCCGCAACAACACGTTGGACGCCACCGAGCAGGACCCGGGGTCGCCGTACGCGATCGGGGCGGCCGAGGGTGGCCACGACGCCATTCATCCCGACCTGGGGGATTTCGACGATTTCGACCGGTTCGTCGCCGCTGCCCAGGAACAGGGACTGGAGGTTGCCCTGGATCTCGCGCTGCAGGCCGCGCCGGATCACCCGTGGGCCACCGAGCATCCCGAGTTCTTCACGACGCGCGCGGACGGCACGATCGCCTACGCCGAGAATCCCCCGAAGAAGTACCAAGACATCTATCCGATGAACTTCGACAACGACCCGGCGGGCAGCTATGCCGAGATGCGACGTGTCGTGCAAGTGTGGATCGACCACGGTGTGAAGCTTTTCCGGGTCGATAACCCGCACACCAAGCCGGTGGAGTTCTGGCAGTGGCTGATCGCGGATGTGGCTTCAGATCACCCTGAGGTGATTTGGCTGGCGGAGGCCTTCACCAAGCCGGCCATGATGCACACGTTGGGCAAAGTCGGGTTCCAGCAGTCGTATACCTACTACGCGTGGCGGCACGCTGCGGCCGAGATCCGCGAATACCTCACCGAGCTGTCCGGCGACGCGGCGGCATACATGCGCCCGTCGTTCTGGCCAACCACGCATGACATCTTGACGCCCTTTGTGCAGTACGGCGGCCCTACCGCGTTCAAGCTGCGCGCTGCTCTCGCGGCGACCTTGGTTCCGACCTACGGCATCTACGCGGGCTACGAACATTGCGAGCACGTGGCGCGACCGGGCGCTGAGGAGCACATCGACAACGAGAAGTACGAGTACAAGAACCGCCGATGGGATCTGGATGGGCCCGAGGGAGGAACCGGGGAAGCCAGCGGACGGCCGAACCTGGCGCCCTACCTGCGGACACTGAACACGGCACGCAAAGAGCACCCCAGCCTGCACTGGTTGCGCAACATCACCTTCCATAGCGCCGATGACGAGAACGTCCTGGTGTACTCCAAGCGAGGTGGCGGTGCTCACGACGGATCCGATCAGGACGCGGTCATCGCGGTAGCGAATCTGGACCCGCACACCCTGCGGGAGACCATGATCAACCTGAACATGCCAGCGCTGGGACTCGACTGGCACGACGGTTTCATCGCGCATGACCTGATCACCGGCGAGCAGTGGAGCTGGGGCAGCCGCAACTTCGTCCGCTTGGGCGTCGGCGCCGAACCCGTCCACCTGATTCACGTCCGGAGGTTCTGAGATGGTGCGTGGACTCAACCTGTATCAGCCCGGTCTGAAGAACGACCCCGACTGGTATCGCAAGGCCGTCTTCTACGAAGTCCTGGTGCGAGCCTTCGACGATTCCACCGGGACCGGCTCGGGTGACTTCAGTGGATTGATCGGACGGCTGGACTATCTGCAATGGCTCGGAGTCGACTGCCTATGGATTCCGCCGTTCTACGCTTCGCCACTACGCGATGGTGGATACGACGTGGCCGACTACACCGCGGTGTTGCCCGAGTTCGGCACGCTGTTGGACTTCCAAGAGCTGATCGGCGCCGCCCACGCCCGCGGCATTCGGATCATCACCGACCTGGTGATGAACCACACCAGTGATCAGCATCCCTGGTTCCAGGCCTCGCGCTCGGAGCCCGAGGGGCCCTACGGCGACTTCTATGTGTGGTCCGACACCGACGACAAGTATGCCGACGCGCGGATCATCTTCGTCGACACCGAAGTCTCCAACTGGACGTTCGACGCCGTGCGGCGGCAATTCTTCTGGCATCGCTTCTTCGGCCACCAGCCGGATCTGAACTTCGAGAACCCGGCCGTTCAGGAAGCGATGTTCGACGTCGTGCGCTTTTGGCTGGACATGGGGATCGACGGCTTCCGTCTCGACGCCGTGCCCTACCTCTTCGAGGAAGAAGGCACCAACTGCGAGAACCTCGACGGGACGCACGTGTTCTTGGCCTCGCTTCGCGCCATGGTCGACGCCGAATACCCCGGACGGGTCCTGCTGGCCGAAGCCAACCAGATGCCCCACGAGGTGGTGGACTACTTCGGCACTGAAGAAGCGCCCGAATGCCACATGTGTTTCCACTTCCCCGTCATGCCGAGGCTCTACTACGCGCTTCGCGAGGAAAAGGCCGAACCCATCATCCGGGTCATGCAGGAGACCCCCGAGATCCCCGCCGGCACCCAGTGGGGCACGTTCTTGCGCAACCACGACGAGCTGACCCTGGAGATGGTCTCGACCGAAGAGCGCTCGGCCATGTACGGCTGGTATGCCCCCGATCCCCGGATGCGGGCCAACATCGGCATCCGTCGCCGGCTGTCCCCACTGCTGGACAACTCCCGCAGCGAGATCGAGCTGATCAACGCCCTGCTGCTGTCCTTGCCCGGCTCGCCCTGCCTGTACTACGGCGACGAGATCGGCATGGGCGACAACATCTGGCTGGAGGACCGCGACGCGGTCCGCACGCCGATGCAATGGACCCCGGACCGCAACGCCGGCTTCTCCACCGCCGACCCCGGCAAGCTGTACTCACCGGTGGTTTCCTCGTTGGTCTACCACTACAACAGCGTGAACGTCGAAGCACAGATGGCGTCGGGCAGCTCCCTGTTGCACTGGATGCGAGGGATGTTGTCGGTGCGGGCCTCGCACGAGGTCTTCGGCACCGGAGCGTTCGTGTTGTGCGAGTCCGACAACGATGCCGTGTTGGCGTTCGTCCGCATTCTGCCGCCCACCGACGTCAAGTCTCGGGACGGCTACCAAGCGGTTCTCTGTGTGCACAACCTGTCCTCCCGCCCTCAGGCCGCCGTCATCTCCACGCCCCAGCGCCTGACCGGGGTGCTGACCTACGACCTCTTCGGAGGCGTCGGCTTCCCCAACGTGGATTCCTCGGGCAAGGTGCATCTGACCTTCGGCTCCCGGGACTTCTTCTGGCTCGGGCTAGCCGCTGACGAGGGGGTCTTCGATGAGTGACCAGACCGGAGACGGTGCTGCACCGGACCAGGTCGATCGCGACCCCCATCTCGGTAACCATCTCGGTGACGCCACGCAGTCGGCCCTGGGGTTGGACATCATCGAGCTGCTCACGTCCTGGATGCCGGACCAGCGGTGGTTCGCGGGCAAGGGGCGGCGTCCGGCGCTGCGCGAGATCGGCGCGATCACCCTCGCCCGGCGCGGAGCCGAAGACGCCGATGGGTTGGCCGTTCTCGAGGTGCGCACCCACTTGGTGCTGGACGAATCGTCCTCCGGTGACGGGGGTGGCACGCTCTATCAGGTGCCGCTGACCTATCGTCGACACCCGCGCCCGGAGCTGCTCGACGCGCTACTCACCAGCACGGCGACCCACCACATCTACGACGGCACGCACGACCCCGCATACGTCCAAGCAGTCCTGGATCTCATCTCGACCGACGACACCGTGCGGAGTCAGGATTCTGTCGGGGAGGTGTCGGTGCACGGCGTCGGATTCCATCACACCGACCGTAGTCCGGATACCGACGGAGATCGGGATAGCTCAGCGGTGGAGGTGACTCGGGCGGCTGTGCTCAGCGGGGAGCAGTCGAACACCTCGATCATCGTGCAGACCCGGCCCCTGGGTGAGGACGACGCCGAGGAGGTGTCCCGCCCCTCGATCATCAAGATCTTCCGGGTCCTGCACCACGGCGCCAATCCTGATGTCGTGGTGCAAGGCGCCCTTTCCCGGGCCGGCTCGAGGCTCGTGCCGAGTCCGCTGGGTCACCTGGAGGGGTCCTGGTCACGTGAGTCCGTCAGCGGCAGCGGCCATCTGGCCTTCGCCCAAGAGTTCTTGACCGGTGTGCAGGATGCGTGGCGTACGGCATTGGTGGCCGCACAACACGACACCGACTTCACGGCGCGGGCCTTTGCTCTCGGCGAAGCCACGGCGGAGATGCACAGCACACTCGCCCACACGATGGGCAGCGCTGCTGCCGATGATGAGCGCAAGGCCGCGTTGGTCCAGCAGTGGCACCAGCGCAGCAACGAAGCCCTCCTCGAAGTCCCTGACCTGCATCGCTTCGCCGACGGGATCGCCGGCGTTTTCGCGCGCGCCGCGGAGTCGATCTGGCCGCCGCTACAGCGGGTGCACGGTGACTACCACCTCGGACAGGTGCTGGACGCGCCGGAGCGCGGCTGGGTGCTCCTAGATTTCGAAGGGGAGCCACTGCGGCCCCTGGCCCAGCGATCGCTCCCGGATCTCGCGCTGCGGGACGTCGCCGGAATGCTGCGATCCTTTGACTACGCGGCCGGTTCGATCGACCTCGAGCAAGAGGTGGACCGCTCGCACTGGGCGAAGGCCGTCCGGGCCGCCTTTCTGGACGGATACAGCGCCGCGATAGGCGAGGACCCGCGCCTGCAGCCGGACCTGCTCAGTGCGTTGGAACTGGACAAGGCGCTGTACGAGGTGGTCTACGAGGCACGCAACCGACCATCGTGGGCGAGCATCCCCATCGGGGCGATCTCGCGCCTGATGCAGGCCAGTCAACCGGACGCTCCCCACACCCACGGTTCAGCACCGCACGAGCCCGACCTGACCGACCCGACACAGGAGACCACCGTGAGCACATCGACCGGCCCCAAGGCCAAGCCCCTGCCGATGGACGAGGTGGAGCAGCTCATTCGTGGCCAGCACGGCAACCCGCACGCGCTGCTCGGCGCCCATCCACACGATGGCGGGGTGACGGTGCGCGCGTTGCGTCCGATGGCCGAGCGCGTGGAGCTGCTCCTGGCGGACGGTGAACGGGTGCCCATGGAGCACGAGATGCACGGCATATTCACCGCCGTGCTCGACACCGAGACGGTGACCGACTACCGCCTGGAGGTGGCCTGGGGCGACGGCGTGGCCCATCGCCAGGACGACCCTTACCGATTCCTGCCCACGCTCGGGGAGATCGACCAGCACCTCATCAACGAGGGTCGTCACGAGCAGCTCTGGACCGTGCTCGGTGCGCACACTCGGCGCTACGAAGGACCGCTGGGCGAAGTGCTCGGGACCTCGTTCGCGGTCTGGGCGCCGAACGCCCGGAGCATCAACCTGGTCGGGGACTTCAACCATTGGGACAACTCCAGCCTGCCCATGCGAGCGCTGGCGACCTCCGGAATCTGGGAGCTGTTCGTGCCCGACGTCGGCGTCGGCTCACGCTACAAGTTCGACATCACCGGTCCGGACGGCAGTCGGACGAGCAAGGCTGACCCGATGGCTCGGGCCGCCGAGGTTGCCCCCGCCTCGGCATCGATCGTCACCGAGTCGGTGCACCAGTGGCACGACTCGACGTGGGTGCAGCGCCGAGACCGCACGCCGGCGGTGACCTCACCGATGAGTGTGTACGAAGTGCACCTGGCCTCGTGGCGTCAAGGCCTGAGCTATCGAGAGCTGGCGAGCCAGCTGGTCGACTACGTCAGCGAGCTCGGCTTCACCCACGTGGAGTTCATGCCCGTCATGCAACACCCGTTCGGACCCAGCTGGGGTTATCACGTCACCGGTTACTACGCCGCCGACGCCCGACTGGGTGGTCCCGAGGACCTGAAGTTCCTCATCGACGCGCTGCACCAAGCCGATATCGGAGTCATCCTGGACTGGGTGCCCGGTCACTTCGCAACCGACCCGTGGGCCCTGGCGCGTTTCGACGGCACCCCGTTGTACGAGCACCCGGACCCTCGCAAGGGCTGGCACAGTGAGTGGGGTTCCTACGTCTTCGACTTCGGGCGTCCCCAGGTCCGCAACTTCCTGGTGGCCAACGCGTTGTTCTGGCTGGAGGAGTTCCACGCCGACGGGCTGCGGGTCGACGGGGTGGCCTCGATCCTCTACCTCGACTACTCCCGCGAAGAGGGCGAGTGGATCCCCAACGAATACGGCGGCAACGAGAACCTCGACGCGGTGCGGATGTTGCAGGAGACGAACGCCACGGCATACCGCCGTCACCCCGGCGTCACGATCATCGCCGAGGAGTCGACATCGTGGCCCGGCGTCACCCGACCGACCGACCAGGACGGTCTGGGCTTCGGCTTCAAGTGGAACATGGGGTGGATGAACGACTCCCTGGACTACATGGCCAAGGACCCGATCTATCGGCAACATCACCACCACCAGCTGACGTTCTCGCTGGTCTACGCCTTCTCCGAGAACTTCGTGCTGCCGATCAGCCACGACGAGGTCGTGCACGGCAAAGGGTCGTTGCTGCGCAAGATGCCCGGTGACCGCTGGAAGCAACTGGCCAACCTGCGAGCCTTCCTGGCGTTCATGTGGTCCCACCCCGGCAAGCAGCTTCTCTTCATGGGCTCGGAATTCGCGCAGGAGTCGGAGTGGGCCGATGGGCGCAGTCTGGACTGGTGGCTGCTCAACCAGCCCGACCACGCAGGAGTAGCGCACTTGGTCCGTGACCTCAACACGGCCTACCGGGCCAACCCGGCGCTGTGGCAGCTGGATCACACCAACGAGGGCTTTCAGTGGCTCGATGCCGACGACGCCGAAGGCAACACCTTCTCCTACCTGCGCCGCGGCACCGCCGATGAGTCCGGGCACCGCTCCACGCTGGTCGCCATCGCCAACTTCGGTGACGGCGGGCGAGAGGTGCACGTCGGACTACCGCACGGTGGGACGTGGCGGGAAACCCTGAACACCGACGCCACCACCTACGGCGGGTCCGGGGTGGGCAACATGGGCCGGGTGCAAGCCTCCGACGAGCCGAGGCACGGTCAGAGTCACAGTGCCCGAGTGATGGCTCCGCCGCTCGGCGTGTTGTGGCTGACCCCGATGAATGACTCAACCGAAAGCGCAACCTCGACCCAGGAGGGCCACTGATGGCTTCGCACGAACGCGCCGGGACGACCGCCCGCCCGGAGGATCTGATCGACGTCGCCCACGTCGTCACGGCCTACTACTCCACGATCCCGGACCCCGACGACGTCGCCCAGCAGGTGGCGTTCGGCACCTCGGGACATCGGGGCAGCTCACTCGACGGCGCGTTCAACGAGCGTCACATCCTGGCGACAACGCAGGCCATCTGCGACTACCGCCGAGAGCAGGGCATCGGCGGGCCGTTGTTCATCGGACGGGACACCCACGCCTTGTCCGAGCCGGCGTGGGCCACCGCCCTGGAGGTGCTGATCGCCAACGACGTGACGGTGCTGGTCGATGATCAGGATCGCTACACCCCCACCCCTGCGGTTTCGCGAGCGATTCTGCAGGCCAACGAGTCGCGCAGCGGCTCCTCGGTGGCCGACGGGATCGTGGTCACCCCCTCGCACAACCCGCCCCGGGACGGCGGCTTCAAGTACAACCCGCCGAACGGCGGGCCGGCCGACACCGACGCAACGGGTTGGGTGGCCGACCGCGCCAATGCGCTGCTGCGAGCCGAGCTGGACGGCGTGCAGCGCATCCCGTTCGCCCGGGCCCGCGCCGCCGCGCAGGACTACGACTTCATGGGCGAGTACGTCGCCGCCCTTCCGCGGGTGCTGGATCTGGACGCGATCCGCGACGCCGGCATCCGGATCGGCGCCGACCCACTCGGTGGTGCCAGTGTCGACTACTGGCAGGCCATCGCGGACACGCATCGGATCGACCTGACAGTGGTGAATCCTCTGGTGGACGCCACCTGGCGCTTCATGACGCTGGACGGTGACGGCAAGATCCGGATGGACTGCTCCTCCCCCAACGCCATGGCTTCGTTGATTCGCGCCAAAGACGACTATCAGGTCAGCACCGGCAACGACGCCGACGCCGACCGGCACGGCATCGTGACGCCCGACGGTGGCCTGATGAATCCCAACCACTATCTCGCGGTCGCTATCGACTACCTCTACGGCGGCGCCCGACCGCAATGGGGATCATCGGTGGCCATCGGCAAGACCCTGGTGTCCTCGAGCATGATCGACCGGGTCGCCGATGGCTTGGGCCGCTCGCTGCTCGAGGTCCCGGTGGGATTCAAGTACTTCGTCGACGGACTGCTCGATGGCAGCATCGGCTTTGGCGGCGAGGAGTCCGCGGGTGCCTCCTTCCTGTGCCACGACGCATCGGTGTGGACCACGGACAAGGACGGCCTCATCTTGGCCCTGCTGGCTTCGGAGATTCAGGCCAAAACGGGCTCGAGCCCCTCGCAGCGGTATGCCGATCTGACCGCCAAGTTCGGAAACCCTGCCTACGCTCGGATCGATGCCCCGGCTGACCGGGACGCTAAGGCAAGGCTGAAGAAGCTATCGGCCGAGTCCATCACCGCCACCGAGGTCGCGGGCGAGACCATCACCGCAGTGCTCACCGAGGCCCCCGGCAATGGGGCGCCGATCGGGGGGTTGAAAGTGCTCACCGAGAATGCCTGGTTCGCCGCGCGGCCATCGGGCACCGAGGACGTCTACAAGATCTATGCCGAGTCCTTCTCCGGCCCGGAGCACCTCGCCCGGGTGCAGCAGGACGCCCAGCAGGTCGTGGACTCGGCGCTGGACTCCTGACCAGCTCCTGCTCCTGACGGCGGAACGAGGGACGGCAAAACCTGCACGCGGGGCCTAGAACAAGGCGTTGGTCAACGCGCGGCGAGCGGTGCTGACGCGTGGGTCGTGGGCGCCGATCACCTCGAACAGGGACAAGAGGTGGTCACGGGCCGCCGCCCGCTCGTCCCCGGCAGTGGCTCGGACCAGGTCGACGAGTCGGGCAAAGGCGTCCTCGACGTGACCGCCGACCAACTCCAGGTCTGCGGCCGCGCTCTGGGCCGCCACGTCGGTTGGTGCATCCGCAGCCGCCCGACGTACCTCGGCCACGTCCAGATCAGCCGTGCGCTGCAACAGCGCGACCTGCGCCAGCCCCAGTCGGGCCTCCTCGTCGGCAGGGTTCGCCTTCAGCGCCGTCTCGTAGACCGCAGTCGCCGCCGGAAGGTCTCCGCGCTCGATCGCGTCGTAGGCGGCTTGCTGCGTCGGCGACAGCTCCTCCTCGGCGTCCGAATCCTCCGTCGCCGCTTCGCCCGGGCCCAGATCGGCGCGACCGGTCACCCCTTGGGTGGCCGCCGCCTCCAGGAACTTGTCGATCAGGGGCCGCAACGCCGAAACGTCCTGCACCCCGAGATAGAACGGCATGGGCTGACCCCGCAGCAGACCCATCACGATGGGTAGGGCGTCGATCTGACCGAAGGTCTGCTGCAAGACGGGCGTCAGCGCCTGCACGATGCCGGGGTTAGCGTCCAACTCCACGCCAATCACCTGGAAGCGCCCCTCGTAGGTCTGTGACAGGCTCACCAGTGCTTCTGCATGCTGCAGCGACTCCGGCAGCTGCGCACTCCACACGACCATGACGCCCGGCACGCTGGTCGTGCCGTTGACGATCGACTCGAACGTCTGATCGGTAGCGGTGATCATGCCGCGGTTGCCTGATCCCGCTGCCTGCTCGGGGGCGCGCTTGCCCAAAGAAGAGAGGTCGATCGCACCGCGCATGGCGGCGGCGCTCAAAGGTTGCTGTGTCATGACCCTATTGTCCCTGATGCACGGCCCGGCTCCACCCCACGTGATCCGTCCAACCCGCCCGGCCACGAACGGCGTGGGTGCAGGATTGCGGCTCTCGGACCGTCCGGGGACTAAAAGCGGGCGGGTTCGCGGTAGATTCCCCACTTCTGCCGCAGAATGTCGCATATCTCGCCCAGCGTGGCTTCAGCACGCACCGCCTCCATCATCGACGGGATCATGTTCTCGCTGCCGTCCGCAGCCTCGGCCAGGCGAGCCAAGGCCTGCTCGACCGCCGCCGCGTCTCGGGTCCCCCGGCGATCCTGTAGGGCAGCGTTCTGATCGCGTTCGACCTCGTGGCTCACGCGCATGATCTCCAGCTCGTGACTCACCGAAGCGGTGTGACAGTTCACCCCCACGATCCTCTTCTCCCCTGTTTCAAGTTTGAGCTGATAGTCGAAGGCGGCCTCAGCGATCTCGCCGGAGAACCAGCCATCCTCGATGCCACGCAGGATGCCGGAGGTCATCGCCCCGATCGGGTGCTCGAACTTCCCGGACTCATCCGGCTGGCGGCCGCGCTCCCCCATCTCGCGGATGGTGGCGAAGATCGCTTCGGCTTCGGCTTCGATCTGGTCGGTCAGCGCCTCGACATACCACGAGCCGCCCAACGGGTCGGCCACGTTGGTGACGCCCGTTTCCTCCATCAACACCTGCTGGGTGCGCAACGCCACCTCAGCCGACTGCTCGCTGGGCAACGCCAGTGTCTCGTCCAAGGCGTTGGTATGCAGTGAGTTGGTCCCTCCGAGCACGGCCGCGAGCGCCTGCACAGAGGTGCGTACGACGTTGTTCATCGGCTGCTGGGCGGTGAGCGAAACCCCCGCCGTCTGCGTGTGGAACCGCAGCCACATCGCCTTCTCGCTGGTGGCTCCGTACACATCACGGGTCCACCGCGCCCAGATCCTGCGGGCGGCACGGAACTTGGCGATCTCCTCGAAGAAGTCGAGGTGGGAGTCGAAGAAGAACGACAGCCCCGGGGCGAAAACGTCGATGTCCAAGCCGCGCGACTGGCCGAGCTCGATGTATCCGAAGCCGTCGGCCAGGGTGAAGGCCAGCTCTTGGGCGGCCGTGGCCCCGGCCTCACGGATGTGATATCCGGAGACCGACAGCGGCTTGTAGTCCGGGATGGTGCTCGAGGTGTACTCCATCAGGTCACCGATCAGACGCAGGTGTGGCTCGGGCGGGAACAGCCACTCCTTCTGGGCGATGTACTCCTTGAAGATGTCGGTCTGCAGGGTGCCGTTGAGCGTGGCGACATCGACGCCTTGCCGTTCCGCAGCCGCGAGATACATACAGAAGACGGGCACCGCCGGCCCGCTGATCGTCATCGATGTGGTGACGTCGCTCAGCGTGATGTCGCGGAAGAGAAGGTCCATATCGGCGGCTGAGTCGATGGCCACACCGCAATGGCCGACCTCGCCGATGCACTGTGCGTCGTCGGAGTCACGGCCCATCAGGGTGGGCATGTCGAAGGCGACCGACAGGCCTCCTCCGCCGTGGGCCAGGATCATCTTGTAGCGCTCGTTGGTCTGCTGGGCGTTGCCGAATCCGGCGAACTGCCGGATCGTCCATGGCCGCCCGCGATAGCCGGTGGCGTGCAGGCCCCGGGTATACGGGAACTGGCCGGGCCAGCCGATCCGCTCCATCCGCTCATCGACCGCCTCGACGTCGGCGCTGGGACCGTAGACGGGGTCGACCGGCGTTCCCGACAAGGTGGTGAAGTCGGCGTCCCGCACGCGGCCCTCGGCCAGCGCTTGGGCGTACTTCGCCTCCCACACTGAGCGCCCGGACTGCGCAGGGGCCGCTTCGGACATGGCTGACTCCTGGTCAACATCAGTGTTGGACATGTCACCAGCCTAACGCCGCTGCCGGTGCTACCGTCTGTGCATGGCCAGCGCTGAAGCGACCATCGAGAACGCCACGTCGGAATCACCCGGGGGACCGTGGGCCAACCGCCTCGCCGCCCTGGGGCCGGGGATCTTGATGGCTTCGGCCGCGATCGGCGGCTCGCACCTGATCAGCTCCACCCAGGCGGGGGCCCGGTTCGGATGGCAGCTGGCGGCCGTCATCATCGTGGCGAACCTGTTGAAGTACCCGTTCTTCCGTTTCGGCCCGCAGTACACGATGGAGAGCGGACGCTCCCTGGTCCAGGGGTATGCCGACAAGGGCCGCGCCTACCTCTGGGTCTTCTTCGCCC
>JBASAZ010000154.1:0-2742 GCA_049650845.1 Ornithinimicrobium sp.
GGGCACCCGCCGACCCCTGACCGGGACGGAAGGCCCGCGCCGCCGCGGCGAAGTTGGCGGCGAGCTGCGGGTTGCCGGCCCAGTGCACGTGCAGGTATGCGGCATGCAGGGTCGCGGTGCCCGTTCCGGCCGGGTCGAGAGCGAAGCCGTCGGCTCGCGGCTCCCCCGAGGCGTCCAGCATGTGCCACGCCGGGGACGGTGCCGCAGCCGGGTCGGTGCGGGTGCGGTGGAACTCGTGGCCTTGAACCGACGTGCCGGCGGGCCCCAACACCGAGTCGACGGCCAGCGTGGCCTGGCGATAACCCAAGGTCAGCCGGGGATGCATACCGGCGTTGGCCCCCACTGCGCCGACCATCGGCTGGCCTTCGACGACGTCGCACAGATAGAGCAGCCCGGCGCATTCGGCCACGGTCGGCAGCCCGGAGTGCACGGCCTCGCGGATGTCAGCGCGCAGCGACGCGTTGCCGCTCAGGGCCGCCGCATGTACCTCCGGGAATCCACCCCCCAGATAGAGCCCGGCCACCCCAGCGGGCAGGCCAGCATCACTGGCGGGGTCGAAGGTCACCACATCGCACCCTCCGGCCCGCAGCAGCTCTTCGGTTTCGGCATACCGGAAGGTGAAGGCCCGCCCGCCCGCAATCGCCACGACCGGGCTGGGCGCATCGGCGGAGACACCGGACCCGAGCGCAGTGATCGGCGACCACGGGGCGACGTCGAGGTCCGGGGCCGAGCGAGCGAGAGCCATCACCGCGTCGAGGTCGATGAAGTGCTCGACCTGCTCGGCCAGCCGCTCCAACGTGGCGGCGGCATCGGGTCGTTCCGCAGCGGGCACCAAGCCGAGGTGGCGCGACGGCGCGCTGATCCCGGCGTCGCGTGGCAGCACCCCGAGCACCGGCATACCCATGGCTTCGACGGCGCGGCGCACCTCATCGGAGTGCCGCGTGCTGCCGGCCTGGTTGAGCACCACTCCCGCGACGGTGATCGAAGGATCGAACGTCCTCAGCCCGTGGATGGTCGCGGCAACCGTGCGCGATGCGGACGAGATGTCGACGACCACGACCACCGGCGTTCGCGTCAGCCGGGCCAGGTGAGCGCTGGAGGCAAACCCGTCGGTGCCCAACCGTCCGTCGAAGAGCCCCATCGCGCCCTCGATGATCGCCACGTCAGCGGGCACCGGAGTGGTGAACCCGTGCGCGAACAGCGGCACCACGTCGGCTTCGTCGACCATCCACGGGTCCAGGTTGCGCCCGGGGCGGCCGGTGGCCAGCGCGTGATAGCCGGGGTCGATGTAGTCCGGACCGACTTTGGCCGGCGCCACGGCATACCCCCGCCGGGTCAGCGCAGCCATGATCCCGACCGCGATGGTGGTCTTGCCCTGTCCGGAGGCCGGCGCCGCGATCAGGATGCGTGGAAGACCTAAGGAGTCGCCAGCACCACACACTTTCACCACTCGATACCCATTTGCCCCTTCTGCCCCTCGTTGAACGGGTGCTTGATCTCGGTCATCTGGGTGTGCAGGTTGGCGATCTCGACCAGGCGCGGGTCAGGGTTGCGCCCGGTGATGACCACGTGCTGCTTGCCTGGTCTGTCCGACAACGTCGACACCACATCATCAACATCGACCCAGCCCCACTTCATCGGGTAGGTGAACTCGTCCAGCACATAGAGCGTGTGGCGCTCGTCGGCGAGGCGGCGCTTGATCTCCTGCCACCCCTCGGCGGCGGCGGCCTCATGCTCATCCGCGCTGCCTTCTTTGCGCGACCAGGACCAGCCCGAGCCCATCTTGTTCCACTCGATCGGTCCGCCCTGGCCGGTCCGGGTATGCAGATCGTTGAGCGTTTCCAGCGCGGTCTGCTCGCCGATGCGCCACTTCGCGGACTTCACGAACTGGAAGACCCCGATCGACCAGCCCTGGTTCCACCCGCGCAGCGCGAGCCCGAAGGCGGCCGTCGACTTCCCCTTGCCATCGCCGGAGTGCAGCATGATCAGCGGCCGGTTGCGGCGCTGGCGCGTGGTCAACCCGTCATCGGCGACCGTGGTGGGGACTCCTTGGACCATCAGGCCACTCTTCTCTCTCGCACGACATCAACCAACGCGCTGGCGCCGATCTCTCCCAAGGCAATGTGCTCCGCGCCCATCCGGCGGGCTAGATCACCGGCCAGGTTCATCCGGAACTTTCCTGCTTCGCAGTCCACCACCACCGCTTGCACCCCGGTCGAGGCCCACTGATCAGCGATCGCCCGCGCCCTGACCAGCGCGTCCCGGCCGGAGGTGGCCCGGCCGTCGGTGACCACCACCAGCAGGGCCCGGCGTCGTGGATCCCTGATCCGCTCGGCCTTCAGCACCCGCGCGGCCATGACCAAGCCCTCGGCCAGTGGCGTGCGCCCACCGTGACCCACGTCGCTGAGACACCGAGCCGCGGCCTCCACCGAGGAGGTCGGGGGCAGCGCCACCTCGGCAGCGCTGCCGCGAAACGTGATCACCCCGACGCGGTCGCGACGCTGATAGGCATCGACCAGCATCGACAGCACCGCGGTCTTGACCTCCACCATCCGGCGCGAGGCGGCCATCGAGCCGGAGGCGTCCACCGCAAACAGCAGCAGGTTGGACTCCCGGCCCTGCGTGATCGATCGGCGTAGGTCGCCCGGGGCCAACCGCACGCCTGCCGGCCCGAACTGCCCCTGACGGGCCGCCCGAGTGGCGGCAGCGTTGATCGTGGCCACCACGTGCACTCGCCCGGTC
>JBASAZ010000155.1:0-13030 GCA_049650845.1 Ornithinimicrobium sp.
ACCCTGTCCTTCAGGCAAGCCGCCTCCGGTGACAAAGTGACCGTGTCCAGCCCCTCGGGCGGACAGATCACCGCTCGCATCCCAGCCGGAGTCAAAGACGGCCAGAAGATCCGGCTCAAAGGCAAAGGTATGCCGAGTGAGACCGGGGGCCCGGCCGGTGACCTGATGATCGCGGTCACCATCCAGGCGCATCCGATCTTTGGCCGTGATGGTCTGAATCTGACCGTAGACCTGCCCGTGACCTTCGCCGAGGCGGCTCTGGGGGCCACGGTGAGCGTGCCCACCCTCGACGGCAAGAGTGTGAAGCTCAAGGTTGCGCCAGGCACGCCGTCCGGGCGGGTGCTGCGGGTGAAGGGTCGGGGGATAGTGACCGACAAGGCCACCGGTGACCTGCTGGCCAAGGTTCAGGTGGTTGTGCCGCAGCGGTTGAGCGCAGCGGCCAAGGAAGCCGTTGAAGTATTGCGGCGCGAGGAAGAAGGGATCGATCCCCGAGCCGACTTGGTCGCGAGGGCGTCGACGTAGTCGAGGCAATGCGCCCGCAGCGCACGTGCGCGCGGCACAATAAGGCATCGCTGGGAGGTGATGGAGATGGCACGGACCCGTTCCGAGGTCGATCCGGACACGCCAGTTTTCGTGATCTCCATTGCCGCCGAGTTGGCCGGCATGCACGCTCAAACCCTGCGGCAATACGACCGTCTCGGCCTAGTGACTCCGCAGCGCACCCGCGGCGGCGGTCGGCGTTATTCCTCGCGGGACGTCTATCGACTCCGCGAAGTGCAGCGGTTGTCGCAGGAAGGCGTGAGCCTCACCGGCATCCAGCGCATCATGGACCTGGAGCACCAGGTTGAGGGGCTGCAAACCCGGGTCGATGAGCTGACCGAAAGCAATCGCGTGCTCACCGACGCCCTGGGTAGGGGTGGGCGCATCTTCGCCGCCGGGCTCACCGGGGAGGTCATCGCGCTGCGCCAGGGCACCCGCCCGGTGCGCAACACCTCGACCACTGTGGCCCTGTGGTCGCCACGACGTTGACGTCGGGCGAGGCTTGCGTCGGCTCAGTCGGCCCTCCACCCGGGGTAGAACATGTTGAGTTCGATCTCGACCTCCTGGGACACAGCCCTCGTGCCACCGAGGATGAAGACCTGGTCCGGAGAGATCCGGTTCAGCTCGTCCAGCACCGTGTCGGGCACCTGGTCTCTGGCGTCTGGCCCCTTGACGAGCATGACCGGGGCATCCTGGAAGCCGGCCAGCGAAGAGGCCGCCAGCGCGTCCGGGAAGGTCTCGCCAGTTGCCACATGCGTCACGGGAGCATCGATGCCGTCGCCGTATCCGAAGGCCTTGGAGATCGCCACGCTCGTCTCGTAGCGGGTGTCCCCAGCCAGCCGCGCGGTCCCGCCGAGGGTGTTGAAGGTGGTGTCCGTGATGGCATTGGGTCCACCGAGGACGATGATGTTGGTGGCGCCGAGCTCCGCGATGGTGGAGGCCACGACGTCCGGGACCTTGTTCTTCTTGGTGAGCAGGACTGGTGCCCCCTCGGAACCGGCTAGGGCCGAGCCCGACAGCGCGTCGGGGAACCCACCCTCCTCCCCGGTGGCGATGTACACGGTGTCGCTGCTGCCGTATTCGGCAGCGAGCAACGCAGCTGTCTCGTAGCGGTTGTCGCCCCCGACACGGCGAACGTTCGCAGTCGTCGTCTCGTTGAGCACATCCACGACGTCCTGGGTCACCACCTTTTCGCCGCCTAGGATGACGATGTCAGCAGGGTCGATCTCGTCCAGCACCGCCTGGGTGAAGTCCGGGACCGACGTCGTCTTCACCAACAACACCGGAGCCGGTTCGCCCTCGGTGATGACCGGCTCGCCGGGGACCAATCCTCGGCTCGCCGGAGCCGCACCGGCCAGGGCGTCGTAGTAGCTGTTACCAGTGGCGACGTACACCACGTCGGTCCCGTCGGGATAGAGCCGAGCAATCTTGGCCGCGGTGTCGTAGCGGTCATCTCCACCCACCCGGTCCACGGTCGGGTCAGGCTCCACCATCGAGGCCTCGCCGCGCGCCACCAGCGGAATGCGCACGTCGCTGGCGTCACCGGTCGTGGCCCAGGTCACGAACGCCTTTTGCCACTGCGTCTCCGGGGCACCGACGTTGGCGACCGTGATGGTCACGTCGATGGAGGCCCCAGCCGGGATGACGGCAACCTGGGGTGAGACCACGACCGCCAGGGTGGCCGGACCGTCGACGGATGCGGTGTAGGTCAGCGGCCCGTCGCTGACGTTGGTCACCGTGCGGGTGACCGTCGTCGGGACCGGCCCAAGCTGCGGAATCGAGACCGACGCCGTGTTCAGCTCGGTGCCCGTGGACGGGTCGGCCAAGAACGCGTCCCAGTCGGCCTCGTCGGAGTCGAAGACCAGGCCCGGGTCGAGCATCGTGCGTGGCTCGACGAAGCCGTTGCCGCCGACGAACGGGTCGTTGCCCGTCCCGGCGTAGTCGATGACGCCGGTCGTCAGCGAGGACTTGATCGCCATCGGCGAAAAGTCCGGGTTGGCCTGCACCTGTAGGGCAGCTAGGCCCGCAATGTGTGGGGAGGACATCGAGGTGCCGCTGAGGTAGCCGTAGCCCGCAGACCCGTCGGCGTTGACCGCAGCGGCCAGCACGTTCACGCCGGGGGCCCCCACGTCGGGCTTGAGGATGGTCTGGTCGGCGGCCGGCACACCCACCGGACCCCGGCCGGAGAATGAGGCGATGCTCGGCACTGGGCCACCGCCTGGACGGTGAGCGGCCGCACCGACCGAGGTCATCCACGGACCGATGTGCACCACCGGCACGCCGTCTCGGGCGCTGTTGCCGGCTGAGGAGGAGACGAAGACGCCTGCGGCGGCGGCGTTCTTGAACGCCAAGTCCACCGGGTCCTCATACGTATTGGGGTCGCCGCTGACCGAGAAGTTGATCACGTCCACGCCATCGGCGACGGCGGAGTCGATCGCCGCGATCGAGTCCTGGGGATAACAACCCGTTTGAGCCGGCGTCTCGGCGAGCCAACAGACCTTGTACGTCGCAAGGTGGGACGCCGGAGCCATACCGGCAATATCGAAGTTGTTCGTGCCGTCCGTGAGGCCCACTTCGCGGCCCACCGCGGTGCTGGCCACGTGGGTGCCGTGCGTGTCGGTGTTGAACGGACTGCGACTGTCCGCAGGGTCCAAGGTGGCACCCGCGGCATCGAAGCCGGCAATGAAGAACTCACCACTGAGATTCTTGTCGTTGCAGGCCTGGGCCACCGGCCAGCGAGCAGGGTCGGCGCCCGGGTTGCAGTCGCCGCCGAAGCCGCTCGGAGGCGCCGGCATACCGGCGGGGTCGAAGGATGGGCTGCGCCAGTCGGTGCCCGAGTCGATGACCCCGACCACGGTGCCGGCACCGGCTCGACCGATTCCACCGAGCTGTTCCCACACGCCACCAGGGCCCCGCAAGCCGAGAAGGTCAGGGGAGACGTCGGTGTCGGGCTGAGCCGGGCTGTCGGTGACGCGGAACTGGTCGTCGTCGGCGAGGAGCTCGCGCTTGGTGTCCTTGGTGACCGAGCGCACGTCCGGGCGCGTGGCCACCGCGGCGGCTTCGGTGGCGGTGAGCGCGACCGCGAAGCCGTTGAGCACCGTCGTGTATCGATAGTTGGGTTCCGCGGCGATGTCGGCGAGGACCGAGTCCTGCTGCTGGCGTAGTTGCTCGGTGTAGGTCCGTGCAGCCGAACTGTCGGCCTGGAGCTTGCGCCCCGGCTCCGGGCGCGTGCCCGGGTTGATGGCCACGGGCGCGTCCTTCAGGACGACGATGTACTGACCGTCGCTGAGCGACGCCGCAGCCACTGCTGTGGGCACCGCGGAATCCTCGACCGACACTGCGGACACGGCCGGCAGCGCAGTGGCCATCAGGCCTAAGCCGGTAATGACCGCAAGAGCGCGCCGACGGGCCCCCCCGAGTGCGAAATCAGACACAGTCATTCCTTTGCTAGGTGCCGACTCAGCAGATGCGATACGGCCCGGGATTACGTAGGACTAGGGCAAGTTTACGAAATGCCCGCACGGGTGAGGACCGTTGAGTCACGCCGCGACGCAGTCCATAGCAAATCGCGAACTTCGCGCAAGTCACAAGGAAGCATGAGGTGACCCCGGGAAATACCGCTCTCGGGGGCCGATCACCGTGGATAGCCGGTGAAAGCAATGAGCGCACCACCAAAGCACGTCGATAGGGCTCACCTGGTGTCGGCGGGACCTAGGGGCGGTTTACCGAGCCTCAGAAAGGTCAGTGGTTCCTCTGTGCGACGCGCGGTGAAGATTTCCCCCTCCCGATGAATGAACCGTTATCACATTGTGATCTATCGACGGCGGCGCGAGGAATGACCCCGCGGCCTTGTCGCGATCGACTAACGCAGCTCGGCGATCATCGGCACAACCTCTTTGATGGACTTGCGCACATACGTCGGTCGGTAGGGGAACCGGTCGACCTCGCTCTCCTGGGTCGACCCGCTCATCACCAAGATCGTCCGCAATCCCGCCTGCACTCCGCTCATGATGTCGGTGTCCATGCGGTCTCCGACCATCATCGTGGTCTCGGAGTGGGCTTCGATGTGGTTCAACGCGTGGCGCATCATCAGCGCGTTGGGTTTGCCGACGAAGAACGGTTCGACACCGACCGCCTTGGTGATCAGGGCCGCGACTGCCCCCGTGGCGGGGATCGGTCCGGCGGCTGAGGGACCGCTGGGGTCCGGATTGGTCGCGATGAGGCGGGCGCCGTCGCTGACCAGGCGTATCGCCTTCGTGATCGCCTCGAACGAGTACGTGCGGGTCTCGCCCAACACCACGTAGTCCGGGTCGCGGTCGGTCAAGATGTATCCGATGTCGTGCAGGGCCGTGGTCAGACCGGCCTCGCCGATGACGTATGCCGATCCCTCTTCTCGCTGGGTGAGCAAGAACTGAGCGGTGGCCAGCGCGGAGGTCCAGATGCAGTCGGCGGGCACTTCGATGCCGCTGTTGCGGAGTCGGGCCTGCAGGTCCCGGGGGGTGTAGATCGAGTTGTTGGTCAGCACAAGAAAGGGAGTCTCGGTGCGCTTCATCTCCTCGATGAAGTCGGAGGCACCCGGCAAGGCCTTGTCCTCGTGGACCAACACCCCATCCATGTCCGTGAGCCAGCTTGAGACTTTTGCGTGTTCCGTCATGGCACCATCCTGCCCTGTCCGCTCCTGCGGGACGGGCCCCAGGGCGGCCAGGTCGCCCCCGTCGCGCGTTCCAGAGGGCTTAGGGCCGGAGGATCTGAACGTCGCTGCGGAATCGCGCCAGCAGGTCAGGGTCGACCTGCACGCCAAATCCAGGGCCGGTCGGCACGTCGACGACCCCGTCATGCATCACGACCGGCTCGGTCACGATGTCCTGGGCGTAGAAGCGGTCAGAACCCGAGATGTCCCCGGGCAGCGTGAACCCCGGCAAACCAGCCAGGGCAGCATTGGCCGAACGACCGATCCCGGTCTCCAGCATCCCTCCGCACCAGACCGCGACGCCGTGCGCTCGGCATACGTCATGGATCGCTCGCGCCTGCAGGTATCCGCCGACGCGACCCGGTTTGATGTTGATCACGGCCGCAGCGCCCAGGCTGATCGCGTCGGCCGCGGCCTCGGGGGAGGTGATCGACTCGTCCAGACACATCGGGGTGCGCATCGCCCGAGCGAGCACCGCGTGCTGCCGGATGTCTGCCTCCCCGAGGGGCTGCTCGATCAACAGGAGGTCGTAGTCGTCCAGGTGGCGCAGATGTGCGGCGTCCACCAGGGTGTATGCCGCATTGGCATCGACCTGCAGGAGCAGGTCGGGCCCGAACTCGTCGCGGACCGCCGCGACCGGACCAAGGTCGGCGCCCGGCTTGATCTTGAGCTTGATCCGGGCATAGCCCGCCTCGACGTATCCACGCACCACCTCCACCATCTGCGTTGGTGAGGCCTGAATACCGACCGAGACTCCCGATGGCACGGTGTCGGCCGTGACGCCGAGGTAGGCCGCGAAGGACAGACCGCTGACGCGCAGCTGGGCATCCAGCACGGCCATCTCAACGGCGGCTTTGGCCATCGGGTGACCCACAAGGTGCTCCAGGTGGGTGGCGATGCTCTCCGCGCGCAAATCGGGGACCGCGAAGAGGGTGGGGGCGATCCACCGCTGGGTGACTTCCGCAGCGCCGGTCAGGAACTCCGCCGAATAGAGCGGGGCGTCCATCGCCACGCACTCTCCCCAACCGGTCACCACGCCGGCCGGAGTGTCGACCAACGCTTCGACGATGTACGTCCGTTTGCGCGTGCTCGTGCCGAAGGACGTGGTGAACGGGGACACCAACGGCATCTCGATGTGGTGCAAACGCAGCTCGCGCAGTCTCATCAATGCTCCCTGGTCAGGATGTAGCGGGCGGGTGCTTCGATCCCGGTCACCTGCCAACCGGAGTCGAACCGGGACGTGAAGGCTATCCGGGTTGCCAGGCGCCACCGGATCGCCAGATCGGGGTCGACCCGGCGCACCGCCTCGATGTCGTCGGGGACCTCGATGGTGATGATGTCGGGTCTCTCGACATCATCGACATCGACCGCAGAAGGAGCACCACCAGCGTTGGACAGCGCCGCGTGGCGGACCACGCCCGAGGTATGCCGTCCGGTCATCTTCGTCGGCAGGTCCGTCTCCAGGTCCCAGCGCAGCAGCACACGGTCCGAGCCCTGGCCCGCGTTCAGGCCGTCGACCATCGGGCCGTAGTGATCGGGGTAGTAGGCGACCGCGCGCGCACCAATCTTCGCGATGTTGAAGAAGGCGTTGCGGGCGACCAGGGGGTCGTAGGTCCAGGTGATCTGGGTGACGCCGCAGTCCAGGGCCCAGGAGCGCTGGTGCAGTTTCAGCGCGCGGCCGACGCCGCGACCGGTGGCGCCGTGGGCCACGCCGGTGATGTGGGAGTGCATCGGTTGACCGGGTGGCCCGAAGAACCCGAGGCTGGCCCCGATGACCCTTCGCGGGGCGGGGTCGTCATCCCCGGCGTGCGAGCGGCGAGGCTCGCGCGCCAGCACCACGTAGTTGCCGCTGTGCGCCAACGCCACGACGGTGCTCAGCTCGAGGACATCGGCCCCGGGTGGCATGTGCCACACCCGGTTGAAGAGGTCGCAGGCCGCCTGAGCCTCGCCAGCCTGGTGGATCACCTCGATGTCGATGTCCGCCCGATCCATCGCCGCGGAGGCCTCGGAGCGGGCCCGCTCGCGCACCGTGCCCATCATTCGCGTCGGCCCATCATTCGCGCACCGAGGTCATCATGAGAGCGGGTGGGCCAGGAGACGCCGGATCATCGCGGCGAGAATCGCGGTGCGCACCGGAATCTCATCGATGATGGCGTGCTCGTGATCCGCGTGGGCTCCGGCACCGACCGCGCCGAGTCCATCCAGGGTGGGGGCGCCGTGACCGGCGGTGATGTTTCCGTCGGAGGCACCGCCCACCTCCACGCCGGGCGGGGTGGGCACCTCCAGATCCCGGCAGACCTGGCCGAGCACGGCATACAGCTCGGCGGACGACTCACCCTGCAGGGGCGGGCGGTCGATGCCACCGTCGATCTCGATGCGCGCTCCCGACAGGTGGGGAGTGAGCGAACGCAGGGCCCGGTCGATGCGACGTTGCTCGGCTTCGGTGCGGGCCCGGGAGTCGACGTCGACGTATGCGCTCGCCGGCACCGTGTTGCTGCTGCTGCCCGCGGCCATGGTGGTCGGGACGACGCTGGTCCCGGCCGCCTCGTCTGCGAGGGCGGCAATGACCTGCACCTGGTGGGCGAGCTCCATCGTCGCGTTCACTCCCGCCTCGGGTTCCAGCCCGGCGTGGGCTGCCTTGCCATACACGGTCACCCGGAAGTGTGACGCGCCCTTGCGGCCGACCTTCACCGCCCCGCCCTCGGCGCTGGCTTCACAGACCAAGACGGCCGGTTTGCCCGCCACCTCGTCGATGATCAGGTCGCGCGAGGTTGCCGATCCCACCTCTTCGTCGCCGGTCACCAGCAGACTCAGGCCCGCCACAGAGCTGCCCTCCTCACGCAGCAGGGCCACGGCGTGGATGGCCATCACCAGCCCCGTCAGCATGTCGAAGGAACCCGGCCCGCGCAGGATGCCGTCGTCTGTGGAGAACGGCAGCCGGTCCAGTGTGCCGTGTGGCCACACCGTGTCCTGATGGGCCAACACCAGGACCCGGACGGCTCCGCGAGGGGCCTCGTCACCGACTCGGCCGAACCGCAGCCGCAGGTGAGTGACGCCGTCGCGCTCGATCACCTCGGGCCGCATGCCGAGCCGCTCGTTCAACAGCTCGGTGATCTCGGCCGCCCCCCGGGCCACGGCCGCATGGTCGTGGGAGGGGGTCTCCAGCGTGATCACTCGCTCCAGGTCCGCCAGCATCTGCGGCAGCCGCTGCTGTGCGGCCGCGACGAGGCCCTCGCTCATCTATGCCTCCACACGGGACCGGAAGAGCTACTGCTGGAGATAGCCGACGAGCTGGTCGCGCTCTCCCTGCAACTCATCGATACGAATCTTCACGATGTCTCCGATGCTCACGATCCCGCGCAAATGTCCCTCGACCGTGACGGGGAGGTGGCGGATGTGGTGCTCGGTCATGGTCCGCGCCAGGCTCTCCAGGTCGTCCTCGGGAGTGCAGGTGTGGACGTCCGCGGTCATGATCGAACTCACCGGCTGGTTCAGGAGGTCGGCGCCGTGTTCGCGCAACCCGCGGACCACGTCACGCTCGCTGACGATGCCAACGACATCGTCACCGTCTTCGCTGACCACCACCGAGCCGATGCCCTTCTCGGCCAAGACGTCGACCAGGTGGGCCACGGGTTCGCTGGGCTGCACCGTCGCGACCGTGGACCCCTTCCGCCGGATAACTTCGTTGATGCGCATACTGGACCTTATCCCTGGATCGCCTCGTCGAACAGAGCCAAGAGCGGCGCGTTGAACACCGTGAAGCGCACGCGCTCGAGATGGGTGTCGCGCGTCGCCGCGAAGTGACGGGTCGTGCGCACGGCGATCTCCGCCACATCGGCGCCGTCCCATCCGTAGATCCCGGCGCTGATCGCCGGAAAGGCGATGCTGCGCGCGCGAAGATGGTCGGCGACCTCCAGACTGCGCCGGAAACACGACTCGAGCAGGGCTGGGTCGCGCTGACCGCGGTGCGCGTTGGGGCCGACCGTGTGGATCACCCACCGCGCGGGCAGGTCACCGGCGCCGGTGGCCACTGCTTCTCCCACCGGCAGACCGTCGGGCCACCGAGCCGCCCGCACCCGTCGACATTCGTGCAGCAGGGTCGGCCCAGCCGCGGCGTGGATCGCTCCGTCGACGCCGCCGCCACCCATCAAGGTGGAGTTGGCGGCGTTGACGATGGCGTCCACGGATTCGGTGGTGATGTCACCCCGCACCGCCTCGATCCGCATACCGATCAGTATGCCCGCGCGCCCCGCGCTGGCGTGGCGAAAGGATCGACCGATGCGGAGCGCAGCTCATCGAGGGTGAGCAACACCAAGGCGTCGGTCCACAGCAACGGAGCCGGGCCCGCCGGCAGCGCCGCACCGGTGACCTTCTCGGGCAGCGAACCCCAGGAGGTGCGGTTGGCGTCCAGCCAGTCCAACCAGCGCGCGGCCACGGCTGGTCGACCCGAGGCGGCAGCGGTATAGGCCGCCAGCGCCGTTTCCGGGGTCCATGACGTGCCGTCCTGTTTCCAGTCGACGCCCGGCGCCAACCCTCCGGCCGGACGCAGCGCATCGACCTGGTAGGCCGCCCAGCGCCCCATGACCTCCGGATCCTGCGTCGCGAACGGCGGCATCAGGAAGGTCACGGCCGCGTCCAGTCCCCCCGAACCGCCAAAACGTTCGTAGTCAGGGCCGAAGCGCGCCCTCATCGAAGCCCGCAGGTTGTCGGCGGTGATCCGGCTCGCCGCCGCGCGGTTGGTGTCGTCGCTGGCCGCATAGTCCTGGGCAGCGGCATCGAGCCCGGCGACCATCGGAGCCACCGTGCCCAAGCTGACGTCGGAGACCTCGACCTCCCAGTAGTCCGGCGACGCAGGGGGCAGCGAGCGACCGTCCGCGGTGATCTCGCGCAGGTGCCTCACGCAGCGATCCCGCAGCTCCCCGGTCGATGCCGGCAGCGAGGTGGTGGCGTGGGCGCGCACGGAGCCGATCGCCCACAGCACCCATCCGCAGCCGTCGGACTGCGGGCCACGCGGGCGGTCCGTCACCGTCTGTCCGGCCAGGGTGTAGCGAGCATCGAAGCCCGCACGGACATCGAACGGCAACGAGGCGATTCCCTCGAAGATCTCGCGCACCTGCTCCGGATGTCCCGTCCGGTCGAGCGCGACCGCGACGAAGGCGCCGTCCCGGGGCCAGAAGTAGTCCCATTGAGCCGCGGCCCCCGCCGGGGGGAGGCTGCCCTCGACCGACAGGGCCTTGATGTCGCGTAACGCCCAGTAGCTCATGTCCGCCCACCGGGTGCCTTCCCCGGGGTCGTTACCCTCGGCGATCCAGCGGTCGTCCTGCGCGATGATCGAGCGGCCGGAGGCGGTCTCGGCCGAGGTGCGAAACTCCGGCGGCGTGACCAACCTCGGCTCAACGGTGCCGGCCGACAAGACCGCCAAGGTCAGCAACAGGCCCAGGGCCGCCACGGTGCCGCCGAGTAGGGCCTTCGTCCTCACACGGTGATCCTAGGTGGACCCGCAGCGGGCACCCCGGCCATCGCCTGCTGCCGGGTCGCTGCGCCTGCTGTGAGACCCGGGTGAGCTCCGCACGCGGGTTGTCGCAGTCCGATGCTGCGACAGCGGTGCCGACGTCGTATCTCCACACCGCCGCGGCCCCTCTTGGCCCGTGTGCGAACAATCCGTGTCCGCACCACAGAGCCCCCGGCTCGGGACCATGCGGTCCATCGTCACCAAGGAGAGACATGAGCACTACGACCAACGACACGCCAGGCCCGGCCGCACCAGCCGAGCTCGTGGTGATCACCACGGGCGCGGGCGCCGCCGCCCCCGAACACAGTGCTCTGGGAGCAGCAGTGGCCCAGCACGGCCTCGACCTTCGTCCGCTCTTCGCGGGATTGGAACCCGACCAGCAGGTCGACGCGGAGGGCGCGACGGCTCCTGGCCCAGCCGAGGTAGCCGACGTCGCCAACTGGTTCTTCGCCACCGGCGCCGAAGCCGATCTCCAGGTTGCCGCCGAATCGCTGCGCCAGCGCGACGACGTCGAAGCGGCATACGTCAAACCACCCGCCGAACCGGCCACGGTGGACACGACGCTGGCCCCGCCGGACCTGGCGGAGCTCTTCGGCTCCAGCGAGTCCTCGACCACACCGGCACCCGAGGCCGAAGCCCCGGCGGCTGGCAACTACGTCAGCCGGCAGAACTATCTCGGCGCGGCCCCGGTCGGCATCGACGCTGCCTACGGCTGGTCACGCCCGGGCGGGCGCGGCGAAGGGATCAGGGTCATCGACTGCGAGTGGGGCTGGCAGCTGGACCACCACGACCTGGCGCAGAACAACGGCGGCCTGGTGGGTGGCACCAATGACGCCAGCACGCACCACGGCACTGCCGTGATGGGGGTCATCGGCGGTGACCACAACTCGTTCGGCGTGCACGGAATCTCCCCGAATGCGCGGCTCAGCGCCTCCTCGGTCAACGGACAGGGCACGGCCGGAGCGATGGTCACCGCGGCGCAGAACCTGTCGGCCGGTGACGTCCTGCTCATCGAGATGCACCGCCGCGGCCCGAACGGGACGCAGGGCGGTCAGCAGGGCTTCGTTGCGATGGAGTGGTGGCCGGACGACTTCGCCGCGATCCGGTATGCCGTCGGGCGGGGAATCGTCGTCGTCGAGGCCGCAGGCAACGGCTGGGAGGATCTGGACCAGGGGCTCTACGACACTCCCGCCGCAGGCTTCCCGGCGTCGTGGAAGAACCCGTTCAACCCGGCGAACCCTTCCTCGAGCGCGGTGATGGTGGGTGCAGGATCGCCCCCGGCGGGAACGCACGGGCGCAGCACCAGTCCGTGGGGACTGCCGTATGTGGACCGAGCCCGCTGCGGCTTCTCCAACTACGGGTCCCGCATCGACGCCCAAGGGTGGGGCTGGGAAGTGACCACCTGCGGTTACGGCGACCTCTACGACGGGGGAGGCGCGACGCAGCTCTACACCGACGTCTTTTCCGGGACGTCGTCGGCCTCGCCGATCGTGGTGGGAGCGCTCACCGTGACTCAGGGAGTGCTCAAAGCGGCGAACATGCCGTTGATGACCTCCGATCGCGCGCGGCAGCTGCTGCGGGCCACCGGCTCGGCGCAACAGCCGGCACCGCAGCGCCCGACGTCGCAGCGGATCGGCAACCGGCCGAACCTTCGCCAGCTCATCCCGGCCGCGTTGCGACAGACCCTCTCGGTGAAGATCACCCATACCTACGCCATCAGCGGGGCCCAGCAAGCCTGGGCACATCTGGAGGGCTACGGCTGGCGACGGATCGACACCGGCTCGGCCGACGGCGTGAGCAACACCCTGCTGGCCTGCCTCAACGCGCAACTGCGTGGCACCAAGGTCGGCGCGCACGTCGACAACACCATCCTCTACTACGTCTTCAGCTGACGCTAAGACACCAAGGAGCACAGATCATGTGGCACAACAACGTGAAGGTTCGTCACTACTACGCCAACAGCCGGAGCCAAGCCTGCTTCGCCATCTTTGACGGGGTGGCCGGCTGGAAACCGGTGGCCACGGGGGCAGCCGACGGCGTGACCAACGTCGCGGCCCTGCTGTCGGCGGCCCACACCCACGATCGGCCGGTCTCGGCCTACCTCGTCGACGACAAGGTGGAGCGGGTGATGGTCCAATGAGCACCGCCAGCGTCACGGTCACGTTCACCCCGCCGAGTGAGGGGCACGCTGCGGACGTCGCGGCCATCGCCCACCACGGCCTCCCGCCGGAGGTCTCGCTGCTCGCGGCGGCGCCCTCCGCTGCGGTGTCGGTGGCGTCGCCGGACGT
>JBASAZ010000156.1:0-2244 GCA_049650845.1 Ornithinimicrobium sp.
GCCGTGATCCATGTCGCCGTGGTCGCCGTGATCCATGTCGCCGTGATCCATGTCGCCGTGGTCGCCGTGATCCATGTCGCCGTGATCCATGTCGCCGTGGTCCATGTCGCCGTGGTCAGGCTCTTCCTCGTCCTGCGCATCGCCGCCCACCTGTGGCTCAGCCGAGCGGTTCCCGGCGTCGTGACGGTGGTGCTCGACGTCACGCAGCTGCGCTGCCGCGACGTCGAGGGCTGTCAGCAGGTCGCGCTGGTCAGCCGTGATGTCCAGCCGCACGCGGGGCCCAGGCATCTGCTCCCAGATCTGGTGAACGACGTGCTGCAGCTCACCGTCTGGCCAGCCGCACACCGCAAGGACGTCCGCGTCGGCAGGCGAGACCGCAAGCGGCCAACCGCGCTGGGTCAGCGCTGCCTCGAGTCGAATGCGTTCCAGCCAGCTGCCCGGAACCTCCACCACGAACACATGGGCGCGCCGCGCGGCATACCTACTCAGCGCTGTGATCACGCCCAACGCAAGGCTCCTTCCCGCCACGCCCAGACCACAGCCACCAGCAGGGCCCCCAGGAACGCGAACATCTCAACCACCGATGATGCGCCACGCTCAAGCACCACGACGGCCCACGGATACATGAACAGCATTTCGACGTCGAAGGCCAAGAACACCAGCGTGGCTACGTACCACCTCGCGTGATAGCGGGACAGCGCATGCTCGCTCGGCTCCCACCCCGACTGAAAGGGCAAGCTCAGCAGAGGATCACGGGCCACGCTCGTCAGGTGGTGGACTGCATACGCCAGCAACACCACCGACACGCCAGCGGTGAACATCACGATCAGGCCTAGCACTGCGGGTCCCTTCGGCTCAGCACCGCAGCCACCACGGTCCGGTGGTTCAGTGCCCGGACACCAGGCGGTAGTTCCCCGCCTCAGCGAGAGCCCCCGCGATGTCGGACTCCGAGACCTCACTACCGCTGGTCACCGTGACCGTTGAGGGGGCTCCGGAGGCCAGCTGCACATCGACGTTCGACACCGAATCCAGCGCCATCACTTCCTCGGTCACAGCCGAGGCACAATGACCACACGTCATCCCCTCAACGGCGTACTGGGTCGTGGTTTCCTGCGCCTGGGACTCGCTCACGTTCATCACCTTCCGATGTCGTATAGATACCCCCGTAGGGTATCAACATCTGCCCTTCGCCGCATCCGGGGTCCGGAAGCTCACCGCCGGCCCATCGCGCCGAGGCGAACCGGGCCCCCGCGATCAGGAGCCTGGAATCGCAAACAGATGGACCGCGACGTCGTCGGGGATGGAGATGGGCTGGTGCTCCGGGGCACGCAGCCGGATCCGGTCGCCCTCCTCGCGCACCTCGACCGTGGCGCCGGGCACAATGCCGTTCGAGAGCAACACCTGCAGCGATTCGGGCTCCACCTGGGCCGGTTCGCCGATGCGGATGATCTGCGCACTGCTCGAGCCGGCACTGAGCACCTCAGTGAGGTTGACGCCCTCTACCGGTACTGCTGAGCCGGTCCACCCGAGCTCGTCCAAGCCGGGGATGGGATTGCCGTACGGCGAGCGGTGGGCGTCGTGGATGAGGGTGAGGATCCGGGTCTCGACGCGGTCGCTCATCACGTGCTCCCACCGGCAGGCTTCGTCGTGCACGTACGCAGGGTCCAAACCGATGACGTCCACGAGGAGGCGCTCGGCCAGGCGGTGCTTGCGCATCACCCTGGTCGCTCGTAGGTGTCCCATCTCGGTCAGGGTCAGCTGCCGGTCCTGCTCCACATGCAGCAGACCGTCGCGTTCCATCCGGGCCACCGTCTGGCTGACCGTGGGACCGGAGTGGTCCAGACGCTCGGCGATCCGGGCGCGCATAGGCACCACCCCGTCCTCGATCAGCTCATAAATGGCCTTGAGGTACATCTCGGTGGTGTCAATCAGATCACTCATCCATTTCCTTCCACTGCTAAGGCGTGAGGCGATTCTAGGTCTGCGTCCAGCCTCGACCCTTAGCATGCTCACTGATCTGCACGTCATACCCGAGGAGTTCGGATGGCTCGTCCCACCCCGAAGAACGACCGCGCCCAGCGCGCTGCCACGATGCAGCGCGAGGCCAAGCGTCAAGACCGTCGCCGCTCCCTACTGATCTGGGGAGCGATGGGCCTGGTCCTGGCGCTCATCGTAGGTGCCGTCGGCTTTGCTATCGCCCGTCGCCCCAGCCTGGCGGGGGTGAGCGAGTACGAAGACCTCAGT
>JBASAZ010000157.1:0-6115 GCA_049650845.1 Ornithinimicrobium sp.
CGAGAACACGTCGTTTCGAGCACGGCAGAGAGTTTTTTGAGCACGGCTAGAAAGACTGCGCACGGCTAGAAAGACTGCGCGCGGCTAGAAAGACTGCCCGCGGCTAGAAACCGCCGTCGGGCTATGCCAGGCTTGCTCGATGAAGATCACAGCCCAGGTAGTCGCCTTCGACGCCGCAGATCTGGCACCGGAGAGCAGTTTCTGGTCCGGGGTGCTCGGCGGCACCGTCGATGTCGAGGACGACTGGCACATGGTGATGGTCAACGGCGAGCCCCGGATCGGCGTGCAACTGGCTCCCGACCACGTCCCCCCGGACTGGCCGGCGAACGGCACGCCGCAGCAGATCCACCTCGACTTGTGGGTCGATGATTTCGACGAGGCTCACCAGGCGGTGATGTCGCTGGGCGCCCGGATGCTGCAAGAAGCCGAAGATCTGCAGGCACCGGAAGGCTTCCAGGTCTACGCCGACCCGGCCGGTCACCCCTTCTGCCTGTGCTGGGATCACCCGCAGCGCAGCTCGTAGATCACCCGCAGCGCAGCTCGTAGATCACCCGGCGGAGCGGCGCCGACGGCGTCGTCAGTTCGGCGGCGTTGCCTCGCGTGGTCCGTCGGCGCTCGGGTCCGCTTCCGGCCCGGCCCCGGGACGGGGTCGTGAGATGTTGAAGACCGCCAGGGCCAACCCGCCCCACAGCACGGCCATCGCCAGGATCATCATCATGATCGCACCAGTGGTCATAGGGCAGCCTCCTCGGCCTCGCGAGCGCGCACTTCGGGGTCGTCCAGGGACGTCCCGGATCGCCACGGAACCCGAGCGATGATCAGGGCGATGAGGATCAGCGCGCCCGCGAGTCCCCAGCCGAGCGTCCCGAGCATCCAGGTCGGATAGTCCTCATACGGCGTCTGCAGGTTGTCGATCACTTCGTTGACCAGGATGAAGATCAACGCCAGTGGCGTGATCCCACCGATCAGCACCAACCACCACTGCCCCAGCGGCACCGAGCCGTCCCGGTTCAGGTGCTCCCGCAACAGCGCGGTGCGGCGGAACACCCAGGTCAACAGCACCATGCTGATCACGGCGACGAGCAGGATGCCGAACCGGTTGATGAAGTGGTCCACGATGTCCAGCACGTAGACGCCGGTCGTGGTGCCCAGCAGGACGATGCTGATCACCGCGGCCGGCACGCCCACGGCCATCGAGGCAGCGACCCGGGTCATCTCGAACTTGTCGCGCACTGCGGAGACCACGACTTCGATCACGCTGACCAGCGAGGTCACCCCGGCAAAGACCAGGGCTCCGAAGAACAGCACGCCGATCAAGGCGCCGGCCGGTGCCTCGCTGATGATGGCCGGGAAGGCTACGAAGGCCAGTCCCAGTCCTTCCGTGGCCACCTCGTCCACGGACGTTCCCTGGGCGCCGGCCATGAAACCGAGGGCTGCGAACACGCCGATGCCCGCAAGCAGCTCGAACCCGGAGTTGGAGAAGCCCACCACCAGGCCGGCGCCGGTCATGTCTTCCCGGCGGCCGACATACGAGGCGTAGGTGATCATGATGCCGAAGCCCACGGACAGGGAGAAGAAGATCTGCCCGAAGGCAGCGACCCACACCGAGGTCTGCCCCAACGCCGCCCAGTCCGGGGCGAAGAGTGCCTCCAGGCCGTCGACGGAACCCGGCAGGAACAGCGCCGCGACGACCAGCGCCAGGAACGTCACCAACAGCACAGGAATGAAGACCACCGAGGTGGCACCGATCCCCCGCTGCACCCCGAGGGCCATGATCACCAGCACGACCAGCCACACGATGACCAGGGGCACCAACACCCCAGGCACGAAGTCCAGCCCGACCCCGGGCTCCCCCGCCTGCAAGAACTCCCCGAACAAGAACCCCTCCGGGTCATCACCCCACGCCTGGTCCAGGGAGAAGAAGGTGTATCGCGTCGCCCAGGCAACGACCGCCGCGTAGTAGATCGCGATCACGAAGCAGATCAACACCTGCCACCAGCCGAGGGCCTCTGCCCGTCGATCGGCCCGACGGAAGGACAGTGGCGCCGAGCCCCGAAAGCGATGCCCCATCCCGTAGTCCAGCAAGAGGAAGGGCAGGCCAGCGGTGAGCAGGGCCACCAGGTAGGGGATGATGAACGCGCCGCCGCCGTTCTCGTAGGCGACGTAGGGGAAGCGCCAGATATTGCCCAGCCCGATGGCCGAGCCGATCGCGGCGAGGATGAAAACCTTCCGAGAAGCGAACCCACCCCTCGGGCGCTCCGTCTCCTGCACTGCAGCACTCATGGTGCGCCCTCCCTCACCGTCGCCGAACGTGTTGGGCCACAGTATGCAGGCATTCAGGTGAGCCATGTCGTCACCATCGCGTCGGTCACACAGATTCCTGCCGGTTCATTCCTACCGGTTCATTCCTACCGGTTCAGTCCTGCCGGTTCAGTCCTGCCGGTTCATTCCTATCGGTTCATTCCTACCGGTCACGCCCCTGCTTGAAGATCGCCGGGACGCAGGACCTCTACGATCGACACACCCCAACAAAGGAGAGCTCCCATGGCATCCGTGTCGGCTAGCCGCCCCATCGTCGTCGGATACGACGCGTCCCCACCCTCCGAAGCCGCCCTGCAGTGGGCCGCTCGCGCCGCCGATCAGCAGAAACGCACCCTGGTGATCCTGCACGCGGCCGAACGGATCAGCTACACCCAGGACGCCGGAAGCGGACTGTGGAAGGCCGAAGACGTCATCGCCGATGCCAAGGAGACAGCCGGTGAAGGCCGCAACAAGGTGCTCGAGGAGTTCCCCGACCTCGAGGTCGATGTCGCCGGGTCGCTGTTCAGCGCCAAGGTGGCGCTCGGTGAGCGGTCGACCACCGCCTCGATGATGGTGCTGGGAAGCCACGGGCGCGGCCGGGTCGGCACGCTGCTGCTGGGCTCCACGGCATACTCCATCGCCGGCTACTCGCGTTGCCCAGTCGTCATCATCCGCGATGGTGGCACCACCCTGCCCGGCGCCGATAACCCCGTCGTGGTCGGCATCAACGGCACCGGCGGTTCCGAACGCGCAGTCGACACGGCGGCAGAGGTGGCCCGAGAGTGGGGAGCACCCCTGCTGTTGGCCACCGTGTGGTCGCGGCCGTCCGGCAACCGCAAGCCGGCCGGCTACTCCTCCATCGAGGAGGCCGCTGCCGATCACCGGAGCGCGGCTGAAGTCGCCAACGCCGAGATGCTGGGGCGGGTCGCCACTGCGCACGCCGACCTCACCGTTGACGGAACCGTGATCGAGGGCCACCCGGTGGACGCTCTGGTCGAGGCCGGCTCGAAGGGTGGCCTGCTCGTCGTCGGCACGCACGGTCAGGGCAGCCTGGCCGGCGCCGTGCTCGGCTCGACCACCCTGGGCGTGTTGAGCCATTCGACCGCCCCGATCATGGTGGCTGACTGAGCCCAGGCTCACCCAGAGCCGAATCCGGACCTAGACCCAGACCCAAACCGAGAGCCAGAGCCAAGCCCTGGCCCGGGCACCGGACGTGGTGCTCGGGTCAGCGGTCTCGGCGTGCCATGGCTGTCATCGATCGATCAAGCCATGATGGACTCCATCGACCTGAGCCCATCGACCTGAGTGTGGCGTCCCGACGGTGTCACCCCGCTCGCGCGGCAGGCCTCACCATACGGACGGAGTTGCGCCATGCCTGGCAAAATCATCCTCGACTGCGATCCCGGACACGACGACGTGTTCGCCCTCATGCTCGCCCACGGGAGCCCCGACATCGAGCTCCTCGCGGTCACCACGGTGGTGGGCAACCAGACGTTGGACAAGGTCACGTACAACGCCTTGTCAGTGGCGCGAGTCATCGGCCTGACCGGGGTGCCGATCGCCGCTGGGTGTCAGCGTCCGCTGGTGCGCCAGATGACCGTCGCCGCGGAGATCCACGGAGAGTCGGGCCTGGATGGGCCCGAGCTTCCTGACCCGGTCCACAAGGTGGAGTCCCAACACGCGGTGGACCTGATCATCGAGACCGTGATGAGCCATGAGCCGAAGACGGTCACGCTGGTGCCGACGGGTGGGTTGACCAACATCGCGATGGCCGTCCGCAAGGAGCCGGCGTTGGCCGAGCGCGTCAAGGAAGTCGTGCTGATGGGCGGTGGCTATCACACCGGCAACTACAGCCCTGTCGCCGAGTTCAACATCGCGATCGACCCGGAGGCCGCGCACATCGTGTTCAACGAGAGTTGGCCGGTGCTGATGGTTGGCTTGGATCTCACCCACCAGGCCGTGGCGACGCCCGAGGTGGTGGAGCGGATCGCGGCGGTCGGGACCGGGCCGTCCCGCTTCGCCGTGGAGCTGTTGGAGTTCTTCGGTGGGGTCTATAAGGACACCCAGGGATTCGATTCGCCGCCGGTTCATGACCCCTGCGCCGTCGCCTACGTCATCGACCCGTCGGTGATGACGACCCGGTTGACCCCGGTCGACATCGAGTTGAACGGTGCCCTCACGACCGGCATGACGGTCGCTGATCTGCGCGCCCCCGCGCCACCGGAATGCAGCACGTCCGTGGCGATAGATCTGGACCACGGCAGGTTCTGGGATCTCGTGATCGATGCGCTCGAGCGGATTGGCGGGGTGGACCTATGAGTGCGGACCCGACCAGCGCGGGGCAGGTCACCGTGTTCGGTTCGTTGAATGCCGATCTCACCGTGCGCGTCGAGCGTTTCCCCGACCCAGGTGAGACGTTGAACGGCTCCGAGTTGGTGACTGCTCCCGGTGGCAAGAGCTCGAACCAGGCGGTCGCAGCAGCGACGCTGGGGTCCACCGTGCGCCTGATCGGCGCGGTCGGTGACGATACCAACGGCGCGTTCCTGCTCGACCAAGCCGGTGACGCGGGAGTGGATGTCTCGGCGGTGACGCGCGACGCTGACCACGCCACCGGCTCAGCGATGATCGTGGTGGACGCGGCCGGCGAAAACACCATCATCGTCTCGCCGGGCGCGAACGCTCGGCACACTGCCGAGTCCGTAGCCTCGGAGCAGTTCTCCGGCGCGGACATCGTGTGTCTGTGCTTGGAGGTGCCGCTGCCAGCCGTGGAGGCGGCCGCGAAGCGGGGGCGTGAGGCGGGGGCACAGGTGTTGCTGAACCTCTCCCCGTATGCCGAGGTGCCCGATGCGGTGTTGGAGCACACCGACGTGTTGTTGGTGAACCAGTCCGAGGCCGAGCTCATGTTGGGCACGCACGACATTGCCGACGACTGGGCGGCGGCCTTGGACGGCTTCATCGACCGCGGGGTGCGACGGGCGGTCGTGACCCTCGGTGCGGACGGCGCGGTCGTATTGGATGGCACGGCCGCGGCAGACACTTCGGACGGGTCGGATGGTTCGGATGGCACGGCCGAGGCAGATACTTCGGACAGGTCGGATGGTTCGGCCGGGTTGGATAGTGCGGACGGGTCGGATAGTGCGGCGGGGTCGGACGGCGCCAACGTGTCGAACGCCAGTGGTGACGGTGGTGACGACACTGCTCAGGTCACCGTCATCGCCTCGCCCACGGTCGACGCGGTCGACACCACCGGGTGTGGGGACGCTTTCACCGGTGCTCTGGCCCACGGGATGGCGATGGGTTCTACGTTGGTCGACGCGGCGAAACTGGCTGCTGAGGCCGGCGCCTTGGCTGCGACTCGGGAGGGTGCGCAGGCGTCATACCGCGCCTTTTCGCACCTCGGCTAACGCCCCGGCCGGCCGCCACCGCTGCGGTGACGTGCCCGCCCGACCGACATATCCGCCCGACCGGCGTATCGGTCCGACCGGCGTATCGGCCCGACCGGCGTGTCCGCCCGATCAGCGGGCTTCGGCTACGTGTGCAGTTGGTCGTTGGTACGGCCCGTCAGCACCGAGCGAGGGTGGTCCTCGGCGTCCCAGCCGGCTTCGGCATCCTCATCGCGTTTGTGAAGGAGCAACCACCACTCCTTGCCCTGTCGCGTGCCGGTTCGCACGAGAACGAACTGACCGCGCAGCTTTTCTCCGTACAGCTGCGCGTGCAGTTCGCCTGTGGCCAACTCATGGGCCGGATCGTCGCTCTTGTACGGCTCCCAGGTGCCGATGTCCCACACGATGACGTCGCCGGCACCGTAGCCATC
>JBASAZ010000158.1:0-17844 GCA_049650845.1 Ornithinimicrobium sp.
GTCATCATGAGCCGTGAGGAGGCTATCGCCGCCGGGTGGTTCGGAGCGGTGGCCGAGGACTTCAGGTCGCGCATCGGTGACGTCGTGACCGCGATGACAGGTCAGTTCACTGTGCTGGACTCGCGAGCGTGTCGACCCGGCTTCCTGAAGCTGCTCGGCCACCACGGGTCGATGACCGCCGCCGAGACCAGGATCCCGCTACTTCACCTGCCAGCCTGAGCCGATGGGCGGCCGGCCTTCCGTAGACTGCGCCGGGTGGCTGAGCTCATCTTCTTCACCGGGACGATGGACTGCGGCAAGTCCACCCTGGCGCTGCAGATGAACCACAACCACGCGGCCCGCGGCCGTCACGGACTCATCTTTTCGCGCTACGGCCGAGCCGGCGATTCGGTGTTGTCTTCCCGGCTCGGGCTCAGTCACGAGGCGCTGGAGGTGACCGGCTCGACACACTTCTGGGACGACGTGGTGACGCAAGCCAGTTTCGGCCGTCGGGTGGACTACCTGATCTGTGACGAAGCCCAGTTCTACAGCCCCGACCAGGTCGATCAGCTGGCCCGGCTGGTCGATGAGATGGGGATCGACGTGTACGCCTTCGGGATCACGGCGGATTTTCGGGCACGCTTGTTTCCCGGGTCTCAGCGACTGATCGAACTGTGCGATCAGACCGAGGTGCTGCAGGTCCGGGCGCTGTGCTGGTGTGGTCGCACGGCGACGCACAATGCGCGCACCGTCGATGACGTCATGGTGGTCCAGGGGGAGCAGGTGATCGTGGGCGACGTTGCGGACGGGCCGACTCAGTCCCAGGGATCGCAGCGCCCGGAGGACGTCGCGGGACTATCGGCTGGAGCAGCGGTAATGGCAGGAACAGGGGTAGTGGCAGGAACAGGGATAGCAGCGGGAGCAGGTGGAGCAGGGGATGCGGCGGAACTGGAGTCTGCGGGACGGGTGGAGTATGAGGTGCTGTGCCGCCGCCATTACATGCGCCGGATGACCGCTCGCGCGGCCAGGGCCCAGGCACTCTCCCCTGATCTGTTGCCCTTCGACCTCGACCTGTGCCCCCTGCCGCACGTGCAAGACAAGCCGAGCGTGCAGGACAAGCCGAGCGTGCAGGACAAACTGAGCGTGACAGGGGCAGACCGCCGGTGAGCCGACCTGGACAGGGTCGTGACAGCGCGCACACGCCGGACGACGAGGCCAATCCCATCTCGGGGGCCGCCGCGCGCCGGCCGCCCTCCAAGGCGGCGCGGATCGGCAGCACCGTCGGGACCGGTCTGGGCCGGGGAGCCCGAGCGGTCGGCCATGGCACCAGCGCGGCCAGCAAGGCCACGTACGTCGCCACACGCCGCGCCACCCACGCCAAGGGTGCGGGTCAAACCGGGCTGTCGCGCCTGATCGAAATTCACGGCCTGCACAACGCTGGTGACACGGTTGTGGCGATTGCGTTGGCTGGGTCCTTGTTCTTTCAGGTCCCCAGCGGCGAAGCTCGCGGTCAAGTCGCCCTCTTCTTGCTCCTGACGCTGTTGCCGTTCAGCGTGTTAGCACCGTTCGTGGGTCCATTCCTGGATCGCTTCCGTCATGGGCGCCGGTGGGCGATCGGCTCGATGATGGCCCTACGGGCCTTCCTGTGCTGGGCTCTGGCGGCCTCGTTGGACGGGTCTCTTTGGTGGCAGTTCCCGGCCGCGCTGGGAATCTTGATCGCTTCCAAGGCATACAACGTCACCCGGGCGGCGGCGACACCGCGCCTGTTGCCACCGTCCATGACGTTGGTCTCGGCCAACGGCCGCATGTCCATGGCTGGCGTCGTAGGCGCTGCCGTGGCCGCGCCGATCGCCATCCTGGTGGCCACGATGGGTGCTTCGTGGGCGTTGCGACTCGCCTTCGTGATCTTCGCCACCGGCACCGTGTTGGCCATCCTGCTTCCGGCTCAGGTCGACTCGACCAAGGGTGAGCGCGAGGTGCCGATCAGCGAGTTTGCACCGCAGAATGGGGCTCGGGGCGTCCCGGTGGCGGTGGTCACGGCGCTGCGGGCCAACGTCGGTCTGCGGATGCTGTCGGGCTTTCTGACGATCTTCCTGGCGTTCCTGTTTCGCAGCCACCCGCCGCAAGGGTGGGAAGGGAACTACACGCTGTTGCTCGGTGTGGTCGTGGCGGCCGCTGGCGTCGGCAGTGCGGCCGGCACCATCCTGGGGTCCTCACTACGTGACCTTCATCCAGTCTCCCTGGTCAAGTGGCTGTTGATCATTGACGTCGCGGTGGCCGCAATGACTGCCTTCCGGTTCGGGCTGACGACGGTGCTGATCCTGAGTTTCGTGGTCGGCCTCTGTCAGCAGCTGGGCAAGCTGGCCCTGGACGCCACCATTCAGGAGCAGATCAGCGACGACCGGCGAACCAGTGTCTTCGGAAGATCTGAGACGCTGATTCAACTGTCCTGGGCCCTCGGCGGAGGGCTCGCCGTGGCCCTACCGGCTGACGCGGGCCTGGGCATGTCCGTGATGGCGGTGGTGCTTTTTCTGTGGCTGGTGTGGGTGTTGCGGAGCGCTCGTCCCCGAGGCGTCGCCGTGACAGGCCCGTAGTCACAGGCCCGTAGCCACAGGTTCGTAGCCGGCTAGCGACCTCGGTCCCGTGCTCCGAACATGATGTCGTCCCAACTGGGCACGCTCGGACGGCCTTTGCGTGCGCGGGACGAGGACGAGTCTGCCCCTGCGGCGGAGGACGTCTGGCCCTCAGCGGGAGGGCTGTGGTTATCGGATTCGTCCCCGCCGGCTGCGCTGTCTTCGCCTTCTTCCTCGTCTTCTTCGTCTTCGTCGTCTTCGTCGTCTCCGAAGAAGTCGGCGAGGGTTGCTTCTCGTTCCTCGTGAGCGTCCAAGTCTGCCCCGTCGGACTCATCGGCCCCCTCGGTCTCATCGCGCTCGTAGCCATTGCCTTCATAGTCACTGCCCTCGTAGCTGTTGCCCTCGGAGAGGTCGTCAATGTCCTCATCGCCGGCCTCCGGTGACTCAGCCCGACCGGCCGCAGGCGGAGGACCCATCGTGTCCGGATCGTAGTGGAGATCCTCCAACGGCAGCGCCTCGTTCTGGATCCCACTGCCACCCGGCACCGCGCTGGGGTCGGTGGTGACCTCGAGCTCGGCGTCCTGTGCGCTGTCGGCCGCGCCGAGGTTGGGTTGGGCAGCACCTTTGCGCTGGCGCCCGTGCCCCTGACCACGACGGCGGCTGCGCTCTCGCATCGTGGCCATGAGGTCGTCCGGACCGTCCATCCCCCCGCCGAAAACGGCCGCAGCCGGCGCACCCGCCGGCAGACTCTGCTCGTCTTCGCTGAGCCAGCGCGCTTCGTCGTCGATGGCGTCCACCGAGCGGGCTGATAGGTCGAAGGACCACGCTGCCTGACGGATGCGTTGACCGGCCATGAAGCGCACCACCACCGACCATTGACCACCGTCGGGCCGCATGGAATCCCAGCGGACCTGCTCGAGGTCGACCCCGCGCACCCGGAGGCGCTCATGAACCCGCGACTCCAGGGTGGGTGGAGGAGAAGTGCGATCGTGCGTGCGGACCAACGCCCGCCGGGCCAGTGCCGCAATGTGCTCACGTTCGGCCACGATCGGGCCCTCGTAACGCTGCACACGCTCCACGGTCCACTCGGTGAGTCCGGCCACCTCCTCGGCGCTCAGTCCGGCACGGATCTGTGTCTGCACCTCACGCGGGGTTGCCGAACCGGACCGCGAGATCGGCTCCGCAGCGGATTGGCGCAGCGCCGCACGGATTCGATCGTCGATGGGCACGGCGAAGTCGGAGCCCTCCGCGGACGTCACGACCAGGTGGGCTCCGTCTTCGTGCAGCCCGGTGAACCGGAGCTGGTCCATACCGAAATCTCCTCACGATGCTCTGGGACAGATGCGTAGGAACGAAAGGCAACGATGAAAACAGTGCCGGGAAAGCCACGAGCAATATGACGGTGGGCAAGATACAACCACCAATACAACCACTAGTACAACCACTAGTACAACCACTAGTACAACCACCAAAATACAGTCCCGAAATACAGTCACGAAAATACAGCCAGCAAAACGCAGCCAGCGAATACAGCGACTGAAATACGGTCACCAAAGTACAGCGACAAAGGAGGGCAACCCCGGTGAGGCATCTCGTGCGTGTCCCGCCGCTCCTGCGGACTCTGCCACTTCCGACCCCGCGCCGCGAACGAGCCACGCCGCACCGTCAAGCCGCACAGTCACGCTGCGCAGTCACGTGGCCGCACGATCGCCGCCCGGGGAGGCCCTGACCTCCTCGGACGGTACCTTTGCCCACCATGGTCGCTTCCAGCACTGAGCTGCAACTTGCACTCGACCTCATCGGGGTCTTCGTGTTTGCACTATCCGGGGCATTGGTCGGCGTCCGAAAACAGTTGGACCTCCTCGGTGTGGCCGTGCTCTCCTGGGTTGCCGGCCTCGGTGGGGGGATGATTCGCGACGTGTTCTTGGGGGACGTGCCCCCCGTCGGCATCAGTGACTGGCGGTTGCTGGCGGCCGCGATCAGCGCTGCGTTCCTGGTGTTCGCGCTGCATCCGCGGCTGATGGAAGCACGGTCCTCAGGGTCACGGTCTCGTGTCCGGTTCGCCTTGGTCACGCGTTTGGTGCGTATTTTGGACGCCGCCGGGCTGGCCGTGTTTTCCGTCGGTGGGGCGTTGAAGGCCATCTCCTTCGGCAGCCCCGCGTTGGCCGCGGTGCTGATCGGGGTGATCACCGCGGTGGGCGGAGGGATGCTGCGTGACGTACTGGTCCGCGAAGTACCGGAGGTTCTGCGCCGAGAGCTGTATGCCGTCCCGGCCCTGATCGGCTCCTGCAGCGTGGTCATCGCGTTCCACGTGGGCTACCTGGCTACCTGGGTGGTCTGGTCATCCGTCATCCTGGTGTTCGTCATTCGTATCGTGGCGGTCGTCCTCGACCTCAACGCCCCTACCGCACTGCGCACAGGAGATCACCGATGAATCAGCCGCTTGCCGAGCCTGCCGACGAAGAATCGCTCGATTCCGATGCCGCCCCCGATCCCCTCGGCGAGTCTGAAACCTCCACCGAAGTCGCCGTCGAGCCAGCCGCCGAGATGCTGCCGTACGACGCGATCGTCCTGCTGTCGTTCGGGGGCCCGGAGGCGCCCGAGGAGGTCATGCCGTTCTTGCGCCGGGTGACCGGAGGCCGCGGCATCCCCGACGAACGGCTCGCTGAGGTCGCCGAGCACTATCACCACTTCGGTGGCAAGAGCCCGATCAACGACCAAAATCGTGCGCTGCTGGAACAGGTGCGTGCCGAGCTGACGCGTCGAGACCTGAGCACCCCGCTGCTGTGGGGCAATCGCAATTCCGAGCCGTTCGTGACCGACACCCTGCGCGAGGCCCACCGCAGCGGCATACGCAACGTCGTAGTAGTCACGACCAGTGCCTATTCGTGCTACTCCTCGTGTCGTCAGTATCGCGAAGACCTCGCCGCCGCTCTGGGCACGCTCAGCGACGAAGGAATTGCCCTGTCCGTGGATAAGATCCGGCCGTACTGGAATCACCCCGGGTTCGCTTCGGCCAACGTGCGATTGATCACCGACGCGGTGCGGGAGATGCACGAAGCCGACACCTCGCTTCCGCTGCCGCGGATCGTCTGTGTGACCCACTCCATTCCGGACCCGATGGACGACACCTCCGGCCCCGGTGATGAAGAGGGCAACCTCTACAGTGCCCAGCACCAGCAGCTCACCAACGCGATCGGCGACGAGGTGAGCGCAACCTTGGGCGCCGACGTGCAGGCCGACCTGGCCTATTGCTCGCGGTCGGGGTTGCCCTCGCAGCCGTGGTTGGAGCCGGACGTCAACGACCACCTGCGAGCGCTGCACGCCGACGGCGTATCGAGGGTGGTGTTGGCGCCGATCGGGTTCGTCTCCGATCACATGGAGGTCGTCTTCGACCTGGACACCGAGGCCCGCGAGACCGCCGAAGAGCTCGGTATGCAGATGACCCGGGTGCCGACCGTCGGGATTGATCCGCAGTTCGTCAGCGGGTTGGTCGACCTGGTCCTCGAACGCGCTGCCCTGGCCCGGCAGGAGGCTCCGGTCCAACCTGCATGGCCCGACCCGACGCCGCGACCGGTGGTCTGCCGTCCCGGGTGCTGCCCGAACCTTCGCATGGACAAACCGGCCTGCTGCGGGCAGGACTGAGCGGATGAGCGGCGAGGCATCTGGGCAGGCTCAGGCGGGGCAGGCTCAGGCAGTGCCGGCTGAGGGGCTACCCGATGAAGCAATGCGACGTCAGTTGCGCGAGCTCGCCGTGGAGTTGGCGATCGAGGCCGGGCGATTCGTGCGCGACGAGCGGCCCGTGCACGTCGACGTGCGCAAGACCAAGGCCAGCAAGCTCGATGTCGTCACCGTCATGGACACCCGTTGTGAGGAGATGCTTCGGGCCTCGATCGCAGCCGAGCGGCCAGGCGATGCCGTGTTGGGCGAGGAAGAAGGCTTGAGCGAAGGCTCGACGGGGCTGACGTGGGTGTTGGACCCCATCGACGGGACGGTGAACTACCTCTACGACATCCCGGCGTATGCCGTCTCCGTGGCCGTTGTCGTCGGAGACCCGACGGTCCCCGGGGCCTGGGTGCCGGTGGCAGGGGCGGTCTTCAATCCCGGGGTGGACGAGATTTTCGATGCTCACCTCGGCGGTGGAGCTCGACTAGGTGCGGCTGGCGAATCCTCCTTCCCGCGACCTCGGATGCTGCATACCCCCGAGCCCGAGTCGCTCGCCCGGGCGCTCATCGGGACCGGGTTCAGCTACGACACCGAACGCCGAGGAGTGCAGGGCCAAGTAGTGACCGCGTTGCTCCCCCAGATCCGTGACCTTCGCCGGATGGGAGCAGCGTCATTGGACTTGTGCGCCGTGGCCGCTGGCCGCCTCAACGGCTATTACGAACGGGGTCTGCAACCGTGGGACATGGCGGCCGGTCTGCTGATCGCGGAGGAGGCGGGGGCCGTGGTCTCCGGGGTGGACGGCCCCCCGTCAGCAGACATGGTGGTTGCCGGCGCGCCGAAGGTGCACGCGGAGCTGTTGGCCGCTTTGCTGCAGGCGCTCGCCGATGCCGAGGGCTGACACGCGGCGCCACATCCTGCTCCGGAGATGATCCGGGAACCACCCGGCTCGCCAAACCGGGTCGCGATGCGGCACAATCCCCGCGCACCCTGAATCGCAACGACGGTCGGGCACAAAACCGGTCCATTCAGCGTTCACAGGCACATGCCCCGCATTCGGTCGACCAGGCCGAGCGATTGAAACCACTCAGGGAGGATCGGACGCTGTCATGGCAACCGACTACGACGCACCACGCAAGTCCGAGGACGACATCAATGAGGACTCCCTGGAGGAACTGAAGGCCCGCCGCGCCAACAAGTCCGCCAGCGCCGTCGACGTCGACGAGACAGAGCACGCAGAAGGATTCGAGCTGCCGGGCGCTGACCTGTCCGGCGAAGAACTCTCCGTGCGGGTGCTGCCCCGCCAGTCCGATGAGTTCACCTGCTCCAAGTGCTTCTTGGTGCATCACCGCAGCCAACTCGCCGCCGAGTCCAACGGTCTGCTGATCTGCAGCGAGTGCGCGGCCTGATCCGGGCACCGCGATGAGCACACCCGCCGTGCCGGTGCTGGTGACGGTCAAGGACCCCGGGGGCCAGGTCTGCCTGCCCAGCCTGGCGCACCCGGGTGACGCTGGACTCGACCTGCGCGCGGACACGCCACATACGATCGCGCCCGGCCAACGAGTGACCATCGGGACGGGCATAGCGCTGGCACTTCCGAACGGGTTCGCGGCTTACGTGCTGCCGCGCTCGGGATTGGCGGCCCGACACGGCATCACGGTGCTGAATGCGCCCGGGACCATCGATGCCGGCTATCGGGGGGAGATCAAGGTGACGTTGCTGAACACGGACCGCACCGTGCCGTTCGCGGTGCAGGCCGGAGATCGCATCGCACAGTTGGTCCTGCATCCCATTCACCCGGTTGCCTTCACGCAGGTGCAGCGCCTGCCCGGCAGTGCCCGCGGGGAGCACGGCTTCGGTTCCACCGGGGGATTCGGCCAGGCTGACCGGACGAACGCCGAGCCGATGGGCGACGGGCCGACGAGCGACGAGCCGATGAGCGACAGGCCGCACCGTGCGGGGCAACAACCTCGTATGACCGACCAGAGCAAGGACTGAGACACACCTGTGGGACTGTTCAGCAAACGCACCGCCACGCGAGGCACGGACGCTGAGGACGCCGTCGATGAAGGGCCTCCCGTCCTCGAGGGCGAGCCTGGTGTCGACCGTGAGTGGGATCGGGCGACCGACGGCCCGTTCGACATCTCCGAGCGGCCTGATGCTGAGGACCGCCTCGACTTCGGCGCCATGAACCTGCCATCGGTGCCGATGGAGCTGCGGATCGATGTGGAGCAGGACACCCGACGCGTAGTCGGGGTGACCTGCGGTTTCGGTGAGGACAAGGTCCAGATGCAGGTCTTTGCAGCGCCCCGTTCCAGCGGGATATGGGACGATATCCGCGGGGAGTTGTTGGCCGCAATCCAACGGGCCGGTGGCAGCGTGACCGAGCAGCAAGGGGTGATGGGCACGGAGCTGTTCGCTCGGCTGCCGAGCCGCGGGAGCGGCGGCGAAACGGTCTTTCAACCTGCCCGGTTCGTCGGCGTCGACGGGCCGAAGTGGTTCCTGCGTGCGGTCCTGCACGGGCCCAGTGCCAGTGACGATGACCAAGCGCGCCCCTTGCTGGCGTTCGTGCGCGACGTTGTCGTGAACCGAGGCGATGACCCGCGACCCCCGCGCGAGTTGCTGGCGCTCACGCCACCCAAGATCGTCACCGACGGCACCCAGGCCGCCGAGTCCGCTGAATCCGAGACCGCTGAATCCGAGACCGCTGAACCCGAGACCGCTGGTCAGGGCGTCAAGGCGGGCCAGGTGGACCAAGAGGCACCGCCGGCAGGCGATGACGACGGCAAGACCTCATGAGCGGGTTCACCGACATGATGTCCAGCCTGCTGCGCAGCCAGGGTGATGTGGAGGCGGAGGAGCTCGCCGCCGAGTGCGCCCGACCCGGCTGCGTCACCATCGGCACGTTGGCCCATCGCGATCAGGCCACGATTACTGGCACAGTGCACAGTGTGGCGGTGCCGCCGAAGTCGCAACACCCCCAGCTGGGGGTGGAGTTGTACGACGGCAGCGGCATCTTGGAGTTGGTGTGGCTCGGTCGACGGTCGATCGGGGGCATCGTGCCTGGGGCATATCTCACCGTGCACGGTCGAGTCGCCAGCGAGGGGAGCAACGAGCGCCTGGTGATGTACAACCCTTCCTACGAACTCTTGCCGCATCATGCCTGACACGCCCGGTGGCCCCGACAGGCCCGCCACAGGTGAGCCGGGTGCGTCGGATGAGGCAGGTGGGTCGGTCGAAACCGTTGAAGCAGAGCGGACGGTCGAGGCCGTCATCAAGGCCCGTCTCGCCGAGTTGCTCGGTGGCTGGTACGGCTCGATCGAAACGGCTCTGCCCACCGTCGCCTTCGTTGTCATGTATGTCGTGCGTGAAGACGTGCGGTTGGCGGTGCTCTCTGCGGTCGGCGTGACACTTATTCTGCTGGGCGTCCGGATGTATATCGGGGGATCGGTGCGATACGTCTTGTCCTCCTTGGCTGGCATCGCGATCGCTGCCTTCTTCGCGCTGCGCAGCGGCCAAGCCGAGGATGCCTTCCTGCCCGGAATCCTGTTCAGCGGCGGCTACGGTGTGCTCGCCGTGGCCTCCATCGTGGGGCGCTGGCCGATCATCGGGTTCTTGGTCGCTGCCGCCGCCCCGGACTACTCCAAGGACCCGACCGCCTGGCGAAAGGACCGTCCGCTCGTCACGGTATGCAGTCGGCTGACCTGGGTGCTGGTCGGACTCTTCGCCCTGCGGGTCGTCCTCATGCTGCCGCTGTATCTCGCCGGCGAAATCGTCTGGCTAGGGGTCGCAAAAATCGCCCTCGGGTGGCCGGCCTACCTGCTGGCGGTGCTGATCATGGGGGTCATGCTCAACACCGGGGCGACGCCCCTTCAGGACGTGCTGCAGCCCACTGAGGGGGGCTCAGACGAGGACGCGCACGAACGGTCGACAGACCGAGCGAACAGCGACCTCCCGAACGAGGACTAGGACCGAGGACGGGCCGTGCTAGCTCACTGAGCCGGTTGGTAGCCCGCCGCTCGTCCTGCGCCCAGGTCAGCCGTCGTCGTCATTGCCGTCGCTGGCGCGGCGCTGAGCGTCCGGGTTCAGGGTGGAGGCCAACTCTTCCTCGGCCTCGGGAGGACACATGAAGATCGCCTCGTCGTTCACCTCGAGCTGCTCGTCCGGCAGCGGCATCAGGACTCGGCCGTCCCGCAGGATGGCGATCATCGAGGTGTCGGCCGGCATCGGGATGTCCCCAACGCGCCGTCCGACGTAGGGGCTGGAGTCCGGCATGGTCAGCTCCACCATCTGCACACTGCCCTGCTGGAACTCGAACAGCCGGACCAGATCACCGACCGCCACCGCCTCCTCGACCAAGGCCGTCATCAGCCGAGGTGTGGAGACGGCCACGTCGACCCCCCAGGCGTCGGTGAAGAGCCATTCGTTGCGGGGGTTGTTGACCCGCGCAACCGTGCGCGAAACCGCGAACTCGGTCTTGGCCAGGAACGACACGACGAGGTTGACCTTATCGTCGCCGCTGGCGCAGACCACGTGGTCATAACTTTCCAGATCCGCCTCAGCCAGAGTGCTCAACTCGCAGGCGTCGCCGACGATCCAGTCGGCGGCGGCCACGCGCGCGGTCTCCTCAGGGGTGGCGTCCCGGTCGATCAGCAACACGTCATGGTTGTTGTGGATCAGTTCCCGAGCGATGGAACGCCCTACGCTCCCAGCCCCGATGACGGCAACGCGCATCAGATGTCCCTGTTCGATCCGGTCACGGTCAATCCTGCGGCGGTGGGTTGTCGAGGCGCTGCTCGATCTCGGGCAACGTGGCGCGCTCGGTGATCAGGTGCATTTCGTCCCCTTCCTGATAGACGGTCTGGCTGGTGGGCAGCTGCGCATCGCCCAAACGTGTCACGAACGCCACCCGGGAGTCAGCGAACTCCTCGATCTCCTGCAGTCGCCGGCCCACCCAGTCCTGGTGCACGTGCACCTGGGCGAGCACGAGCTTGCCGGTGGGGTCGAAGTAGTCCGGCGTCGATCCCTGGGGAAGCACGTGATGCAGCGTCTGGTCGGCAGCCCAGCGCACGGTTGCCACCGTGGGTATGCCGAGGCGTTCGAAGATCTCCGCCCGGCCCGGGTCGTAGATGCGGGCCACGACGCGCTTCACACCGAAGGTCTCCCGGGCGACTCGGGCCGCGATGATGTTGGAGTTGTCGCCGCTGCTGACGGCCGCGAAGGCATAGGCGTTGGGCACGCCGGCTCGGCGCATGACGTCACGATCGAAGCCCACGCCCTTGATGCGGTGACCGGCAAAACCCTTGGACAACCGTCGAAACGAGGTCTCGTCACGGTCGATGATGGCGACCTCGTGGCCGCGTGCTTCCAGGCTCGTGGCAAGGGTGGACCCCACCCGGCCACAGCCCATGATCACGAAGTGCACCCTCCGACGCTAGCGTGCCGGGACCCTAATCGAGGACTCGACTCCTAGAATCGGTCACCATGGGTCTGTCGCGGCGGTTGCTGTCGCGTGTCTTCGTCGGGCGCGCGCTGCGCACTGACCGGCTGAGCGACACGCTGCTACCTAAGCGATTGGGTATGCCGGTGTTCGCCAGCGACGCGTTGTCCTCGGTGGCCTACGCACCCGACGAGATCGTGTTGACCCTGGCCCTGGCTGGTGGTGCTGCCGTGTTCTTCAACGCCTGGGAAGTCACCCTGGCGGTGACGGTGGTGATGATGATCATCGTTGCCTCCTACCGGCAGAACGTCCACGCCTACCCCAGCGGGGGCGGCGACTACGAGGTGGCCTCGGTGAACCTCGGATCCACTGCGGGGCTCGGGGTCGGCGCCGCCCTGATGGTGGACTACGTGCTGACGGTGGCCGTCTCGGTGTCCGCGGGCGTGCAGAACGCGGCGAGTGCGCTGGAATTCCTGCGTGGCTACGAGCCGGCGGCCGCCACCGTGCTCATCGTGGTGTTGACGTTGATCAACCTGCGGGGCGTGCGAGAGTCCGGGCGGGCCCTGGCCGTCCCGGTCTACGCATTCTTGGCGGCGATGGCGCTGCTCATTGTCGTGGGGATGTTCCAGTGGGTCACAGGGTCGCTGGGGCGAGCGGCAAGCTCTCAGCTGGAGCTGCGACCGGCCGAGGGGTTCGAAGCGCTGACCGCACTCGGGCTGGGGCTCTTGATCCTGCGGTCCTTCGCCTCGGGCACGGTTGCGCTGACCGGCGTGCAGGGGGTGGCCAACGGGGTCCCGGCCTTCCAACGCCCCAAGAGCGAGAACGCGGCCACCGTGCTGCTGGTCATGGCCAGCATTTCGATCACGATCTTGCTCAGCGTCATCGTGTTGACGCGCGAGACCGGGATCCAGATGGCGATCAACCCGCAGGAACAGATGAGCTTCGAGGGCAATCCCGTCGGCGAGGACTTCGTGCAGGACCCGGTGCTGGGGCAACTGTCCAAGGTGATCTTCGGCGGCGAAGGCGCCGGAGTGCTGCTCGTGTCCATCTGCACCGGCGTCATGCTCATCGTGGCCGCCAACACCGCATTCAACGGTTTCCCCGTGTTGGCTTCTCGGCTGGCCCGGGACGGATTCTTGCCCAGCGTGCTCCTCAGCCGCGGAACCCGACTGGCCTACTCCAACGGCATACTGCTGCTAGCGGCGGGAGCGACCGCCCTCGTCTTGGTCTATCAGGCGACCGTGACCGAGCTGATCCAGATGTATCTGGTCGGAGTGTTCATCTCGTTCACGTTCAGCCAGCTCGGGATGATCCGGCATTGGAACCGCCAGATGCGCCTCGAGCTCAGCATGCGGCAGCGACGAGCCAAGCTGCGCAGTCGCGCGATCAACGTCGTCGGAGCGATCGTCTCCGGGACGGTGCTGACCGTGGTGATCTTGACCCGCTTTACCAATGGAGCCGGATTGTCCGTGCTCTTTATCGCCCTGCTCTGGATGGTGATGACGATGGTTGACCGATACCACCGAGAGGTGCGCGAGGAAACGGCCCTGCCTCCCGATGAGACCCCTCGCCAGCCGGTCCCGGCCCGCGTGCATGCGTTGGTCTACGTCGAGGAGTTGGATCGCCCCACCCTGCAGGCCGTCGCCTTCGCTCGGGCGGCACGTCCGCAAGTGCTGGAAGCGGTCACCGTGGACGTCGTGCCCGACCGCACCAGTGCCCTACGCGAAGAATGGGATAGACGTGACATGCCGATCACGCTGCGCATCGTGGAGGCGCCCTATCGGGAGCAGCTGCGTCCGATCATGGACTACGTGGGACGGTTGCACCGCGATCGCCCCCGTGACGTGATCGTGGTCTACATTCCCGAGTTCATCGGCAACAGCCGCTTTCGGATCCTCGGCCGCGATCGGGTCCGCGACCGTCTGCGGACCGAGTTGCTGCGCACTCAAGGGGTCATGGTGGCGACGGTGCCATGGCAGGGCAAAGGGGTGCGGCGCGGTGGGAAGAACACGCACGACCACCCGGTCGCCAGGCCGGCAACCCGTGGCTGATTCAACGCAGGACTGGCAGGTCGACGACACCTTCGAGGTCAGCGTCGGCCCCGTCGCGCACGGCGGACACTGCGTAGCTCGCCACGAAGGACGGGTCATGTTTGTGCGGCACGCCCTGCCCGGTGAGCGGGTGGTCGCGCGGATCACCGGCATCGGCAAGGGCGGGAGGTTCGTCCAGGCCGACGCGGACACGATCCTTGAAACCTCTCCGCACCGGGTTCAACCGCCTTGTCCGTATGCCGGGCCCGGTCGATGCGGTGGCTGCGACTTCCAGCACGTCGACCTGTCCGCACAGCGTGACCTCAAGACCGCGGTCGTGCACGAGCAGTTCCAACGCCTCGCCGGTATCGACCTTCTCGAACACCTCGGGCGGGATATCACCTGTGAGGCGATGCCCGGGGAGGTCGACGGCTTGGGGTGGCGGACCAGGGTGGAGTTCGCGGTCGACCACGGCGGGCGCGCGGGCCTGCGGCGACACCATTCCCACGAGTTGGTTCCCCTCGACGACTGCCTTATCGCGCACCCGGCGTTGAACGCCGCGCGGGTGCTTTCCCGCAGATACCCCCGCACCCAGTCCGTCGACGTCGTGGGGGCCAGCAGCGGAGTCGTCCGCGTCGATATTCCGCGCGTCGTTCCGGGCGTCGCCCCCGAGAGGACCCGCAACGCGCCGGGCAACGACACTCAGGACAACCACAATCAGGGCAACGACACTCAGGACAACGACACTCAGGACAACCACAATCAGGACAACGACACTCAGGACAACGACACTCAGACAAACGACAATCAGACAAACGACACACAGGGAAACACCGCCCAGACACATGACGCTCAGGGCGGGGTCGCCGAGGTGCCCACGGTGACCGAAGAGGTCATGCTTCCCGGCGGTCAAGCCTCGTTTGAGCTGAGCGCTCGCGGGTTCTGGCAGGTCCATCCCGACGCCGCGCAGACCTTCGCGCACACCGCGATCAGCTTCCTGAACCCCAGGCCGGGCGAACGTGCCTTGGATCTGTATGCCGGCGTGGGGCTCTTTGCGGCCGCGCTGGCCCAAGCCGTCGGGCGCCGGGGTCGTGTCATGGCGGTCGAGACCGATCGTCGAGCGGTGCAGGATGCTCGGGGCAACCTGGTCTCGTGGCCGCACGCTCGCGTACGCGCCGGGCGCGTCGATCGTGCCGTGCGGGATATGGCGCGCAGTCACGTCAAGACCGATCTGGTCGTGCTCGACCCGCCTCGCGTCGGCGCGGGCAAAGCTGTGTTGCGAGACGTCGCTCTCCTGGGCCCTCGAGCGGTCGTCTACGTGGCGTGTGACCCCGCTGCGCTCGCCCGCGACACGGCATACCTGAAAGATCTGGGATGGACGTTGGTCGACCTGCGGATCTTCGACGCGTTCCCGATGACGCATCACGTGGAATGTCTGGCCCACTTCGAGCCGGTGCGAGAGACTAGAAATGTCGGATGAAGTCAGTTATCTTGATACCGAGCAGTTATCTTGATATCAAGATAAATACGGGACCAACGAAGGAGTCGGCGTGAGCAACAACGACACCACCCACAGCAATACTTTCGATGCACGGGGCACCCTCGAGGTGGGCGATGCGAGCTACGAGATCTACCGGATCGGTGGCATCGAGGGCGCGGCATCACTGCCGTACAGCCTGAAGGTGCTGCTCGAGAACCTCCTACGCACCGAAGACGGTGCGAACATCACCGCGGACCACATCACCGCGCTGGCTCAGTGGGACGAAAGCGCCCAGCCCGACACCGAGATCCAGTTCACGCCGGCCCGGGTGATCATGCAGGACTTCACGGGCGTGCCCTGCATCGTCGACCTGGCCACGATGCGTGAGGCAATGGTCGACCTGGGGGGCGACCCGAGCAAGATCAACCCGCTGGCGCCGGCCGAGCTGGTCATCGATCACTCGGTGATCATCGACGTGTTCGGGCGGCCGGACGCCTTCGAGCGCAACGTCGAGATCGAATACGAGCGCAACGGGGAGCGCTACCAATTTTTGCGTTGGGGACAGAAGGCGTTCGAAGACTTCAAGGTCGTCCCACCGGGCACCGGCATCGTTCACCAGGTCAACATCGAGCACCTCGCCCGCTCGGTGATGACGCGGCCGCGCGCTGATGACTCGGACGTGGTGGTGGCCTATCCGGACACCTGCGTGGGCACCGACAGTCACACCACCATGGTCAACGGCATGGGCGTGCTCGGGTGGGGAGTGGGGGGCATCGAGGCAGAGGCCGCCATGCTGGGTCAACCCGTGTCCATGCTTATCCCGCGGGTTGTCGGTTTCAAGCTCTCCGGCTCCATTCCGGCGGGCGCCACGGCCACCGACGTGGTCTTGACGATCACCGAGATGCTGCGCGAGCACGGGGCGGTCGGGAAGTTCGTCGAGTTCTATGGGGCCGGGGTTGCGGCCGTGCCACTCGCCAACCGGGCCACGATCGGCAATATGAGCCCCGAGTTCGGCTCCACCTGCGCGATCTTCCCTGTCGATGAGGTCACGTTGGACTACCTGCGGCTGACCGGTCGCTCCGACGAGCAGGTGGCGCTGGTCGAGGCCTACGCCAAGGAGCAGGGCATGTGGCTGGCCGACGGCGACGAGACGGAGGCCCGCTACAGCGAGTACATCGAGCTCGACCTGTCCACCGTGGTGCCTTCGATCGCCGGGCCCAAGCGTCCCCAGGACCGCATCGAGGTCTCCCGTTCCAAGGAGCAGTTCCGCTCCGATCTGCGCAACTACGTGGATCACGACGCGCATTCCGGGAGCGAAGCCTCGGAGTTGGACGACGAAGTCGACTCGACCTTCCCTGCCTCCGATGCTCCCTCGCACGACGCCACCGACGCGGCGAACGAGGCGTCGAAGCCGAGGCACTCGGCGGTCCCGGACGAGGGCACGGGGGAGCGAGCCAGCGAGCCGGTCCTGGTCACGGTGGACGGTGAGAGTTTCGAGATCGACCACGGGATCGTCGCTATCGCTTCCGTGACCAGCTGCACCAACACCTCCAACCCGTCAGTGATGATGGCCGCTGCGTTGCTGGCCAAGAACGCGGTCGAGCGAGGGCTGACCGTGGCGCCATGGGTCAAGACCTCCATGGCCCCAGGATCCAAGGTCGTGACCGGTTACTTCGAGAAGGCCGGCATGTGGCCATACTTGGAGAAGCTGGGCTTTCACCTCGTCGGCTACGGCTGCACCACCTGCATCGGCAACTCGGGGCCGTTGACCCCGGAGATCTCACAGGCCATCCAGGAACACGATCTCGCGGTGACGTCGGTGTTGTCCGGAAACCGCAACTTCGAGGGCCGCATCCAGCCCGATGTGCAGATGAACTATCTGGCCTCCCCGCCGCTGGTCATCGCCTATGCGCTTGCCGGTTCGATGGACTTCGACTTCGAAACGCAGCCGTTGGGCAGCGACCCCGACGGTAACGACGTGTTCCTGAAGGACATCTGGCCCGACGCCACGACCGTCGAGAAGACCATCGCCTCGTCGATCTCTCGCGAGATGTTCACCGAGGACTACGCCGATGTCTTCGCCGGGGACGAACGGTGGACTTCTCTGCCGACTCCGGAGGGGGACACGTTCGAGTGGGCGGACGACTCCACCTACGTGCGCAAACCCCCGTATTTCGACGGGATGGGCGCCGAGCCTGAGCCACTGGAAGACATCGACGGCGCGCGAGTGCTGGCCTTGCTGGGCGACTCGGTCACGACCGACCACATCAGCCCTGCGGGGGCGATCAAGACGGACAGCCCGGCGGGGACGTACCTGTCCGAACACGGCATCGAACGCAAGGATTTCAACTCCTACGGCTCTCGACGCGGCAACCATGAGGTCATGATCCGCGGCACGTTCGCCAACATCCGGCTGCGGAACCAACTGTTGGACGACGTGCAGGGTGGGTTCACCCGCAACTTCTTGGCCGACGGTGAGCAGACCACCATCTATGACGCTGCCCAGGCGTATGCCGAGGCAGGTGTGCCGTTGGTCGTGCTGGCGGGTAGTGAATACGGATCGGGGTCCTCGCGCGACTGGGCGGCCAAGGGCACCCGGCTGTTGGGTGTGAAAGCCGTCATCGCTGTCTCCTACGAACGGATTCACCGCTCGAACCTCATCGGGATGGGCGTGTTGCC
>JBASAZ010000159.1:0-1582 GCA_049650845.1 Ornithinimicrobium sp.
GACCGGGAGCGGGCGTTCGCAAACGTCATAGGGTCCCTCGGTCATGGTCCTGCCGACGCCCCGCGTGTCGATGGCGCCCCGACCCGTGCGCGCCTCAGCCCAGACCCCGTCTCTCGCCGGGAGTAACAAGAGCCGGTTTCGGAGGCGCTTGGTATCCTGTTTCGCGAGCCCTTGCACGCGTACCCACGGTGCGGCCCTTGACCATGCGGTTTCACCTCTCACCCAACGTTCGGCGCGCCCTTCGGAGGGTGATTCCCTTCGGGGTGATCTGGTTCGTGCTGGCGCAGGTCTTTGCGATCTCGGACTACGCGGCGAGCGGCGGCGCGGTCGCGGCCACCGATGGGTCGGCCATCGAGGTCGACGCGGGGGTGAGGCTGTTTGCGAACCTGGCCGTCGCCGTCGTGGGGTGCCTGGTCGGCGCCGTCGAGCTCCTGTTCCTCAACCGGCGTCTCGCCACGCGCAGCCTGGGCACCAAGCTCGTCGCCAAGACGCTGTTCTATACCCTCTTCCTGACTGGAGTCGTCGTGGTCACGTTCCCCATCGCTGCGGCGCTGGAGATGGATACGGGACTGGCAGATCCTCGGGTCTGGGACCGACTCCAGGCGTTCGCCATCAGCCGGGAGAGTCTCAGTACGGGCGTGCAGCTGGTCACCCCCCTCGTGGCCTCTCTCTTCTACGCCGAGATCAGCGAGCACATGGGACCCCGTGTGCTGACCAATTTTCTCTCGGGGCGCTACCACACACCGAAAGAGGAGCGGCGGGTGTTTCTGTTCTCCGACATGAAGTCGTCGACGAGCATCACCGAGCGGCTCGGCCACGCCCGCTACTTCGAGTTCCTCCGGGCGTACTACAACGCGCTCGCCGACGCGATCGTCGACCACGAGGGCGAGGTCTACCAGTACATCGGCGACGAGATCGTGGTGTCGTGGACCGAGAAGGACGGGCTCCGCGATGCGAACTGCGTTCGGTGCGCGCTCGCCATGAAGCGAGACCTGCGAGGGCGAGCGGAGTGGTTCGAGGACCGCTTTGGGGTGGCCCCGGACTTCCGAGCGGGCCTTCAGGTGGGACCCGTGACGACCGGCGAGATCGGAGCGCTCAAAAAAGAGATCGTGTTCACCGGCGACGTGCTGAACCAGACGGCTCGAATTCAGGCGCTCTGTAAGCCGCTCGGAGCTGACGTCTTGGTGGGCGACGAGCTGGTGTCGCGCCTCGGCATCGGCGAGGGCTGGGTGATCCGGTCGGTTGGGCACCAAGAGCTGCGCGGGAAAGACCAGCCGGTGGAGCTGTTCGCGCTGGAGGACTCCGTCGTCGGGGCTGCGGGCGAGTCCGAGCGCTCCGGGGTCGGCCAGACTCGCCCACCGGGTCCACCGCGGCGCGTCGGCGCGTCGGGCATCATCTTGGGAGGACCCTGACCACCTGACCGGTCCGATCCTCCAGGTCGGTAGCGTCGAGAAAGACCAGTCAGTCCCGCTCGTGCCCCGTCCTCTCGGGTTCAGGGAGGGAGCCGGGGCCACTATGATGACATTTTGCACGTATCCCGACGCTGTTGGCGAATTCAGGATCGGGTCGCAGAGGGTAGGCT
>JBASAZ010000160.1:0-2470 GCA_049650845.1 Ornithinimicrobium sp.
GGTGAGGTGTGGACACCGCGGTGGTGCTGCTTTGCGCCCGGTGTGCAATTCCGATCGGCGAAGTGCTCGAACTCCCACGTGGTGATCTCGATCTATAGCCGAAGGTCGTGGCCGTCGACGGGCTGCCGCTGTTAAGCCGCACATCGTTGCGGCCTTGCAGCAACCCCTCGACGCTCATGCCCGCCGCGGTGCAGCCGGTGTTGACCTCAGCCCAACATCGACCCCGGGCGTTCACCCCGGCCCCCGGGGCAGGTACGAAGGGCCAGATCTTGCCTGCTGCTGGACGCCCTGCCCACTGTTAGATTCTTTCGATGAGGAACCGTAGGTGGGTGCCGGCGGGGATTGGCGGACTGGTGCTGTTGCTGGCCCTGGCGGTGACGCTGTGGCCGTTCGGCTCACCGGCTCCGGCCACTGCGAAACCCGGGCCGGCGGGTATACCGGCGCGCGTGGCTGACTATTCCTACTTCACGGGAGATGTGTCTGCGTCGCCGCCGGGGCGCGCGGTGGCGATCTTCCAGCACGGGTTCGGCGTGGAGCTCTTCGACTTTGAGCAGGCGATCGTCGTCGGTGCGGATGGTGACACCTATCGTCGCTTGGATGTTGCTGAGGACCGCGCCGGGTCAGAGACTCAGGGCGACCCGGCGCCGATGCTGTTGTCACCCGACGGTAGCTTTGTCGCGGTCGGCGACTGGGACGCCGACGACCCGGACCTGGCTTTGATCGACCTTCACACAGGGGAGGTCGAGGTTCACGAGGTGCCCGGAGGCCACAGCGCGCTTCCGCTCGCCTGGTCTGCGGATTCCACCCTGGTCTCCTACCTGACCACTGCCGAGCCAAAGTACCCATACTCGGGTATGGCGATCACGGGTGAGATCGGAATGCTCGAGCTGGCAACGGGCAAGGCCCACATATTGCCGGGTGCCGCGGACGTGAGGGCGGCGGCCTTCTCCCCGGACGGGTCCGAGCTGGCGATCCACCGCATCACGCCGGACACCAGCTCAACCGGACTAGACGAGGGGGTCCCCCAGATAGGCGGAGGCACCGTGGAGATCGTCGGTCTCGACGGTAGCGTCCGCCGGCGCTTGACCATGGACCCCGATGCGTATCTCGATGGCCCAAACGCTTGGTCCCCGGACGGGACGTTATTGGCAGCCGGGAGGCAATGGCGGACCTGCAGGGAGGGGACGGGCGATTGGGATGAAGAGGAGTCGCAGCAGTGCGTAGAGCGGAGGGAGGCGATCTCCTTCGTGGACGCATCCGGTCGCGACGCACCGACCCCACCACCGTTGAAGGCGGGGGATGCTGCCGACGGCGGGTTGCTGGGCTGGACTGGCCCGGACACGGTGCTCGTCCTCGACTACCCCGCGAACGCAGGTCAGGAGGAGTCCTACGGTGACCCGTCCTGGGTAACGGAGCTGGCTCTGGAAGGCGGCGAGCCTCGACGCCTCAGCGCCATTCCCGGTGGGGGAAACTACGGGGTCGGAAGCTTCCAGATGGCGGCTGTGCTGTTGCCGGACCTGCAACTTCGAGAGCCCGGCCAGGTGGACAGAGGTCTCTGGCCAACGCAGGTGCGTGCTGTCGGTGCCGTCGCCCTTGGAGGCTCGTCGATGCTCGCATGGGTGCTCACGCAGAGACGCCGGAGGGTGAGCGCGCTCGGAGGCCCGGTCACGTGACCCGACGTGCGCGGGGCTGAGGTGAGGAAAAGTCGTCGATCACGAAAGGGTGCAATGTGATGTCGGATCTGTCGGTGGAGCCGCGCTCAGGGTGGAGTCTCGTCATGGGTTTGGTCGGTTCCACGTCGTGCTCTCTGGCCGGATGACACCCCAGCCGTCTACGTTGGGAACTGACCAGTCTGATCGGAGCCCCCTGAGGACGCTTCCGGTCATGATCGAGAGGACCCAGATGCCTGTATTCATGGTGGAGCGACGATTCGCCGACCAGTTGGAGGTCGCTCCGGAGACGGCTGCGTCGATCAACCGGATCAACGGCGAGGCGGGCGTGCGCTGGCTCAAGTCCTTCTTGTCCTCGGACAAGCGCAAGACCTTCTGCCTCTACGAGGCCGAGAACGTCGAGGCGATCCGTACGGCGGCAGTCCGCGCCGGCATCCCGGCCGACGCGATCATGGAACTGTCGGGGACGCTGTCCTCGGACGGCACTTTCGCCCCGATGTAGCCCACGCGCGGTCAAGGCTGGAGCAAGCCCTGTTCCGTGGCGAAGACCGCAGCCTTGGTGCGATTGGGCGCATCGGTCTTGATCAGGATGTTGCGCACGTGGTTGGCCGCGGTGTTGGCGCTGATGAACAGCCGTTCGCCGATCTCCCGGTTGGACAACCCCTCTGCGACCAGACGGAGTACGTCGACCTCTCGGTCGGTCAGCCCGTTGGCCGGGGCCGCACGTTCGGCCTGGGGGGCCGGGCCCACGTCGTCGAGGTCCCGCAGCACCCGGCGGTGACCAATGCGCCGGGCCAGGG
>JBASAZ010000161.1:0-7263 GCA_049650845.1 Ornithinimicrobium sp.
GCCTGGAGGCGGGCTCGGACTACGTTTCTGTCGTGTCAGCCGACAACTACGGCAATGGCGTCGTCTCCGCTCACCTCACCGCCAAAGCGCTGGGCGGCGAAGGGACGATCGGCGTGATCTATCACGAGGCGGACTTCTTCGTCACCCAGCAGCGATACGACGGCTTTACCAAGACCATGACCGATGAGTACCCCGACATCGAGGTCGTCCAGGAGACCGGCATCGCCGGACCCGACTTCGCCGGGGACGCTCAGGCAGCCGCGAACGCGATGCTCAGCCAGAACCCTGACCTGGACGGGATCTGGGCGGTGTGGGACGTGCCAGCCGAAGGGGTGATGGCTGCGGCCCGCGAGTCGGGGCGCACCGACCTCAACTTGGGAACCCAGGACCTCGGGCTCAACGTCGCCATCGCCATGGCCAAGGGCGAGCTGGTCGTCGGATTGGGTGCCCAACGCCCCTATGAGCAGGGCGTTACCGAGGCGCGGCTGGCTGCAGGAGCTTTGATCGGTAAGGAGGCGCCACCCTACGTGGCCCTGTCCGCCCTGCCGGTTGAGCACGAGAACGTTCTGGAGGCCTGGAAGACCGTCTACGCCTCAGATCCGCCGGCCGATCTGGTCGACTCGTTCAAGGAAGAGTGAACATGTCGCAGGCATCGGTCCTTCCGCAGAACGGACCCACCGAGGGTCCCGAAGCACCTGTCGTTCAAATGCGCGGCATCCACAAGTCCTTCGATGGAGTCGAGGTGCTCAAGGACGTCGACTTCGAGGTCCACGCTGGGGAGATCCATGCCCTGGCCGGCGGAAACGGTGCCGGCAAGTCCACCCTGATGAAGATCCTGCAAGGGGTTTACAGCAAGGACGCCGGCCAGATCCTGATCGAGAACAGGCCCGTAGCGCTGGCCTCGATCCACGATGCCAAGGCCGCCGGGATCGGCATGGTCTTCCAGGAGTTCAGCCTGGTCCCGACGCTGACGGTAGCTCAGAACATCTACCTGGGCGCCGAGCCTCGGGGTCGGTTCGGGCTGATTGACGACCGGGCAGCCCGGACCAAGGCCGCCGAAGTGCTGAGCAGGATGGGTGTCCAGCTCGACCCCGCTACGCGGGTGTCCGATCTGTCCACGGCGTACTGGCAGCTGACAGAGATCGCCAAGGCCCTAGCCCAGGACGCCCGGGTCCTGATCATGGACGAGCCCACGGCCAGTCTGGCCAAACACGAGGTGGGCGCGCTCTTCGCGCTCATCCAGCGGATCAAGGCGCAAGGCATCGCCATCATCTACATCTCACACCGGATGGACGAGGTCTATCGGATCGCCGACCGCATCACCATCCTGCGCGACGGCGGACGCCTGCTCACTGAGCGGCTCAGCGACGTCACCCCGGCCCAGGTGGTCGAGGGCATCGTCGGTCAGCAGATGGACGGCTCCCTCGCCTATGTCCGACGGGAAGCCTCGAGTGGTGGTGACCTGCTGCTGGAAGTCACGGACCTCCAGGCAGGCTCGAGGGTCAACGGGGTCTCGTTTGTCCTGCGCGCAGGAGAGATTGTCGGGCTGGCCGGTTTGATGGGCAGCGGACGCACCGAACTGGCGCGGGTACTGTTCGGCGTAGACCCCCTGGACAGCGGTCAGATCACCATGCACGGCGACCCCGTCAGCTTGAACGACCCTCGCTCTGCCGTGGACGCTGGCATCGCCCTGATCCCCGAGGACCGCCGGGACCAGGGACTGGTCCTGGACCACTCGGTGCACCAGAACCTGATGCTGCCGCTGCTGGGTCGCATTCGCCGCGGACCCCTCCTGGACATGTCTGCCGGGCGGTCTCTGACCAGTGACCTCATCAAGCAGTTTGCGGTCAAGGTTGCCCACCCGGATCGGCCCGTGCGGCTGCTCTCCGGCGGCAACCAGCAAAAGGTAGTCATCGCAAAGTGGCTCGGCACCGAACCGGATGTGCTGATCATGGACGAACCCACCGCCGGCGTCGACATCGGTACCAAGTCCGAGATCGTCGCCATCATCCGCAAGCTCGCCGACTCCGGCAAAGGCGTGATTGTCATTTCCTCGGAGTACCCCGAGCTGCTCGCGGTCAGCGACCGGGTGCTGATTGTGCGCGGTGGTCGCATCGTCGAGGAAATCCCCCGCGAGGACATCGCGGACGAAGAGTCGTTGCAGACCTCAGTGCAAGGAGTGTGACCCCATGGTTCAAACCAGCCCCCGAACCGTCGCCGAAAAGACCGATACCCCCCAACGGTCCCGCTGGCTCGCGGCCGTCGACTGGCGCAGCTACATCATCTACATCGCCTTCGTCGTGGTGTTCTTGTTGTTCGCCATCACCCTCGGCAACGACGGCTTCCTCTCGACCAACAACCTGCTGAACGTGTTCCGGCAGACCGCAATCATCGCCGTCATTGCCGTGGGGATGACTTACGTCATCTCCTGTGCCGAGATCGACTTGTCCGTCGGGTCTGTGGCCGGGCTGGCCAGCGTCTGTTCCGCCATGGCCCTGTCCCAGTTCGGCCTCATCGCAGGGATCGCGGCCGGTCTCGGTGTCGGTCTGGTGGTGGGCGCCATCAACGGCGGCCTGGTCAGTCGACTCGGCATACCGTCCTTCCTCGTCACCCTCGGCATGTTAGGCATCGCTGCCGGGGTGGCACAGTGGATCACCGCGTCGGCGCCACAGCCGATTCTCAACGACTCCTTCATCGTGATCTTCGGCGGAGGCGACTTCGGCCCGATCCCTGGCCTCTTGGTATGGATGACCATAATCGCCGCTATCGGTGCCCTCGTGCTCAACCGGACCCGGTTCGGTCGCCACGTGGTCGCCACAGGCGGAAACCGCACCGCAGCCGAGTTCACCGGGGTCAACACCAAGCGAATGAAGTTCCAGGTGCTGGTCATCTCCGCGACCGCGGCCTCGCTGGCCGGCATGCTGTATGCCGGACGCCTGCAGTCCGGACGATTCCAGTGGGGCGCCGGTGACGAGCTGTCCGCCATCGCCGCGGTGATCCTTGGCGGGACCAGCCTGTTCGGAGGCCAGGGCCGTGTTGTGGGGACCATCTTCGGGGCTCTGCTGATCGGCCTGATCAACAACGGACTCATCCTGGCCGGGTTGGACTCCAGTCAACAGCAGGTGGTCCGCGGAGTCATCATCATCCTGGCCGTTGCTCTGGCTCGGAAGAAGTGAGCACAATGGTCCGCTCCGGCATCATCGGCACTGGCTTCATGGGAGGTGTCCATGCGCACTCGGTGCGCGCTGCCGGCGGCGTCGTCAGCCAGATTGCGGGTAGCGATTCGCGAGAGGCCGCCGAGGCCGCGACGCGGCTCGGTGCCGAGCGTGGCGCGGCAAGCCCTGAGGCTCTCGTCGCCTCCGCTGACGTCGACCTCGTCCACGTCTGCACCCCCAACCACACCCACGCCGACCTGGCCCGCCTCGCCCTGCAGCACGGCAAGGCCGTGATCTGCGAGAAGCCGCTGGCCACGACCCTGGCCGACGCCGACGACCTGGCTACCCTGGCGCGGGAACAGTCCGCGATCACGGCGGTTCCGTTCGTCTACCGCTTCCATCCCATGGTGCGGGAGATGCGCGCCCGCTTCGCGACCGGTAACGCCGGAAGGATATGGCTGATACACGGGTCGTACCTGCAGGACTGGCTCTCCCGACCCGGGGACGATAATTGGCGGGTTGACCCGGAACTAGGTGGACGTTCCCGTGCCTTTGCTGATATCGGCGTGCACTGGTGCGACCTCATGGAGTTCGTGACAGGGCACCGCGTGACCAGCGTCATGGCGGGTCTGGCAACGGCATACCCAGGGCGGTCCAGTACGGAGGACGGAGCAGTTGTCCAGTTCAGGACCGACCAAGGGGCCACGGGTTCGGTGGTCGTGAGTCAGGTCACCCCGGGTCGCAAGAACCGGCTGTGGCTCTCCGTGGACGGCACCGAGTCCTCTTACGCCTTCGACCAGGAGGACCCGGTGCGGCTGTGGGTGGGAAGCCGCGAGGGCAACAGGGTCGTGGTGCGCGACCCAGCCCAACTGCATGCGGAGGCCGCCCGCTACGCCCGCTTGCCGGCCGGTCACCCGCAGGGCTTCCAGGATGCGTTCACCTCCTTTGTCGCTGATGTGCGCTGTGCGGTGACCGGAGCGCGCCCCGACGGTCTCCCCGACTTCGATGACGGGGCCCGGGCGGCCAGGATTACCGAGGCGGTCCTTAGGTCGGCAACCTCGGAGCGCTGGGCGGATGTGCCCGCCGCCCCACCTGACGCCAGCCAGACACTGACCGAGGAGGAACACGTATGAAGCTCGGATTCCTGACCGCATGCCTTCCCGAACGCTCGCTGGAGGAGATCGCCCAGTGGGCCGCCGCGCATCACTTCGAAGCCCTGGAGGTGGCCGCCTGGCCGGCCCTTGGCGACCGGCCGTTCACCGCGACCCACCTCGCGGTTGAGCACCTCGACGGCGGACGCATCGAGCAGGTGCAGGAGCTGATGGAACAGACAGGTCTGCAGATCTCATCCTTGGCCTTCTACGACAACAACCTGCACCCCGATCCCACCGAACGTGCAGCCGTCAACCAGCATGTTCTGGCTTGCGTTGAGGCGGCTGCTGCCCTTGGCGTGCCGACCGTGGGCACGTTCGTGGGTCGGGACTGGACCACACCGGTGGCCGACAACCTCAAAGCCGCCGAAAGTGTGTTCGCCCCGCTGGTCGAACGTGCTGGTGAGCAAGGCGTCAAGCTGGTGATCGAGAACTGTGTCATGGAGGGGTGGCACCCCGACGGCTATCCCGGGAACCTTGCCTACTCCCCGGAGCTATGGGAGTGGATGTTCGACTTGGGCCTCTACCTCAACTACGACCCCAGTCATCTCATGTGGATGGGGATCGATCCGGTTGCGGCGCTGCGGCCCTATGTCGACCGGGTGCTGCACGCGCAGGCCAAGGACATCCAGATATTCCCCGACCGTCGCACCCGTTACGGCTGGCCCGGCATCGCAGTCGGGCGCACCGACCCGTGGGACGTGGGCTGGTGGCGCTACCGGGTGCCTGGCCTCGGCGACGTCGACTGGCGCGCCGTGGTTGACACGCTGTACGAGGGCGGCTTCGACGGGGTGCTGTCCGTAGAGCACGAAGACCCGGTGTGGGGCGGAACGCCCGACAAGGTCGAGGTAGGCCTGCGCATCGCCCACTCCACTCTGCGACCACTATTAGTCTCCTGAACGAAGGACTGACCCATGACCGAGACCTTCTTCGATGCCAGTCAGCGTGGCACCATCGCCGCAGCGATGGCCCGGATCATCCCAACCGACGAGCACGCCGGCGCCACCGAGGCGGGTTGCATCGACTTCCTCGAGCGCTACCTCTCCGGCACTGGCCACGTCTACGCGAAACCCGACGGCTCGGGCTTCGAGACGTTGCACGGCAAGCGAGAGCAGGCATGGAGGCATCGCATCGAGGTCGTACGCCGGACCTACCTGCGTGGCGTTCGCGAACTCGACGAGCGCGCACAGTCGGTCGCCCGCACGGTGTTCGCCGACCTGTCGCCGGAGCAGCAGGACAGCGTCCTACACGACATGGAGACCGGCCTGACATCGCAGGGAGCTGAGGTCCGGCCCAACCTTGCCTACGGCGGTCCGGTCGAGCCGGCGCTGCAGCAGACCAACGCCGAGGTGGACCTGGACTTCTTCTCACTGCTGGTGCTGCATACCCGGCAGGGCTTCTACGCCGACCCCATCTACGGCGGCAACCGCGACCAGGTCGGCTGGCAGCTCATCGGCTTCCCCGGTCCCGATTCGCTAGCTCACGTGCATAACGGCACTTACTCCACCCTCGAGTGGTTTGCAACGGAGCGCGCCCACCCCAGAACGGAGGCCTGACATGGCCCCGAAAGAACGCGTCGACGCGGTCATCATCGGAGCAGGCGCCAGCGGTGCCGCCGCGGCCAAGGTGCTCACCGAGCGAGGCCTGCAGGTCGTGGCTTTGGAACGCGGCCCCTGGCGCACCAAGGAGTCCTTCGGTGGCGACGAGCTCGCCAACGTCAACCGCTACAACCTATGGCCCGACCCCATCCTCAACCCCCGGACCGTGCGGGACCAGGGCGAGGCCGAGGCCAAGGTCGACCTCTTCTGCCCGGTGCCGCAGATGGTCGGCGGGGGAACCGTTCACTGGCAGGGTTGGCTGCCAAGGTTCACACCCAACGACTTCCGACTGCGTACCGTCGCAGGGGAGGTGCCGGGCACAAGTCTGGTCGACTGGCCCATTACCTACGAGGACCTGGAGCCCTACTACACCCAGGTTGAGTGGGCGTTCGGGGTGTCCGGCCAGGCCGGAGCCAACCGTTTCGAGGGGCCACGCACCAAGGGTTACCCGTGCCCGCCGATGCCCATGTCGCGATACGCCGAGAAGTTCCACGCCGGCTGCGCGGCCCTGGGTTGGAACTCCTTCCCGACCCCGCAGGCTGCGTTATCACAGCCATTCAACGGCCGTCCCGCCACCGTGGTCAGCGCGTTCGCGCAACAGCACGGAGACCCTACGGGAACGCGCTCCAGCGCCCTGAACGTGTTCATCCCCGACGCCATGGCCACTGGCCGCTACGACTTGCGCGCCGACTGCTACGTGCGCGAACTCAGGGTCGACGAGCGTGGCCGCGTCGTCTCAGCCGTCTACGAAGACTCGGACGGCATAAGTCACGAGCAGCATGCAGACGTGTTCGTGCTCGCCTGTGGCGCGGTGGAGACGGCCCGGCTGCTGCTGCTCTCGACCTCCACGCGCTTCCCGAACGGGCTGGCCAACGGGAGCGACCTGGTGGGTCGAAACGTGACCTTTCACGAATACAGCGCCGCGGTCGGGACGTTCGAGGACCCGATTCACGCCTGGGCCGGAGGTGGCTACGTGAGCGCTTCGTCGTTCCAGTTCTACGAGCATGACGAGAGCCGCGGCTTCGTCGGCGGTGGGCATATCGCTGCGGCGGGCGTGGGTATTCCCCTCCCCATCAACTGGGGGCTCCCGGGACGGCCGACGTGGGGCCACGAGGCCAAGGAAGTCGACCGCCAATATTTCGACCACAGCATGGCAGTTGCCATGGTGGTGCATGACATGCCGCAGCACGACAACCGAGTGGAGCTAGACGACAGCGTGGTCGACGCCTGGGGTCTGCCGGTGGCTCGGATCACGCTGAGTCCGCACGACAACGACCTAGCGATGGGACGGTTCCTGATCGACCGCAAAGCCGAGGTGCTGGAGGCGGCCGGGGCGACGGGTGTCGACAAGGTCTACAT
>JBASAZ010000162.1:0-2074 GCA_049650845.1 Ornithinimicrobium sp.
CCGTACCTTGCTCGCCGAGATCGCCTCCTCGCTGGTCACGGTGACTGCGCTGACCTTTTCGCTGACCGTGGTGACCTTGCAGCTGCCCACCCCGGTTGTTGGTGTGTCTCTTCATGGCATGCGTAGAGCCCCGGCTTCCACGACCTAGCCATCACCACCGCGGGATAGCCAACAAACTTGTCAATCACATGCTGCAAAGCGCCTACAGCGCCTAGGATGTCTGGTGGGTCAGCGGTGGACCCTCCCCGTCGACGTGGAGGTTGTCATGGAAGCCATCGAACCGGCATACGGAGCCGGTGTCCTGCTGATTATCGCGGCGGCAGCCGTCGCGCTGCTGCTGTTCCTCATCATGAAGGTCAAGTTGCACGCCTTCGTGTCACTGGTCCTGGTCAGCCTGCTGACCGCGGTCGCTGCGGGGATTCCGCTCGCGGACGTGCCGACCGCTCTGATGAGCGGCTTCAGCAGCACGCTGGGCTCGGTCGCGCTGCTCGTGGCCTTCGGTGTGATGCTCGGACGACTGCTCGAGCACACCGGTGGCGCCCAGGTGCTGGCCGACACCCTGATTAACCGCTTCGGCGAGAAGCGTGCCCCTCTGGCGCTGGGCATCGCCGCCCTGATCTTCGGTTTCCCGATCTTCTTCGACGCCGGCCTGGTCGTCTTCCTGCCGATCATCTTCACGGTGGCGCGTCGCTTCGGCGGCTCCATCCTTAAGTACGGCCTGCCCACGGCAGGTGCGTTCGCCGCGATGCACGCGATCGTGCCGCCGCACCCGGGTCCGGTCGCAGCCGCCGACCTCATGGGCGGCGACATCGGCATCACGCTGCTGGTGGGCATCCCCGTGGCCATCATCAGCTGGTACGTCGGCGCCTACCTGGTCGGCACCTGGCTGGGCAACCGTTTCGACGTCTCGATCCCTGACCTGCTCTTCGGCAAGGAAAACGCTGGCGTCCAGGAGGCCAACGGTGTCGGCGATCACAACGGTGGCGGCACCGCGGTGCGGACCCAGGCCCCCGCGTTCGGGGTGGTGCTGATGCTGCTGCTGTTGCCCTTCCTGCTCATCGCGCTGAACACTGTGGTCGGCACCCTGCGGACCGCCGGCACGATCAGCGAGGACGCCGCCTGGGGTAGCTTCCTCCAGCTCGTCGGGCAGACTCCGATCGCCCTACTGCTGACGGTCATCGCGGCCGTCATCGTGCTCTCTCCCGGACGGTTCAGCATCCCCGCCGCCACCAAGTTGATGGACGAGGCCCTGGGCCCGATCGCGGCGATCATCCTGATCACCGGCGCCGGTGGCATGTTCGGTGGCGTGCTGCGGGCCAGCGGCATCGGCCAGGCGCTCACCGAGTCGCTTTCCGACGTCGGTCTCCCCCTCCTCCTGCAGGCGTTCCTCATCGCCACCGCGCTGCGCGTGGCCCAGGGTTCGGCCACCGTGGCACTGACGACCACGGCCGGACTGATCTCGGCCCAGGTCGCCGCCGAGGACCTCAGCGATGTCAAGATCGCCCTGCTCGTCTTCGCCGTAGCGGCCGGGGCCACCGTGCTCTCGCACGTCAACGACTCGGGCTTCTGGCTCGTCAGCCGGTTCTTCGGGATGGACGAGAAGACCACCCTGAAGACCTGGACGGTCATGGAGACCACGCTGGGCCTAGCCGTTTTCGCGATCGCCGCGCTCCTGTGGCTGGTGCTCTAGTGGCCGCCCCGCGCCACATCGTGGTGATGGGGGTCTCCAGCACCGGCAAGACCACCATCGGGCGGGCCGTCGCCGAGCAGTTAGGCGGTGTCTTCGTGGAGGGCGACGACTACCACCCCCGGTCCAACGTCGAGAAGATGACGTCGGGAGTCCCGCTGGACGACGACGACCGCCGACCCTGGCTGGAGGCGCTGGCAGAGCGGATACGTGAGCTCGACGGCCAGGGTGAGACCTCTGTCACCGCCTGCTCCGCGCTGCGCCGGATCTACCGGGACTGGCTGCGCCAGGGCCACCGGGACCTGTTCTTCCTGCACTTGCACACGGACTACGACCTTGGGTTCTTGCGGTGGTCGCAACGCCCCAAGATATGAGGGTGTCGATGAC
>JBASAZ010000163.1:0-14623 GCA_049650845.1 Ornithinimicrobium sp.
ACCCCAGTGGGTCCGGCACCCAACGGCTCTACAGCTTCCGGGACATCCTGGTGCTCAAGATCATCAAACGACTGCTCGACACCGGAGTCTCCCTGCAACAGATCCGGGTGGCAGTCACGCAGCTCAGGCAAGGTGGAGTCGAGGATCTGGCCAACATCACCCTGATGAGTGACGGTGCCAGCGTCTATGCGTGCACGTCCGACGACGAGGTCATCGACTTGGTTCGGGGGGGTCAAGGGGTCTTCGGCATAGCGGTGGGCAGCGTCTGGCGTGAGGTCGAGGGCCAGCTCGCCGAGCTGCCTCGCGAACGAGGGGCCGACACGGTTGCTGCGACGCACGACGAGCTGTCGCGGCGACGAGCGGCCCGCACCACGGGCTGAGCGGCTCGCGGACTGGACGCGGACTTGTTCAAGGGGCTGCTGGGTCCTGCTACCGTAGAACTGCTGTTGACGCCGCGCGGGAGAGTCCTCTCCCATGCTTTTGGGTTGAGGCGCCGAAGGGGCAAACTCCCCGCTCAAGCTCTCAGGCGTCCAGGACCGCACGGGTGAGGCAACTCTGGAAGGGCCCGGCCGATCACCCGATCCGCCGCTGACAGAGGGGGAGGCATCGCTTGGACCGCGAAGGAGCCTCATGAGCCAGGACACAGCCCCGACGAGCACCGATTCGACGAGCACGGAGTCGACCAGCATTGAGTCGACCAGCATTGAGTCGACCAGCACTGATCCCGCCGGAGTCGCCGCCAGCAGTATTGACCCCGCTACCGCCGAATTCGTCTCGCGACACATCGGACCTCGCGACCGCGACATCGCGACCATGGCCGCGGCGCTCGGCTACGACAGCCTTGAGGACCTGATCAGCACGGCGGTGCCAGCGGACATCCGCAGCGAGAGCGCACTGGACATTGAGGCCGCTCCGAGTGAGGGAGCCGTTTCTCAGGAGCTGCGCGACCTGGGGGCTCGCAACACGGTGGTGACCTCGATGATCGGACTCGGGTACTACAACACGGCCACCCCACCGGTGGTTCGTCGCAACCTGCTGAAGAATCCGGCTTGGTACACGGCTTACACCCCCTATCAGGCCGAGATCTCGCAGGGTCGACTGGAGGCTCTGCTCAACTTCCAGACGATGTGCAGTGACCTCACGGCCCTGACGACGTCCGGTGCCTCGCTGCTGGACGAGTCGACCGCTGCGGCCGAAGCGATGACCGTGATGCGTCGCGGCAGCAAGGTGGCCAAGGACGCCGTGTTGCTCGTCGATGAGCACCTGCTGCCGCAAACCCACGCGGTGCTGAAGACCCGCGCCACTCCGGTGGGCATCGACATCGTCCGGGCAGATTTGGACGACATCACCGACGCTGCGGGTGTGCGGGAGGTGTGCCAGGGACGCGACGTCTTCGGGGTGATCGTGCAGTATCCCGGAGCCGACGGAAAGATCCGCGACTTCCGCGCCCTCACCGAAGCGGCACACGAGCTGGGAGCGCTGGTCAGCGCGGCGTGCGACCTGCTGGCCTTGAGCCTGTTGACCCCTCCGGGGGAGTGGGGCGCCGACATCGCGGTCGGTTCGGCGCAGCGGTTCGGAGTCCCGATGTCTTTCGGGGGGCCGCACGCCGGCTATATGAGTGTGCGCAAGGGATTGGAGCGGATGCTGCCGGGACGGCTGGTCGGGGTGAGCAAGGACGCCGATGGCGCGCCTGCGTACCGGTTGGCGTTGCAGACCCGCGAGCAACACATCCGCCGCGAGAAGGCCACCTCGAACATCTGCACCGCCCAGGTGCTGCTCGCGGTGATCGCCAGCATGTATGCCGTGTGGCACGGTCCTGAGGGCATCAGGGCGAATGCGCTGCGCACGTATCACCGCGCACACGTGCTGGCGGACGCGCTCCGGGCCGGGGGATACGGCGTCGGCAACCATGACTTCTTCGACACGCTGACCGTGACCGCAACGGGTCGAGCTCGGCGGATCGTGCAGCGCGCGGAGGGGCGCGGTGTCAACCTGTGGTGTGCCGATGAGGACACTGTGCTCTTGAGCACCGATGAGACCACGATCCCCGAGCACCTGGCCATCGTCTGCGACGCCTTCGCCGTGGACCAACCGCCACCACGCCCGCAGGCCGAGGTCGTCGAGGTGGACTGGTCCCAGGAGCACCAGCGCACCTCGGCATACCTCGAGCACCCGGTCTTCCACCGCTACCGCAGCGAGACTTCCATGCTGCGCTACATGCGGACCCTGGCCGATAAGGACTTTGCCCTGGACCGAGGGATGATCCCGTTGGGATCGTGCACGATGAAGCTCAACGGGACGACCGAGATGGAGAGCATCACCTGGCCCGATTTCGCCGCCATCCACCCGTTCGCCCCGGCTAATCAGAGCATGGGCTATCACGAGCTGATCGACCAGCTGAGCACGTGGATGTGCGAGGTCACCGGATACGACTCGGTGAGCTTGCAGCCCAACGCGGGATCTCAGGGTGAGTTCGCCGGTCTGTTGGCGATCCGCGGCTACCACCTGGCCAACGGGGAGGATCAACGTCGCATCTGTTTGATCCCGGACAGCGCCCACGGCACCAACGCGGCCAGCGCGGTGATGGCCGGAATGAAGGTAGTGGTGGTCAAAACGCTGGAGGAGGGCGACGTCGATCTGGAGGACTTGACCGCCAAGATCGAGACCCACGGTGCGGAGCTGGCCGCTTTGATGGTGACCTATCCCAGCACGCACGGAGTGTTCGAAGCAACCATCGCGCAGGTGTGTGACCAGATCCACGAAGCCGGTGGGCAGGTCTACGTCGACGGAGCGAACCTCAACGCGCTGATGGGCCTGGCCAAGCCGGGACAGTTCGGCGGTGACGTCAGCCACCTCAACCTGCACAAGACCTTCTGCATCCCGCACGGCGGCGGAGGCCCCGGTGTGGGACCGGTCGCAGTGCGGGCCCACTTGGCCCCGCACCTGCCGAACCACCCGTTGGACTCCACGGCCGGGCCCGATCACGGTGTCGGCGCCATCTCCGCCGCCCCGTTCGGCTCCGCGGGCATCTTGCCGATTTCGTGGGCCTACGTGCGCCTGATGGGCGGGGCCGGACTCACCAAGTCGGCCAAGGTGGCGGTGCTCTCGGCCAACTACATCGCGCACCGGTTGCGCGAGCACTACCCGATCCTGTTCACCGGCGCGGACGGACTGGTCGCCCACGAGTGCATCCTGGACGTTCGGCCCTTGACCAAGGAGAGCGGGGTCACCGTGGACGATGTGGCCAAACGGCTGATCGACTACGGCTTCCATGCCCCGACCATGTCCTTCCCGGTGGCCGGCACGCTGATGGTCGAACCGACCGAGAGCGAGGACCTGGCCGAGATCGACCGGTTCTGTGACGCGATGATCGCGATTCGGGCCGAGGTCGATGTCGCTGCCCGCGACGGCGTCGAGGGCAGCGTGCTGCGTGGCGCCCCGCATACGGCGTGGTCGTTGGCCGGGACGTGGGACCACGACTACGACCGGATGAGCGCCGCCTATCCGGGCACGGTCGATCCGGCGAGCAAATACTGGCCACCGGTGCGCCGGGTGGACGGCGCCTGGGGCGACCGCAACCTGCAGTGCAGCTGTCCCCCTCTGGAAGACCTGGCCGAATAGGACGGCCCAAACACTGGCCCGCGCTCACGCAAGTGTGGTTAGGTCAGCGCATGGGTGCAGAGGTCAGTTCGGCAGCGTTCACGCGCGAGCAGCGCGTCAACTTCCGGCAGAAGGTCCTGCTGGACCTCGACATCTTCGAGCGGATGCTCGAGGAGAGTCGGTTCGACTTCACCAGACCGCAGATGGGTTTGGAGATCGAGCTGAGCCTGGTCAACGACGACCTGGATCCGGCGCTGATCAACGACGAAGTGTTGGAAGACCTGCAGGACAGCGATTTTCAGTCCGAGGTGGGTCGCTACAACATCGAGATCAACGTCCCCCCGCGGCCCATGGCCGGGGACCAAGCGGTGCGCCTGGAGCGCTGGCTGTCGCAGTCGTTGCGCAATGCCGGTGACGCTGCCCGAGAGCACGGTGCTCGAGTGGTGGCCACCGGCATCATCCCCACACTGCAACCGGAGATCTTCGACGGCGAGTGGCTCAGCCTCGGCGTGCGATACACCGCGCTGAACGACTCGTTGCTCAACGAGCGAGGGGAGGGGATGCAACTCGACATCGAGGGTCCCACCGGTGAGCAGGTGGTGCAGTACTTCGAGACCATCGGGCCGCTCTCGGGGTGCACCTCGGTGCAGTTGCACCAGCAGGTCACGCCGCAGGACTTCCCCACCTATTGGAACGCTGCCTCCGTGATCGCCGGAATCCAGATCGCGATCGGGGCCAATTCGCCGTATCTGTTCGGCAAGCGGCTGTGGGCCGAGACCAGGGTGCCGCTCTTCTCGCAGATGACGGACACCCGCAGCGAATAGCTGAAACACCAAGGCGTGCGTCCCCGGGCGTACTTCGGGCGCAACTGGATCACCTCGATCTTCGACCTCTTCGAGGAGAACGTGAACTGTTTCCCGGCCTTGCTGCCCGAACTGAGCGAGGAGGACCCGGCCAGGGTGCTGCACGAGGGCTCGGCTCCGGAACTGCACGAACTGCGCCTACACAACGGCACGGTATGGCGTTGGAACCGTCCCATCTACGACAACTCCCAGGGCGTGCCACACCTGCGGGTGGAGAACCGCGTCCTGGCGGCGGGCCCGAGCGCGATCGACATGGTCGCCAACGCGTGCTTCTACTATGGCCTCCTGGAGAAACTCACCTCCAGCGGACGGCCGATCTGGACGAAAATGCCGTTCCTTGACGCGGAGAAGAACTTCTTCGACGCTTCCAAGCACGGCATCGAAGCCAACCTGAGCTGGCCGGGCATGGGCAAGGTGGCCGCAACCGAATTGATCACCGACTGCCTGCTGGAAGAGGCCAATGAGGGCTTAGCCGCGCTGGGCTTGCGCCGCCAGGTCCGCGAGCATTATCTGTCGGTGATCGAGGGGCGTTGCTCAGCGCATCAGAACGGCGCCAGTTGGCAGGTCGAGGTCACGGAGAAGTACGAAGCAGCCGGGCACACCCGCGACGACGCGCTGCACCGGATGTTCGCCCACTACGTGGAGCACATGGAGCAGAACCAACCCGTGCACACCTGGCCCATCCCCGACGTCGACCCGGTCAGCGGCGGCGGTTCCACGCCTCGATAACACGGTCCTCGTGATGATGACCTAAGACGGCGACGGCGCCGGTCTCGAAGGTAACGCGTCGACCCCACCGGGGGTTCTGGCGCAAGTAGACCCCAGCCAGGATCCTCAAGGCATGTCCGTGACCGATCAGCGCCACGTCTCCCTGGTGCAGGTGCGGATAGATTTCCTCGAGCACACGGCTGGCCCGCCCGGCGACCTCCTCGACGGTCTCACCGGGGGTGTCGCCGGGAATGACGCCGTGCTCGAACACCGACCACAGATATCCGGTGCGCTCGCGAATCTCCTTGGTGGTGATGCCTTCGTAGCCGCCGTAGTCCCACTCGCGTAGGTTGTCGTCGATGATGTCGGGCGTGAGACCGACCAGTTCTGCGGTGCGCTGCGCGCGTTGCAGCGGTGAACACCGGACGTGCGTGAAGGAGAACTCCTCCAGCACGGGACGCACCTCGACCGCGGCAGCCTCACCTTCGGGCAGCAGCGGCAGGTCGGTCACACCCGTGTGTTGGCCCGATCGCGACCATTCGGTCTCGCCGTGGCGCACCAGAACGAGGCGGCCGGCGGGGATGATCGGTTGTCCGTGTTCGTCGAAGTCCATTCGAGTGACCCTAGCGAAGTCTCACTACGCCCGATAGTGCAGGCGCTGTTCGGCTCTGCGCCATCTCGGGGCCACGCGTGAGTGACACACTGCTGCCCATGTCCTACGCCGGGGGCGGTGCCGAACCGCTACTGCGCAGGACCCTACGCAGGCGCGATGCCGTCATCATCGGGATGGGGTCGATGCTCGGCGCTGGGATGTTCGTGGTGTGGGCTCCGGCATCGCAAGCAGCCGGCCCTTTCATCCTCCTCAGCCTCCTCATCGTCGCCGTCGTGGCGGCGTGCAACGCGTATTCCTCGGCGATGCTCGCGGCGCGCTATCCCCGCGCAGGGGGCACCTACGTCTACGGCACGGAACGGCTAGGGGAGTTCCCGGGGTATCTCGCCGGCTGGTGCTTCGTCGTCGGCAAGAGCGCGTCGTGTGTGGCGATGGCCCTCACCCTCGGCGCCTACGTCGCCCCGGGGTATCAACGGTATGCAGCGGTGATCGCAGTCCTCACGGTTACTGCCGCCAACCTGTCGGGCCTGCAGCGATCAGTGCGCATCTCGGGGGTGATCGTCTCGATCGTGCTGGCGGTGCTCCTCGGTCTTGCCGTCAGCGTCGTGGTCGCGTCTGTGGCCGGAAACGTCGTCTTCGATCTTCGGGCCGGGCTGACGTCGACCACGCCGACCTCGGCACACGGGGTGGTGCAGGGCGCGGGTCTGCTGTTCTTCGCCTTTGCCGGATACGCCCGGATTGCGACTCTGGGGGAGGAGGTCCGCGATCCGGAGCGCACCATCGCGCAGGCCATCGGCATCACCTTCGTGGTGGTGCTCGCCATCTATACGGGCCTGGCGCTCCTGGTGCTCGGAGTCGTCGGCAGTGATGACGTGGCCACCAGCGCCGCCCCGGTGGCTGACGTGGCGCAGCGCGTCTGGGGAAACGGGTGGGTGTGGGCGATCCGGTTCGCGGCCGCGTGCGCCGCCGTGGGGGCCCTGTTGAACATGCTGCTCGGGGTATCGCGGACCGCGTTGGCCATGGCGCGCGATAACCACCTTCCGGCGCGTCTGGCCGCCGTGAGCGGACCTCATCACCTGCCCCAGCGGGCCGAACTGGGCGTAGCGGCGGTCGTGGTGGTCCTGGCTCTGATCCTCGACGTCCGGGGAGCGATCGGGTTCTCCAGCTTCGGGGTGTTGCTTTACTACGCGGTGACCAACGCCAGCGCGTGGACGCTGCACGGCGACCAGTGGTGCACGCGCGTCGTGCCCGCGGTCGGCCTGGTCGGCTGCCTGGCGCTCACGGCGGCGCTGCCGGGGGAGTCGGTCCTGGGGGGCCTCATCGTGGTGGCTGTGGGAATTGGGTGGTATGCGGCGATGCGACGGTTCAGAATGGCGAGATGAGTCACGTCACGTCTGCCTATCGCTGGGGACACCTGCGCGCCGACACCGTGGACGAGTGGGCCGACCTGAACAACATCCTCGCCCGCGTCGACGACACGGATGAGTTCCTCGAGGCCGAGGATCTGCTGGAGGACCTGGATTCTCCGTCGTTCGACGCGCCCCGCGACTCCTGGACGATCTGGTCGGGCCCGGATCTGGTCGGGATCGGTCGTGTCCTCGTGCCGGAGGCGCTGAGCAACGAAGGCCTGGCCCGGACGTACCTGTTGGGCGGTGTCCACCCGGACTATCGCGGTCAGGGCATCGGCCGAAGGCTCATCGAAGCCCAAGAGCGGCGAGGCTGGGACCTCGCCCAGCAACGCCACCCCGGTCACCCGACGGCGTGGTTCGCGGACGGAGGGATCCCTGGCGCGTCGGTGCGGGCGCTGCTGAGTCGGCGAGGTTATGAGATCGCTCGGTACTTCGCGCACATGGTGCGGCCGGTCCGCACCGAACTCGCCTCCGCCGAACTCAGTGTGCCCGCAACTGGGCTGCCTGCGGGCGTCGTGCTGATCACCCCCGACCCTTCGATGTCGGAGGAACTACGCCACCTCCATAACGTGGCCTTCGAAGATCATTGGGGTTCTGGAGCACGGACCGAGCAGGCCTGGCGTGAGGCTCGCGAGTCGCGCACCGCGAGAACTCAGTTTTCCAGCGTCGCCGTGGATCGCGACGGTCAGCCTCTGGCCTACGTGTGGGCCGCGCAATGGACGAAGCGCGAGCTCTACATCGACGCGGTCGGCACGGCGCCGTCGGCGCGACACCGGGGGCTGGCTCGGGCCTGCCTGGCGCGCACGTTGGCTCTGGCCGCTGCCAGCGGCGACTACGACCTGGTCGACCTCGGGGTCGATGCTGCCAGTCTCACCGGGGCGACCCGGCTGTACGAGCAGCTCGGTTTCACCGTGGACCGCACGTTCGCGCTCTATTCGCGGCCCATGCCGAGCGTAAGCGAGCCGGCGTGAGCAAGCACGGCCCGTACCGGTGGGCCGCACTGCGCCCTGCAGACGTGACTCAGTGGGCCTTGCTGATCGAGGCGCTGGCCCGCGCCGACGACACGGACGAGCATTACGGTCCGCAGGACCTGGCCGAGGAACTGCAGCAACACGGCGTCGATCCACAGTTGGATACCGTCGCGGTCTGGGACGGCAGCTCGCTGATCGGGTTCGCGCAGGTCAAGGCCTCGCACACCGTGGACGCCGACGGCTTGGTCAGGGTCTGGCTCAGCGGCGGAGTGCACCCGGACTATCGCGGGCAGGGTATCGGGCGGCGGCTGTTCGAGATATCGGAGGAGCGCGGCGCCGCCCTTGCTCACGAACGACATCCGGGTTCAGGGGCGTTCTGGAGGGCCGATGGCAATCTCGAGGGCGCCAGCGTGCGGCCGCTGTTGGAACACCGCGGCTACCACATCGTGCGCTACTTCAACCAGATGAAGCGCCCGATTCCCGGTCCGGTGGCGTCCCTGAGGACTCCTGCCGGAGCCGTGATCCGCACTCCCACAGCGGAGCACTGCGAGCCCTTGCGAGAAATTCACAATCTCGCCTTTAGGGATCACTGGGGTTCCTCGGAGATCACCCGCAACGGGTGGTTGGATCACTGGAACTCGGTCAGCGGCCGGCTGTCGCTGTCGAGCGTGGCGCTGGATGAGGACGGCGCACCGCTGGCCTACGCACTGTGTGGCCAGCACGCCGAGGGCACCCTGTACGTCAACATCGTCGGTACTCACCCCCGCGCTCGGGGCCGTGGTCTTGCTCACGCGTGTCTGAACCACACGATCGCGCTGGCAGCGGCGGACGGGTCTTACGAGGAGATCGAGCTGCACGTGGACTCGGACAGTCCCACGGGCGCGACCAGGCTCTACGAGCGGCTCGGGTTCAGCCAGGGCAGAGTATTCGCGGCATACCAACGGCCCATCGGCGCGCACTGAGTCCGGTTGCGAGGTGGGCAGTTCGCCTTCACGCTGGATACATGACTGACGACAACACCAACGCAAACAACACCAACAGCACAGCCAGCGCTGACACGAAGACCATTGCTTTCCTTGTCGCCAGCGAGGGGATCGAGCGTGTCGAGCTGACACAGCCCTACGACGCGGTGACAGACGCCGGCTTCGCCGCCCATGTGCTGAGCCCGCAAAACGGGACGGTGCAGACCTTCGACCACCTTGACAAGGCCACCGAGGTCGATGTCGACCACGCAGTGGCAGACGTCTCGGTCGATGACTACGCCGCTCTGGTGCTGCCCGGGGGAGTGGCCAACCCGGATGCCCTCCGGATGGATGAGAAGGCAGTGCAGTTCATCGCTGACTTTGTCGCCAGCGGCAAGCCCGTCGCGGCCATCTGCCACGCACCGTGGACCCTGATCGAGGCCAAGGTGGTCGACGGGGTGCGGCTGACGTCGTTCCCGAGCCTGGCCACCGACCTCCGCAATGCGGGCGCGGACTGGGTCGATGAGCAGGTCGTCGTCGACCGCAACCTCATCACGAGCCGCAACCCCGACGACATTCCGGCCTTCATCAGCGCCCTCATCGAGGCGGCCGAGCACGGCGTCGACTCGGCGCGCCAGACAGTGTCGTAGTTCCCAGACGGCGTCGTAGTTTCTCCAGGCCCACACCGGCCCCGGTGGGATACGTGTCAGCCGGGGAACGCTCTCCGCCACGGTTCTCTGAACGGGAGTCGTCTCCGCTACCGCCGAAACGTGTGCCCGCGGAAGGCCCGTCCGTTTAGGGTGAAGCATGGCCCGGTTCTACGACATTCATCCCGACGACCCCCAACCCCGGTTGATCAGCCAGGTGGCCGACGTGCTGCGCGGCGGCGGACTGGTGGCCTATCCCACCGACGCCTGCTATGCCCTTGGAGCGCAACTCGGCAACGCGCACGCCAAGCAACGGATTATCGATATCCGCAAGCTGGACGACAAGCACCACTTCACGCTGGTCTGCAGCGACTTTGCGCAGCTCGGCCAGTTCGTTCAGTTGGACAACGCGGTCTTCCGTGCGGTTAAAGCGGCCACTCCGGGCCGCTACACCTTCATCCTGCCGGCCACCCAAGAGGTGCCGAAGAAGGTGTTGCACCCGAAGAAGAAGACCATCGGCGTGCGAATCCCGGACCATCGAATCACCCAGGCTCTGGTGGCCGAGCTGGGGGAGCCGATGCTGTCCAGCACCCTGCTGATGCCGGGCCACGAGGAACCGTTGGCCTTGGGGTGGGAGATCAAGGAGGAGCTGGATCTGGTGGTCGACGCGGTGATCGACGGAGACGAAACAGGTTGCGATCCCACCACGGTCATCGACTTCTCGGCCGGCTACCCCGAGATCGTCAGAGTCGGTGCCGGCGACCCTGCTCCGTTTGAGTGAGGCTGGCGACTGGTGTTCCCGCAGGGGAGTACCGGGGCATGTATCGCGCTGAGCGACCATCGGCCTGGGTGAGTATTGCGGTGGGTGAATACGACTAACTTTACATAATGTCCCTTATCGGCGTTCCGATGAGGATTGCCGCATGCCGATTAGGGTTACCGCATGGCCGCCTTCACCGAACGCACGATTCGCACCGAGCACGGCACCGTGAGCGCCTACGACCACGGCGCCCATGTCGCACAGTGGGTGGAGCGCGAAGTACCGGTGGTGTGGATCAGCAAGCGTTCGGAATACGTCGCAGACAAGGCTCTTCGAGGTGGGATCCCGGTGTGCTGGCCGTGGTTTGCCAACGGACCACATGGCGACCTCACTCCGAGCCATGGCCTCGTGAGGACCCTGGCCTGGACGCTTGACGAACACGAAAGGGATCGTCTGACATGGCGACTGAGCTCCGCGGACCTTCCAGAGGATTCTCGACACCTTTTCCCATACGAGTTCGAGAGCACGATGCAGGTGGCCTTGCGCCCGCTGGCCCTCGACGTCTCGCACACGGTGACGAATGTCGGTGCGCAGCCGTTCGACTACGAAATCGCCCTGCACACGTATCTTCACGTCGGCGATGTGCGCGATGTGCGAATCCACGGACTGGACGGCGAGGCCTACTACGACAAGGTCACCGGCCAGGAGGCCACCCAGGACGGTCCGCTGCAGATCACTGGAGAAGTGGACAGCATCTATCAGCGCTCCGGGTTGGTCGAACTTCTGGATCCCACGCTCGAGCGGGTCCTCACCATCGAGGCGCAGGGGGCCGGCAACGTCGTCGTCTGGAATCCGGGCCCGGAGGGGGCGAAGCAGATGGACGACTTCGCCGACGCGGAGTGGACCCAGATGGTCTGCATTGAGACGGCCAACATCGGTGAGCGCGCCATCGCCCTGGACCCGGGGGCTTCACACCGCACGAGCGTGACGGTGGCCGTGCACGATCTCAACGAGCGCACCGTCGACAACAGGTGACAAGATGTGGCGGTCCCCCTGTTCGGGAGTGGGCCCCACAGCACGAGGAATAGGTCCATGAGCATGCCTTCGCAGTCCGCCTCGACACCCGTCGACCGCGGCGCCGTCATCGCCCGGTCGGTCAAGCTGTCGACGACCTGGGCAGTGCGATTTCTTGCCTTGGTGGCGGCCGCCGCAGTAGCACTGTGGCTCGTGGCACAAGCATGGGTGGCCTTCTTCCCGCTCATCATGGCCCTGCTGGTCACCAGCGTCCTGTGGCCCCCCACTCGCTTCCTGACGCGCAAAGGATGGCCTACCGGGTTGGCCGCGGCCACCACCCTCGTCGTGTCGTTAGCCATTCTTATCGGCACGTTCTCATGGATCGCCCCTTCGGTCATCGACCAGGGTGGCCAGGTGGTCGAATCCGCCGGGGCAGGCCTAGCCGAGCTGCAGCGATGGACTGCCGGTCCCCCACTGAGGTTGGACAACTCACAGCTCATCGAGTTCGGCGACCAGGTGCGTGGGGCGTTGGAGAGCCGGGCGAGCGCGATCGCCGCGGGAGTATTCACCGGGGTCGCGGCCGTGGGCAACGTCGTGGTCACGACCTTCTTGGTCCTGGTGTTGACGTTCTTCTTCCTCAAAGACGGGACCCGGTTCCTGCCGTTCCTCTACCGCTGGTCGGGGCGTTATGCCGGTCAGCACCTGGTGGAGATCAGCCAGCGCGTGTGGAACACCGTCAGCGGGTTCGTCCGTACCCAGGCCCTCGTGGGGTTGATCGACGCCACGCTGATCGGTTCGGGTCTCTTCATCGCGCAGGTGCCGTTGGCCTTCGCCTTGGCCGTACTGACCTTCTTCGGTGCCTTCGTCCCGGTGGTCGGCGCCTTCGTCGCGGGTGGCTTCGCCGTGTTGGTGGCCTTGGTGTCCAACGGATTCGCCACCGCCGTGGTCGTGTTCGTGCTGGTCCTGGCGGTGCAGCAACTGGAGGGCAACGTCCTGCTGCCTATTCTGCAGAGCAAGTCGATGGACTTGCACCCAGGCATCGTCCTGATCGCCATCGTGGCGGGCAGCACCCTGTTCGGCATCGTCGGAGCCTTCCTGGCTGTGCCCGTCGTGGCCTCTATCGCGGTGATGCTGAAGTACTACAGCGAGCAGGTCGACATCGTGGCCGGCGCCCTCAAAGCCGAAGACATCGAGCCCGCGAGCGTCGAGGGCAAGGTGGCAGCCCGACGCGACGAACGACGCGGCGAGGCTCTGCGGGTGAGGATCCGCCAGGAAGCCGTAGCCAACGGCAACCCAGAGGTCGCGGCGTCCCCGATGGCGCAGCAGACCTCCCCACTGGGCCGAGTTCTCGCTGGTCTGCGCAGACGGCTTCCTGGCGGCAGCTAGCTACTTCGTGACGTCGTCCCAGGCGTCCTTCACGTGCTCTCCACCCTGTTTGACGTTGGCCTCGGTCTGGTCCGCGCTACCTTCGGCCTGCATCTGCTCGTTGTCGGTCGCATCGCCAGTGGCCTCTTTGACCTTGCCCTTGGCCTCTTGCGCGGCGTTACTGATCTTGTCGCCGATGCCCATGTTTGCTCCTTCTGTGGTGGTGAACTGACGGGTTTACTGTCTACCCCCTGTGCTCCATGTGCAACTAGGGCGGGCAGAACCGCTCCGGATGAGGGTGCATGTGGGACGCTGCTGACATGTCAGATCCAGGCGCACTGGTGGCCGATGTTGCGCGTGAACGGACCGTTTCTCACCAACGAGCCTGGTCTTGGTATGACTGGGCCAACTCCGCCTACGTCACCACGACGGGAACGGTGCTGATCGCGCCCTACCTGACCGCCTTGGCCCGAGCTGACGCGTGCCCAGATCTGGTCGATGGCCAGACCTGCACGCAGGACTTGTCCGTGCTCGGCATACCCATCGCGGTTGGCTCTCTCGCGCCCTACACCATCACGGTGGCCACCATCGTCTCGGCAGTCTTCCTGCTCATCGTCGGGGCGATAGCCGACCGCACCCAGACGCCAACCCGATTGATGGGTGCCTTCGCCTGGGTCGGGTCGTTGGCCGCGATGGCCATGTTCTTCTTGACCGGCTCCAACTGGGAGCTGGGGGTGATCTTGCTCATCGTGGCGAACCTGTGCTTGGGGTCCTCGATCGTGGTCTACGACGCCCTCCTGGTGCGCATCGCCCACCCCAGCGATCGCGACTCCGTCTCTTCGCGGGGATGGGCGCTGGGGTATTTGGGAGGCGGCGTTCTGCTGGCGCTCAACCTCGGCTTGCTCCAGATGAACGAGCGCGTGGGGATCAGCTACGAGATGGCCATCCGCGTGAGCTTGCTCTCGGCGGGCCTGTGGTGGGCGGTCTTCACGATCATTCCGGTGTGGGGCCTTCGGCGCATTCACGGAACGACCAGCGTCCCGGTGATGACCGACGGTGGAGGTGTGGCCGGTGCCGTCGAGCAACTTCGCACAACATTCCGCGAAATCCGCCTGTTTCCGCAGACCCTGCTGTTCTTATTGGCGTACCTCTTCTTCAACGATGGCATCCAGACGGTGATCTATTCAGCAAGTTTGTACGGTTCAGAGGAATTGGGCTTCGAAGCAGGACAACTCATCATCACCATCCTGCTGGTGCAGTTTGTGGCCTTCGGTGGCGCTTTGCTGTTCGGACGACTGGCGGTCGCGTTCGGGGCCAAACGCGTGGTGCTGGCCGGCTTGGTAATGTGGACCGCCGTCGTCGCGTTCGCCTTCGTGGTGCCCGAGGGCGCCTACACCGTGTGGCTGCTGTGCGCGGTGTGCATCGGTCTGGTGCTGGGCGGAACGCAGGCCCTGTCCCGATCGATGTACAGCCAACTGGTTCCTGCGGGCCGGGAGTCGGAGTTCTTCAGCTTCTATCAGGCCATGGAGCGCGGAACGAGTTGGATGGGAACCCTGGCGTTCGGGCTGATCTTTCAGCTCAGCGGCTCCTACCGTATGGCGATCATCGCCCTGATCGCGTTCTTCGTCGTGGGTGGGTTGTTGTTGGCCAGGGTTGACATGCGTCGAGGGATCGCTGAGGCCGGCAACGAGCAACCGGCGGTGGTCTAGCGCAC
>JBASAZ010000164.1:0-7881 GCA_049650845.1 Ornithinimicrobium sp.
GGATTCACCGGAATCAGCGGATTCACCGGGATCAGCGAGCTCACCGACGCCGGTGGGTTCGCCGGCCCCGGCCCCCAGCGCTGAGCGGTCGGCATACCGGGTGGCTCCGGATCTGTCCGTGCTGACCCAACGCCCTCGACAACTCCACCGCGACATCTCCACCCGCCCCGGGCAGCCGGCCTCACGTCGGTGGGCGGCCCTGCTCGCCACCCTGCTGCGCGGCGATGAGGAAGCCACGCGCCGCGCAGCGGTCCTGGCGCGAGTCCAGGCCCCCGTGACCACCGGGCGACGGATCATCGTCACAGGGGCCCACGGGGGTGCCGGAGCCACCACGGTCGCGTTGGCGCTGACCGATGTGCTGCACGCCCATCGCGCCGACGGGGTGCTCCTGCTCGACGCGGCCGGCCACGCCGGGGGGCTGATGGCGCGACTGACCCAAGCCCCCACCATGAGTGTCGCGGCGGCCGATCGACACCTTCGCGACGACCACCCCGAAGCCGTGCTGCACCCTCACGCCCGTCCCATCCGGGCCGTGCTCGCACCCGCGCACGCTGAACCTGCGGTGGCGGTGGACGTGGCCCGTCGCCTGCAACGTCGGGTCGGCTTCAGCGTGGTCGACACCGACGCCCGGAATCTCGACGCCTTCACCCCCGACGCGGACGCCATGGTGCTGGTCGCCGAGAACACGGTGCGGGGCCTGGTGTGCGTCAGCGCCGCGGTGCAACAGCGGGCCGCCGCCGGCCTCGCGATGCAGCGGATCATCGTGGTGGTCCTCGAGCGGGTCGCCGACTCCGGATTGCGAGCAGGTCGAGCCCTGGCTGAGGTGCATCGTCTCCACCCGGTGCGCGTCGTGGTGCTGCCTCGAGACCGCCATCTGGCGGGTGGCGCACATCTGCGCTCCGAGTTGCTGGCACCGGCGACCACGACGGCGTTGATGCAGTTGGCGGGCGAGGTCGTGAGCGGCGGAGAGCCTTCGTGAGCGCGCTGACGGTCCACCGGGCGGCCCGCGCCACCGCCGGGCCGCCCACTGCGGACACCGTCCGGGTCGAACGTCCGCCCACCCTTCCGGAGGCGAGCTCTGGTTTGGGCGGCCTACTGATGCTGCTGCCGATGGTGGGCGCGGGCGCCTCGATGACCGTAATGATGCTCTTTCGAGGATCGAGCCTGGCGGCCGTCGGGGCACTGATGATGGTGGTGACGGTCCTGGCCTCGGTGGCGATGGTCTTCAGCCAGCGCGGCAAGGCCGCAAGGTCGCGACGCACCCAGCGTGAGGTGTATCTGGCCTATCTGGAACGGTTGCGCGCCCACCTCACCGAGGTCGAGGTGGACCGCCTGGCCCGCATGCAGCAGGCCCAACCCCATCCGCGAGCGTTGCTGTCGGTGGTGGTGCACCGACAGCGGTTATGGGAGCGGCGCCGCTGCGACACCGACTTCTTGTGCGTGCGGATCGGCATCGGACCGGTGAGGATGCACGACTTCGAGCGGCAGGGGGATCCCCCGGGCGTGCGCGAGGTCGATACCTTCATGCAAGCCGAGCTGGAGCGCGTCGAGCGTCGATTCGGCCACCTGGGCGACGGGCCGCTCGCCGTGGACCTGAAGGGGGCAGGGCACGTAAGCGTCCTGGGAGATCGGTCGTTCTGCGATCGGATCGCTCGGATCGTGCTGGCCCAAGCCACCACGTTTGCCTCGCCGACCGACCTGCACATCGCGTTGGCCGTGGCCCCCGAGCGGGCAGCGGCCTGGGACGGGGCGTTGTGGCTGCCTCACCTCCTCGACCAGCATCGCCCGCACTCCGCTGCCCACGGCCCGGAGCGTCGCCTTGCTGCCAACGCCACAGAGTTGGCCCGCGCGCTCGGACCGGAGATTCAACGCCGGATGGACCGGGCGGCTCAGCAGCGCGGCGCGCCGACCCATCCACGGGCTGGCCCCGTGGCCAGCCTGGTGGTCCTGCTCGATGAGCACGGCACGCGGTGTTCCGAGATGTTGCCGCCATCGGCGCAGGTCGGGCCAGCCGCGTTGGGGATGACGGTGGTGCACCTCGTGGAACGGTCCAGCGACGAACCGGGTGACGTCGCGGTGCGGATCAGGCAGCAAGGTGGGCACACCGGCACAGCCGTCCTGGAGATCTATGCACGACGCGACGAGGCTCCGCAGACGATCACGGTCTCCCTGGACGACTGGGACCGTGCCGAGTTCGCCGCGTTGAGTCGCACACTGTCGGGACTGCGGCTTTCGCCGGACAGCCTGGCGCAAGCAGACGAGCGAGCCGAATGGGACGTGGGCCGGATGCTGGGGCTGGAGGACCCCGCCACCCTCGATCTGGACCACGCCTGGGCGCCGCGGCCCCCGACGTCGTTCCTGCGCGTGCCGATCGGCGTCGATGACTCCGGCGAGCCGGTGATGCTCGACCTCAAAGAATCCGCCCAATCGGGTATGGGCCCGCACGGGTTGTGCGTCGGGGCCACGGGTTCGGGGAAGTCGGAGTTGTTGCGCACGCTGGTGCTCGCGCTGCTGAGCACGCACAGTCCGCACGACGTGGCCATGGTGCTGGTGGACTACAAGGGCGGCGCCACCTTCGCGCCCTTTCGCTCGGCGCCGCACGTCCACGGCGTGATCACCAATCTGAACGACGATGCCACGTTGGTGGAGCGGGTCTATGCCAGCCTCGCAGGGGAGGTGCGGCGCCGTCAGCAGATGCTCAAGGATGCCGGGGATCTGACGGACATCACGGCATACCGCAAGCAGCGCGCGCATCGGGCCCACAGTGGTGAGGAGGTCCCGCCGATGCCTCACCTGTTGGTCATCATCGACGAGTTCGGTGAGCTGTTGACTGCCCGTCCGGACTTCATCGAGCTGTTCCTGTCCATCGGGCGAATCGGCCGCTCCATCGGGGTGCACCTGCTCCTGAGCAGCCAGCGCATCGAATCGGGCAAGCTGCGCGGCTTGGATACCTACCTGTCCTATCGCCTCGGCCTGCGCACCCTGTCGGAGGCCGAGAGTCGCACCGTGCTCGACACCCCGGACGCGTTCGCCCTGCCCGCGGTGCCGGGGTTTGGCTATCTCAAGGTGGACACCGCGACATACACCCGATTCCGGGCGGGCTACGTCTCCGGTCCGCTGCCGCCACCGCACGAGCAACTGCTGTCGAGCACTCCGTGCGTCGAGCCGCTCTCGCACTATCCACGGCAGATCCAACCTGCCGGGAGGAAGGCCCCGGGGTCACCGCAGGAGAGCGAACCGGCTGGACCGGATGGACCGGATCGCCCCACCGTGTTGAGCGAAACGGTCGCGCGGGTGGCGACCGTCGGTCCGATCGGTCCGGGAGTGTGGTCCGACCCGCTGCCCGATCGGATCAGCCTGGATCGGATTCGACCGGTGGGGGTGGTGGACACCGCGGTCGGCACGCGCATCCCGAATACTGCCCGGCTGCGTGTCCCCGTTGGGGTGATGGACGATCCCGCGCGGCAGTGGCAGGGCCCCTGGGAAGTGGACTTGGGGGAGTCCTCCAGCCACGTGCTGATCGTCGGAGGCCCCCGCAGCGGCCGATCAACCCTGCTGCGCACCATCGCCGCGTCACTGTCGTTGACCCACAGTGCCAGTGATGTGGTGATCTACGGCGTGGACGCGTTGGGGTCACAGTTGCACGCGCTCGCCGGCTTGCCGACGGTGGCCGGGATCGCGGGTCGCACGGAGGCTGAAGTGACCCGCCGGATCATCGAAGAGGTCCACGCGACCTTGCTGGAGCGTGAGGAGATGTTCACCCGGCTGAGGGTCGACTCCTTGGCCCGGGCGCGCACAGCCCACGACCTCAAGGCATCTGGTCAGCCGCGGGCGAGGCTGGCGGACATCGTGCTGTTGATCGACGGCTACGGGCCGTTGGGGGAGGAGCACGAAGCAGCCCAGGCCGTCCTTCAAGCCCTGATCCGGCGAGGTCCGACCTACGGCATCCGCGTGGTGGCCACGGTGAGTCGGTGGAGCGAAGTGCGACTCAACCAGCAGACCTTCTTCGGCACGACCATCGAGATGCGGTTGGGTGATCCGGCCGAGTCCGGGGTGGACCGCACGCGTGCTGCGACCCTCACCCATGCCGTGCCCGGTCGTTGCCTGTTGCCCTCCGGCCTCTTCGCTCAGGTGGCCTTGCCGCGGATCGACGGCGGCACTCTCGAATCACAGAACGCGGCGTCCTTGGCGCACCTTGTGCAGCGACTGTCGGCGACCTCGGCTGAGCGTGCCCGTCCGGTCAGGGTGTTGCCGGCCTCACTGTCGGCGAGCGAAGTCCACCCAGTGCCGGCGTCCTCGTCCAGACCGGGATTGGTCCCCCTGGGACTGGACGAGGCGACGTTCAGCACCTCGATGCTCGACCTGGACGGCGTCGACCGCTTCGTACTCGTCGTCGGCGACAGCGGCACCGGCCGCACCGGCCTGCTGCGCCACCTCGCCAGCAGCTTGGTGGAATCGAGCACCCCGGATGACCTAGTGGTTGCCGTGATCGATCCCCGGCACACCTTGCGCGATCAGATTCCGGCCGATTTCGTGGGCGGATACGCCGGCTCGTGCGCGATGGCATCGAGGTTGGTCGCGGCGATCCTGCCGGAGCTGGACGAGCGGGCCGCGCGTCTGGCCGACGCGGCCGGCTCGTTCACCCCGCCGACTCCGCGGATCACGCTGCTGGTCGATGACTACGACGTGCTCACGGCGAGCGGGTCCTCACCGCTGGCGCCGTTGGTGCCGTATATCTCGATGGGCCGCGAGCTCAACCTCAATGTCGTGCTGGCCCGTCGCACCAGCGGGGCCTCGCGAGGCATCTTCGAACCCACCTTCGCCGCGCTGCGCGATGCCGGCGCCACCGGTCTGCTGCTCTCCGGCGACCGCGGGGAAGGGCAGTTGTTCGGCAGCGTGCGCCCGGTCGCCATGCCCACCGGGCGCGGCCAGCTGGTGCGGGCCGGTCAAGGCCCCCGCACCGTGCAAACGGTGCACTCCACGGTCCCCACGTCGTTGACCTCATAGTGCGATGGCAGGGCAGGCACCGGGTGGGACCGCTGGTGCTGAAGCCTTTAGGCCCTGCATTTCTGTCGCTCGAGCGACAGAAATGCATGGTCTAAGCGGTGAGTACAGGGGCTATCACGGTGAATGCAGGGTCTACAGCGGTCAATGCCGGGGCTCATCCGGTGAGCGAAGCGGTTGAGGCAACGGCGTTGCGGGGCTCCCCGAGGACGAGACGGTCAACGTGGACGCTGCCTGCCCGAAGATGGGAGTGAGCAGGGCACCCGATGGTGCATCCACCGTGCCGGTCAGGGTGATCCCGTAGCCACGCACGCTGGTGAACCACTGAGTCATGGTGACCCATCGACCGCAAGGCGCGCGATGGCGGGCCGCACGCCGACCCCCGCGATAACCGGCGACGTCGATCCGCTCCAGGTCGAGCACTTCGTAGTCGTGCAGTAACAGCGGGAGGAGCCGGTCCGTCGCGGCCTGCCACTCGCCGAAGCTCAGCGAGGCGTTGCCGCGCACGGTGAGCACGAGGTTGGCGCGAAAGCCACCGTCGCAACGAGTCGGCTCCACCGCGACACAGGTCTGGGCATCGCCGTGGGCGCTCACCCAGGCGGCCGGATGGGTGAACGAGACGTCACCGCACCGGCTCGTGATCGACTCTCCGGGCACACTCAGTCCCAGAAGGCCATCGTGTCCAGAGTGTCGCCGGACACATCGCCGGCCCAGGCCAAGCGATCGCCGACAAAGTCCCCCACCTGTCCGCCGATATCGACAACCTGCTCCCCGGCCCAGCTGCCCACTTCGGACCCGGCGAACCCACCGACAACCCCGCCCATGACGGCGCCTATCGCCGTTCCGACCCCGGGAAACACGGCGGTTCCCACGGCGCCGCCCGCCCACACCCCAGCGTGGCCGCCCGCCCAGGCCCCGGCGGTCGTCGCGGTCCCCATCGTCAGGCTGCGGCCCAGACGTTCGCCGGTCCGGTGGGAGTCGCTGGCTCGCCACTCACTCCTGGCGGCGGTGACGAAGGTCAGGCCCAACGCTGCCCGGTCCACTGCAGCACCGACGGTCGACCACCGCTGCACAGCCTTCGTGGTTTTCAGGTCACGGGGGTGGGGGGCCGCCCTGGAGTTGTAGTCCACCTCCATCACCCAGGTCGTCTGTGTCGATCCGGCAAAGGTCAGCAGGCCATAGCCGTACAACGCGCGAGCGATTGCGTCGTCCTCGTCCGGGGGTCGAAAGCCCAGCCAGTCTCGGCGCATCGACCCAACCGGATCCCGCTGCCAGGCGTCGGGACGGTTCCACTCGACACCCCCATCAGGGTTTGCCCCACCGCCGCTCGTGGTCGCCATGCTGGGGGGAGCCGCCGGTGAAGACGCCACCGGACCGATCAGTGCCGCAATGGCGTCGGCGCACTCGGCCTCCGCAGCGGCGCACTCGGCCAGGAACGCTGCCGTTTCGCTCGTCTCCACCCACCGCGCGCCCAGGTGATCCAGCCGATCGGCATAGGCCCACAGCAGGTCGCGCAGTGCTCGCACACGACTGAGCTGGGTGACCGATCGGTCGAGCGGGACATCCATCACACCGAGGACCATCCCGGCTTCCGGCGCCCGGTATGCGGTCCGCAACCCCAGCCACGACGACCTGACCTGGGTAGCGGTGGCCTGCACGCCAAGAGCAGCGGAGACGATCGCGCTGGCGGTGAGCCGGACCCGCGCCGCGTCGTCGACGAAGACCACCCCCCACTGCCCCTCGTCCTGCTGCATGCGCGCCCCGTTCTCATCGTCACTGTGGTGAGGACGAGTTCACCTCAGAGCCGGACCGGCAAGGCGAGGCTGTCCACAGCGCAACCGGTGTGGACGACGTGGGGCTGAACGGGGTGGGATTACGCAGCGTGGATTACCCGAGGTGGGCGTGAACGAGGTGGGGCTAATCGACCCGGTAGGACTCCCGGGCCAAGGTGAATCCTGCCGTGCCAGTGGTGTCCCGGCAGGAGACGCCGGTGCTTTCGCTACTGCACAGAATGGCCCCCAGCTGCATCTTCTGTCCGTAGCTCAGCACCGCCAGATCGGTGCCGTCGATGGATTCGGTAGTGCCGACGCCATCGGCTGCCCACCAGCCGCCGAGCCCGATGGCCGCCTGACCACGGATCGTCTCCGAGGTGCACGTCCACGCCGCCTCTTCGCCCTCCAGCACGGTGATGGCATCGGCGCTGGCCGCCGTGCAGTCACCCAGCACCTGATCCGACATGTCCTCCGGCGCCGGCTCACCATCCTTGTTCTCGATCTGACACACCGCCGATCCCACCCTCACGACGCACTGAATGTTGCCCGAGGGCATCACAAAACTGGCCTGGTCACCGCTGATCACGATGGTCTCGTCGCCAGCCACCTGCACGGACCGTGGCTCCGCGGTTGCGGTTTCGGCCGATAAGTCGGAGTCGTTGGACTCGGTGGCGTCTGCTCCCTGCGAACGATCGGAGGTATCGGCGTCCGATGAGGTGACTGCCGGCTCTGAGGTCTCAGTCGAGCGCTGCGCCCCCTCCGCCTCCGGAGCAACACTTGCCGGGTCGTTCGAGCAACCCGCCAACGCGAGGGCCGCAGCTGAGACAGCAAGCGTGAGCTGGGTTCTGACGGAACGGGAATGAGCGGTGGTACGCCTCACGGGTGGTCCTTTCGCGTGTGGGGCCACACCCTAGCGTGAGGCGTTATCAAACCGTGACCTTTAGGCCACGGCCCCGACCCCCACTCGACGGAGGCGCGGCGACAGTTGACTGGTGGGCTGTGAGCGCCGCACGACCTCGACGGAGGCGCAGCGACTCTTCAGCGTGACGCTGCGCCGGCGACCCGCCGACCGAATGCGGCCACGCGTGCACGTGCACCCTGGGGC
>JBASAZ010000165.1:0-2844 GCA_049650845.1 Ornithinimicrobium sp.
GGGTCGGTGCCGCGTCGCCCCGCCGTCGTCGCCGCGGCGGCAGGGTCGGGCGGACGCATCCCCTCGTGGCCCTGCTGTGGCTCAGTCCGGCGCTGGCGCTCATTTTCGGCGTCGTCCTCTACCCGGCCGTCAAGCTGTTCCAGGCATCCCGAGGGGACTACTCGATCACCGGTCTGCGCATCGGGGACGCGGGCTGGAGCAACTACGCCGACGTGCTGGACCACCGGGCGCTATGGACGGTCTTGAGCAACACCGGGGTCTGGGTAGTGGCCGTGGTCACGCTCACCATTCTGATCAGCCTGGCGCTGGCGCAGCTGCTGGTCCAGGAGTTCCCCGGTCGACGCTTCGTGCGCTGGTCGATCATCGTGCCCTGGGCCGCCTCGCTGATCATCACCAGCCAGCTGTTCGTCCTGCTCTACGACTACAACTACGGCATGATCAACCACGTCCTCACCTCGATCGGCTTGTTGGACACCCCCATCGACTTCCTCGGCGACGACGCCTGGACGATGCCTGCGATGATCGCCGTCGGGATCCTCGTGTCGGTCCCGTTCACGGTGTTCGTCTTCATCGCGGGCCTGAACGCGATCCCGGGCGAGATGATGGAAGCGGCCCGGGTGGACGGCGCGTCGGCCTGGCAGCGCTACCGGCTCGTGACCCTGCCGCTGATGAAGTCGGCGATGCTGGTGGCCGCCACGCTCAACGTCATCTACGTCTTCAACAGCTTCCCGATCGTCTACACGTTGAACGACCGCAACCCCGGCTTCTCCACCGACACCTCGATCACCTTCATGTACAAGCTGGCCTTCGAATCCCAAGCCAAGGACGTGGGTATGTCGGCAGCCATGGGGATCATGAACGTGCTGCTGATTCTGGTGGCGATCGCGGTCTACCTCAAGGTCGTCAACTGGCGCGAGGAGACGAGCTGATGAGCACCGCCCCGACCCAGGCACCCGCGGCTCGCGCGGACCGCCAAAAGCGACGGCGCCGTTTCGGACTCGCCACTCTTGGAGCCGCCGTCGCCCTCGTGTTTCTGGCGCCCTACAGCGTCATGGTGATGAGCTCGCTGCGCACCTCGGTCGACGTCAAGACCTCTCCGCCGTCGTTCATCCCCCGCGAATGGCAGCTGTCCACCTACACCCAGGTGCTCACCGACGAACGGTTCCTGAACTGGCTCAAGACCTCCCTGCTGGTCGCCACGGCCTCCACACTCGTCGTGATGCTGGTGGCCATCCCAGCGGCATACATGACGGCGCGGTTCCGATTCCCGGGGCGTACCCCGTTCCTGCTGCTGGTCCTGGTGACGCAGATGTTCAGCCCGACCGCTCTCGTGGTGGGGCTGTACCGGCAGTTCTTCGAGCTCAACCTGATCAACACCTACGCGGCGCTGATCATTACTAACGCGGCGTTCAACCTGGCCTTCGGTGTCTGGATCCTGCACGGTTTCTTCTCCTCCATCCCCAAGGAGGTCGAGGAAGCGGCCCAGCTGGACGGCAGCAACCGGTTGCAGACCTTATGGCGGGTGATGCTGCCGCTGACCAAGCCCGGGTTGGTGACGGCCACGATCTTCACCTTCATCGCCGCCTGGAATGAGTACATCGTGGCGCTGACGCTGATGATCGACGACAGCCGCAAGCCGCTGACGGTGGGCATGCGCGCCTACATCACTGGATACGAGCAGAACTGGGACCAGCTGTTTGCAGCCTCGGTGATCGCAGTCGTGCCGGTCGTCATCCTCTTTGCCGTGATCGAAAAGCACTTGATCGGTGGGCTCACCGCCGGCAGCGTGAAGTGACTTCCGCCGACGTCGTGACAGCCGGCTTCCGGGTCACTCGCTGGTGGGACACGAACCAGGACGGGGATCGATGGAGATTGTGATCTTGCGCAGCGCAGAAGAAGGGGCGCAGTTGGCAGCCGACATGGTGGCTGAGGTGGTCGCCAACAGATCGACGTCGGTCTTGGGACTGGCGACCGGGTCTTCCCCACTGGCCTTGTATGCCGAGCTGGCGCGCCGCCGCAGAAGCGGCGCCCTCGACTTTGGCGGCACTCGCGCCTTCGCGCTCGATGAGTATGTCGGCCTGCCATCGGAGCACCCGCAAAGCTACGCCTCGATCATCCGGGACACGGTGGCGCAGCCGCTGGGCCTGGACCCCGCGACGGTGCACGTGCCGGACGGCTCGGCGGACGATCTGGTGGGCGCATGTCGAGCCTACGAACAGGCCATCCAGGACGCAGGTGGAGTCGATGTGCAGATCCTGGGCATCGGCGCCAACGGCCATATCGGCTTCAACGAGCCGACCTCGTCCTTCGCCTCACGCACCAGGGTCAAGACGCTGTCCCCGCAGACGCGCTCGGACAACGCGCGATTCTTCGACCACCCTGACCGGGTGCCCGAGCACTGCATCACCCAGGGGTTGGGGACGATCGCCCAAGCCCGCCGACTGGTATTGCTGGCACAGGGCAAGCACAAGGCCCCAGCTGTCGCCGCCATGGTCGAAGGGCCGTTGGCGGCCATATGCCCCGCCTCGCTGCTGCAGATGCATCCGGACGCCACGGTGATCCTGGACGAGCCTGCAGCAAGCGCACTGACCATGAGCGACTATTACGACTATGTCTACGAGCACAAACCCGCATGGCAACGGCACGGTCCAACCACCAGCACCACCAACACCGCCGTGGTTGAACGCCATGAGTGACCCCCTCGGTCCATCCAGGCGGACCGCCAGCTCAGGCGACCGGTGTCACCGCGGGCTCACGCGACCGGTGTATCTCCTGACCACGGCGCGTGAGGACGGGTAGCTTGCGACGGCTGATCAGCGCCGAGCAGATGCTGCATCCTGACGG
>JBASAZ010000166.1:0-1757 GCA_049650845.1 Ornithinimicrobium sp.
TCGAAATCGCTCTTCACCCGTGCCGCGACCGCGGGAAAGAACGGGTACAGACGACGGACCTCTTGCACGAAAGGTTCGAGCTGTCCCTCGTCGTCCTTCAGCTTTTGCCGCCACTCGGGATGCCGATGCAGGGCATGCGCCGCCTGGGCGATGAACGCAGAGACGGCGACGATCGGGCGTACTACGTTCAGAAGCTCCACGGCGGCAACCTTGGAGGTCAGCAGCTCCCCATTCAGATCGCGCCACGTCGCGACGACATGGGCGGCGCTTTCCTGTCCTGTCTGAAGGCTTCCGTCGCGCAGCCGTTCAATAATCCCGGCTGTCCAACGCTCTGCGCGATGCCGCGCCAGACGCGCACCCCAGTGCTTCCAGCCGACTGCCCCGGCGTGCTGAAAGAGCGCTGTCATCTGCGCCGTCCGCATCTCCACCTCCGCTTCGGGGAGCGGCACGCCCGACCAGGCGCAGGCGGCTCTGGTGAGGATTTCGCGCACTTCGTCGTAGAGAACGACCTTTTCCGCCGCTTGCCAGTCCCGTGCGTAGCGGTCCAACAAATCCCGCGTCGTGTTTTCGAGAGCTTCGATCCGCTCCGACGCCATGAGTGACATGAACATCCGCTTGCGATGACGGTGGGCCTCGCCATCGAGCCCCTGGATGCCCTTTTCGCCGAGCAGGGTTCTCTGGATACGCTTCGGCATCGAGCCTGCGCGCACGAGCCCATCCTCGGAATAGAAGACCTCCGCAGCTGCGGCACCAGTCATGCAGATCGTCTTTTGAAAGAGGATGCGGGTCTCGAACAGGTCGCCCTCAAGATCGCGGCATGTGTCCGGAATGAACTCATATGGGTTGCGCAGCAGGGCAAGCGTGCTGTCGATGCCCTTTGCGGATGGAATGCTGGACATCGATTATTTCCCCGTAACGTTTTCTTTTCGGTGGTCACGTTCGGGCTTGGTCTGCGCCGAGCGGAAGCTGTCCCAGAACAGCAGGACCGCACCGCAGAAAATCGCCACATCCGCAAGATTGAAGGACGGCCAGTGGTATGTTCCGTAATGGAAATCCAGAAAGTCTGGGACGGCCTGATAACGCAGCCGGTCGAGGACATTGCCGAGCGCGCCGCCGATGATCAGACCGAGAGCGGCAGCCGTCAGCCTGTCCGGCGCGCGCCACAACCAGATCAGCAGCCATAACACGATCACGCCAGCAAGCGCGATGAGACCCCACCAAGGCACGATCCCGCCCAGCATACCGAAGCTGACGCCATCGTTCAGAACCCGCACGAGATTGAGAAAGGGTAGAACCTCGACGCCGCCCTCAAGCGCAGGTGTGTTCAGGGCAAGCGCCTTGGTGCCCTGATCGAGACCGAACGCCGCGATGGCGCAAACTCCGCCCAGAACGCGGCTGTTCATGCCGCTGCCTTCAGATCGGCCCGCGCGTCGCGGATGATCGCCCAGGACGAATGCAGGAACAATCCGGCAATACCGAAGGCGACGATGAGGTCGGGCCAAGCACTACCCAGCCACGCCACGAGACCGGCGGCAACGACAACCGCCGCATTGCCGATAGCGTCGTTGCGCGAGAAAAGCCAGACGGCCCGCATGTTCGCGTCGCCCTTGCGGAACCGCAGCAGCGGCACAACGGAGATGACGTTGACGACAAGGGCGATCATGCCAAGCAGGCCCATTAGACCTGCATCCGGCGTCGTCCGTTCGAAGACTCGCACGATGGTCGTGCCGAGGACGCCAAGGCCGAGCAGGCCGAGG
>JBASAZ010000167.1:0-1679 GCA_049650845.1 Ornithinimicrobium sp.
GAGACTAACGGCCTCGCGCTACGACGAGGACGTATTCCCGGTCCATCGCACCATTCAAGAGGTGGGCCACGGCCAGCTCAGCGAGCTCACGGTTGCCTGGAAACCTCAGGCATGCTCTCGCAATCCGAAGCCGGAGAGCCCGTCCGATAACCTTGGGCAGCACCGTGACGACGATCCGCGGCAACACGACGTGATCGTAGTCGTCGGCGCTCCGGCGCGCGGCCCGTCGCCCGGCGATGGTTGACCAGGAAGACTGTTCGGTCTCCCCCGCGCTCAGTGATCGCCTGCCAAACGAACGATGCGCAAGAGCCGCCACGGCTAGGGTCACCGGATAGCGATCGTTGACCGGTGTCGGCGCCGGCAATCGGAACCCTTGTCCGGTGACACCTTTACTCTTCTTTTGCCAGGGGTGGCCCGAGGACGTGGAGCCCGAAGGTTGGTCCGGTCTGGTTCCACTTGGGTATCTCTACCTCAGGCGGTTGGCCGTCGGGTCCGGGTAGTCGGTGTTCGGCTGCGGGCATGCCGATCTCGTCGTAGAGGTCGAACAATCCGCCGGGGTGGGCGAAACCGATGAAACGGACCGGCCCGGTTCCGGTGACCCGGAACGCGTGCGGCAAGCCGATGGGGAGGTAGAGGAAGTCACCGGTCCTCAAGTGATAAGTCTCAGGTCCCGCGCGGTAGGTCATCTCACCCTCGAGCAGGAAGAACGCCTCGGCCTCGTTGGTGTGTCGATGGAGTGGAGTGGCGATACCCGAGGGCTGTGTCACCAGGGCCACATCCAATCCGCCCGTCTCACCTGCGGTAGCAAGGCGCTCGAACAGCGAACCCATCGCCCACGTGGCCGGTGCCGTGCCCGCGGGCCGGTGCACCACGTCGGTTGAGGTGGTCGCTGAGGTGGCGTCCATGAGCACTCCCATTTGACCCGAAGTAGGTTCGTACGAATATTGATAAGGTAGCCCTCGTGCCTGAACCCGTCAAGACCCGGACCTACGCCTCTCGGCTGCGCCGTGAACAGGCCGACGCAACCCGCCGGGGTGTGCTGGCCTCGGCGCGGACGTTGTTCACCGCCGGTGGGTATGCCCAGACATCAGTGGCGGACATCGCGCGCCACGCGGGAGTCTCACTCGACACGGTCTATGTGAGCGTGGGACGCAAACCCCAGTTGCTCCTAGCGGTGCACGACATGATTCTGGGTTCATCCGAGGAGCCCATCCCAGCCCAGGAGCGCGGCTACGTTCGCCGGATCCGTGAGGCGGAGACCGCCGAAGATAAGATCACGCTCTACGCGCAGGCTCTCGCGGAACTGCTGCCGCAAACCGTGCCACTGCACATGGCGCTAAGCGAGGCTGGTTGCCGCGAACAACCGTGCCGGGAACTGCGGCAGTCCATCGATGCCCGCCGCCGCTCCAACATGCGACTCTTCGCTGCAGACCTGCGCAGCACCGGCCAGGTCCGGGAAGACCTCACCGATGACCACGTCGCCGACCTCGTGTGGTCCATGAACTCACCCGAATACTTCCAACTGCTCACCGACGCCGGCTACACCCCAGACCAATACGCCGATGCGGTCACCGACACATGGACTAAGACATTCCTCGCCAAAGGGCCACCCCGCGGCACCCTGGCGCCCTGACGTCAATGCCAGCCAAGCGGGCCCTGATCTTCGCCGCTCCCACCAC
>JBASAZ010000168.1:0-28718 GCA_049650845.1 Ornithinimicrobium sp.
CGCCGGGCCCGCCCGCTCGCGGCGACCCGCACCGGCAACGGCATGATCTTCTCCAGGTGGGGATAGGCGGCGGTGCTGTGCGGGATGCCGATCGCGGCCACGAAGTGCTCTTGGAACCTCGGCTCGATCGCCGTTTCGACCTTCTCGATCCGGGCCACCACCTGCTCGACATCGCTACGGGCCGACGCGGACAGCAACACCATCAGCGACCCCCGTCCCGCCGAGTTGCTGACCGAGCGCACTCGGGCAACGTCGCAGTCGGGGATCAGCCCGAGGACCATCGCGTAGACCGGATCGATGTGCGAGCCGAAGGCGCCGGTCAGCCGAATCTCTTCGATCGTCTCGACACCCAGCTCATCCATCAGCAGCCGACACCCCGCCTGCAGGGCTGCCTTGGCCAGTTGAACGGCGCGCACATCTGCCTGGGTCACCTCGATGACCGGATCGTCACACAACCGGTAGACGAAGGTTCGACCCTGTTGGACGACCCGGTGGCCGCGGCCTTGGTGGGGGGCCTCAGGAGGGCGGATCGTGCCATCAGCGGCGATGACCCCGGCGAGAAACAGCTCGGCGATCACCTCGATGATCCCGGACCCGCAGATTCCGGTGATCCCGGTGCGTCGCACGGACCGGGCGAATCCGGGTTGATCGGACCAGCGGGCGGCCCCGATGACCCGGATTCGAGGCTCCAGGGTGTCCCGGTCGATCCGGACTCGCTCGATGGCTCCCGGAGCGGCGCGCTGGCCACTGGAGATCTGTGCCCCCTCAAAGGCCGGCCCGGTGGGCGAGGAGGCCGCGACCAACCGGGTGGAGTTGCCGAGCACGATCTCGGCGTTGGTGCCCACGTCGACCAGCAGGGTGAGGGCCTGACCGTGGTGCGGTGCCTCGGCGAGCACCATGGCGGCGGCATCCGCCCCGACATGGCCCGCGACACACGGCGGGATATAGACCTGCGCGCCAGGGTGGATCCCTAGGGCGAGCTCCGATGCCGACAGGGTCAGTGACTGTGTCGTCGTCAAGGCGAAGGGGGCCGACCCCAGTGCGGTGGGGTCCAGACCGAGCACCAGATGGTGCATGATCGGGTTGCCGACCAACGAGACCTCCAGGACGTCGACGGGGTCGAGTCCGGCGGCGGCGGTCAGCTCAGCGACCATCTCGGCCAGCGCGTCGCGCACCGCCGTGGTCAGGGCGCTGGCGCCGCCCGGGTTCATCATGACGTAGGAGACGCGACTCATCAGGTCCTCACCGAACGCGATCTGAGGATTCATCCGGCCCGTGGATGCCAGCACCTCCCCGGTATGCAGATCGCACAGGTGGCCGGCCAGCGTGGTGGAACCGACGTCGAAGGCCACCCCGAAGATCCGGTCCCGCAGACCGGGCCACAGCGCCACGATGCGCCGACCCCCTCGGATGGCCACCGTGACCGCGGATGTCGCATCCCCGGTGATCGGCCGCAGGGCGGCCAGCACACTGTGATCGGTGCTGAGGTCACTGATCTGCCACTGCTGCTGCAGCGCGGCCTGCAACCGCTGCAGTGCACCGGTGGGATCGAGCATCGTTGCCGGTTCGACCTCGACGTAGTGCAACGTGAGCACCGGGTCGACGGCCACCTCCAGCCGACCGGCGTCCTTGCGGACCACTTGGCGATGGACCTGGCTGGTCTCGGGCACGTCGATGACGACCTCACGCGCGATCGTCGCAGCACAACCCAACCGGTGACCGGTATGCAGCGTCCTGGGCCCGGCGTAGGACGTCTCGGTCGCCGTGGGCGGGGCCAGGCGCCGCGGGTCGGCGTCGATGCCCGGCCTGGCGCCCACCTGCACCTGACATCGACCGCACAGGCCGAGCCCGCCGCATACCGAATCCAGGTCGACGCCGAGTGTGCGGGCGGCATCCAGGACCGTAGTGCCGACCGGCACCACGCCGCGCCGCCCCGACGGCGTGAACGAGACCTCGACCCACTGCGACGCGGGGTCGGCCGGTGAATCGCTGCCCTGGGGCACGGCCCGGCTCCTATGCTCCGGAGGCGAGGCGGCCGGCGCGGCGATTGGTGCGCCGACGTGGCGCACCCTCGACCTCGGAGTCCGGGGGCCGGTTCACCGCGATCCACGTCGCGCAGTGGGCGTCGTTGCCGGTGAGGACGTCCGCCGCGCGCAGCATCGAACGCACCTGCGGCTCCAACGGATTGGTGATGGCCGAGGTCAACCCGGCACCCACGGCCATGGCCAGGAACCCGGCGTTGATGGTGGCCCGGTTGGGCAGACCGAAACTGATGTTGGACGCCCCGCAGGTGGTGTTCACCCCCAGTTCGGTATGCAGACGGTGCACCAGCGAGAGCACCTGGCGGCCCGCCGAACCGATCGCCCCGATCGGCATGACCAAGGGGTCGACCACGATGTCGGCGGCCGGGATCCCGTGATCGGCCGCTCGGTTCACGATCATCCTGGCCACCTCGAAGCGCACGTGCGGGTCTTCGTTGATGCCGTTCTCGTCGTTGGTGATCGCGACCACGGCTGCCCCGTGCCGCGCGACCAGCGGCAGCACGGACTCCAGCCGGTCCTGCTCACCGGTCACCGAGTTGACCAACGCCTTGCCCTGATAGACCGACAGTCCGGCCTCGAGTGCGGCGATGATCGAGGAGTCGATCGACAGCGGCACGTCGACCAGGGCCTGCACCCGCTGGATAGCGCAGGCCAGGATGGCCGGCTCGTCGGCGAGGGGGATGCCGGCGTTCACGTCCAGGATCAAGGCCCCGGCCGCGACTTGGGCGAGTGCGTCGGACTCCACCCGGCTGTAGTCACCGGCCTTCATCTCGTCGGCCAAGAGTGGACGCCCGGTCGGGTTGATCCGTTCGCCGATGATTGCGAACGGCCGGTGATAGCCGATGACGACCTCGCGGGTCGCCGAGCTGAGGATGGTCTCGTTCACCGGTGGGCCGCCTGTCTGTGCTCGTAGCGTGCCGCGCGGATCAGGTAGGCCAACGTGTCGTCATCGAACCGGCGCTCCAGGTCAGCCACCACGGCCTCGACCTCGGCGACCAGGTCGCTCGAGCAGCACCGGTGGGATTGATGCCAGCCTGCGGAATAGCTCTCGGACCCCGCCTGACCGCCGCCGGTGGCCGCTCGTGCGATGGCGTCGTCGAATCGGGCGGACAGCGACATCGCGTGTCGGCGCTCGCCGTGGCGGGCGAGCACGCGGCTGGGGATCTGGCCCCACCAGATGACGCTCAACTGGGGAGTCTGACGACGGTTGCCGCTCATCGCGCGATCAGCTGACCGCGGCGCGGCTGCGCACCATCTCGGTGGCCATCTCGGCCGCCACGGCAGCGTCCCGGCAGTAGGCGTCGGCGCCGACAGCCACGCAGAACTCTTCGTTGACCGGCGCGCCCCCCACCAGGACGATGTACTGGTCCCGGACGCCCTTCTCGACCATCGCGTCGATCACGACCTTCATGTAGGGCATGGTGGTCGTCAGGAGCGCCGACATCCCGAGGATGTCGGGGCGGTGCTCATCGAGGGCGTGGAGATAGGTGGCGGCGTCGTTGTTGATGCCGAGGTCGACGACGTCGAAGCCGGCCCCTTCCATCATCATCGCGACCAGGTTCTTGCCGATGTCGTGGATGTCCCCCTTGACGGTGCCGATGACAACCTTGCCGACCGACGGGGCGCCCGTCTCGGCCAACAGGGGCCGCAGGATCGCCATCCCGGCCTTCATGGCGTTGGCCGCCAACAGCACCTCCGGCACGAAGAGAATGCCGTCGCGGAAGTCGACGCCGACGATCCGCATACCTTCGACCAGGGCCTCGTTGAGCACCTGTTGGGGGAGCCATCCGCGATCCAGCAGGATCTGCGTCCCTTGCGCAATCTCCTCGTGCATCCCGTCGTAGAGGTCGTCGTGCATCTGCTCGACCAGCTCGGGGGTGGGCAAGGTGGTGAGATCGAGCTCGTCGTCGCTCATGAGGGATTCTCCTGCCGTCGTGGCGGGGTCGTCTCGGATGCGGATGCCGTGCTCATCCGCACACCGAGAACGAACTGTCGTGGTTGATCTCCCGGTTGCGGGAGAAGAAGGAGAGATCGATGCGGGCGCCGGTGTAGCGACCGGTGACCTGGACGGGGTCGCGGTCATGGTCGTGGCCGGCTTCGACCGCCTCGATCAGCTCGGCCATGGCGTGAGCGGCGACGGGGGCGTTCTTGAACTGGTTGCCCGAGGAGCCGATCGCGACGTAGAAGCCGTCGAGATCCGTCCGGTCGTAGATCGGGATCCAGTCGTCGGCCACGTCGTAGACGCCGACGATGCCCAGCGGCTTGTTCGGAATCGACAGGGCGGGTATGCGGCGGGCCAGCCGCAGGGTCTGCCGCTCCCAGCCGTCGGCGGTGACTGTGCTGCGGTATCCGTCGGGGGAGTCCAGCCACTCCAACGCATCGCAGACCGGCTCCAACGAGCCGACGGCCAGCATGCCGCCAGCCTCCGGTTTCATATAGATGCCGGTGTCCTCATCGACCAGCATGTGGCTGATCGGCAAGCCGTCGGCGGTGACCGGCGAGGGCAGATGGTGCACCTCTTGGCGCATCGGCCGGGTATGGATTGTCATCGAGTCGCTGAGCCCGGCCAAGGCGTTGACCCGATAGGAGTCCGGGCCGGCCACGTTGACCACGACGGGTGCGCGCAGCACCGTGCCGTCGGCGAGCCGGACGCCGCTGACCCGGTCACCGCTGCGGTCGATGGCGACCACGGTCGAGTCGAACCGGAACCGTCCACCCAGCCGGTTCGCTGCGTGCTGAAGATTGCGCGCCGCCAGCTGAGGGTCGTTGACGTAGCCGGCATCGGGCATCCAGACGGCGCCGGGCAGCGCCTCGCCGGGGTCACTCCAGAACTGGTCGGAGTCCACCGGGGCGGGGGGACCCATCCGTCGGGGGTCCAGCCACGGCAGCCGGCGTTGCAGCTCGCTCGCGTCCCAGTACTCGTAGGGCACCCCATGGGCCTGAAAGTGCGGCTGGACCCGTCGCGCCAGGCCGTCCCCGGTGTCCAGCAGCGCCATCCCGCAGGTGATCAGCTCGATCAGTGGCGGGGCGTCGGCCGTGCCGGCGTCGTCGCCCACGGCGAGGTATGCCGCCCAGTCACGCCAGTAGTGCAGCCCCTCCCAGGCCATCGCGACCCCGGGCAACGTGGAATAGCTGAACCGCACGATCGCGCTGGAGCAACTGGTGGAGCCGTATCCGGCCGCGGGCAGGGCATCGAGGTTCAGGGTGGTGTGACCTCGGCGGGACAGCTCGTAGGCCACGGCGGAGCCGATCACCCCGGCGCCGATGATGAGCACGTCGGCGTCCGGGCCGCTCACGCCACGATCGGACATGCACACGAGACACCTTCCTCTGCCCTGGGAACCGAGTGACCATGATTCCCGCTATACGGGAATCGCTCGACAATTTCCCGTATAGCGGTAACGTATGCCGTGTTATGGCTGGTGTAAAGAGTGTTGAGCGGGCGATTTCCTTGCTGAGCGAGGCGGCGCGATGTCGGCGCGGCCTCGTGGAGCTGGCCGAGGCCACGGGGCTGCCCACGTCCACCGCGGCCCGGCTGTTGGCCACCCTGGAAGACGTCGACGCGGTGCGCCGGGACTCCGAAGGTCGCTACGACGTGGGGCCGACCGTGGCGGCCATGGCCCCGGTGGAGCGGGCAGAGCCGCGGCTGCGCGATCTGGCCAGGCCCTATCTGGACGAGCTCGCGTACGCCCTGGACGAAGCAGTCGGGCTATCGGTGGTCACCGGTGACGACAACGTGACCATCACCCAGGTCGACACCCCCCGCCCGGTGCAGGTCGAGAACTGGCAGGGCACCCGCTGGCCGCTGGCCGACGGGCCGGCGGGCCACGCGGTCATCGCCACGTGGCGGCCCGCGCAGGTCCAAGCCTTCCTCCGGCGCCACCCCGACTTTCCGGACCTGGCCCAGCGGATCGCGACGGTCCCGCCTTCGGGAGTGTGGTGGAGCGTGGACCACTACGTGCAGGGACTGACCAGTGCCACCGCTGCGTTGCCAGGTGTCGACGGAGTGGCCCTGGCCTCGATCTACGCCTACGGGCCGACGTATCGATTCCCACCCCCCGGTCAGCGTTCCAGCATCGACGACGTGCTGAGCGACTGCGCACAGCAGCTGGCGCAGGCCTGGCAGGAGCGTGCCACCAGCACGCTGAGAGCGGGATAGGGAGGCCTCAGCAATGAGCGACGCAGAGCAGCCTCGGGGGGACGGGCCCGTCACCGGGCGCGCGGAACGAGGCCGCCGACGGCAGCGGCACACCGGCCCGCGCCCGCTCGAGCAGCCGCCTTTTGGTCAGCCCTCGCGCAGCATCGGGCCAGTCAAGGCGGTGTCCCAGGACCACCTGGAGTCGATCTTTGCCGCCTCTTTGCGCGTGCTGGCCGAGACCGGAGTCGACTTCTTGCACCCGGTGGCTCGGCGGCTATGGCGGGATGCCGGGGCCGACGTCGACGGCGATCGGGTGCGCGTGGACGCCGAGCTGATCGAGTCGTTGCTCGTGAGCGCACCGAGTGAGTTCACGTTGCACTCGCGCAACCCCGAGCACACCCTGCGCATCGGCGGTGACTCGGTGGCCTTCACCGCGGTCGCCAGCCCGCCTTACGTCAGTGATGCCGTCGGTGGCCGACGCCAAGGCAACAACGCGGACTTCGAGAACCTGCTGCGCTTGGCCCAGTCGCTGAACGCCATTCATCTGACCGGTGGATATCCCGTGGAACCGACCGACCTGCACCCGTCGGTCCGCCACCTGCACGCCACCCGGTCGATGCTCACCCTGACGGACAAGGTCCCGCACGTCTACAGCTTGGGCGCTCAACGCAACATCGACGCCCTGGAGATGGTCCGCATCGCCCGGCAGGTCGACCACGCGACCTTGAATACGCAGCCCTCGGTGCACACCATCATCAACGCCAGCTCGCCGCTGCGCTACGACGAGCCGATGCTGGAGGGCATCCTGGAGTATTCGCCACGCAACCAGGCCGTGGTGATCACCCCGTTCACCCTGGCCGGAGCGATGGCCCCGGTCACCCTGGCCGGTGCGCTGGTGCAACAGAACGCCGAAGCCCTGGCCGGCATCGCGTTCACCCAGCTGGTCAACCCCGGTGCGCCCGTGGTCTACGGAGGGTTCACCTCCAACGTCGACATGAAATCGGGCGCGCCCGCCTTCGGCACCCCCGAGTTCGTGAAGGCGGCGCTGGTCGGTGGTCAGCTGGCGCGCCGGGTGGGAGTGCCCTATCGCTCCTCGAACGTGTGCGCGGCCAACGCTCTCGATGCCCAGGCGGGCTATGAGAGCACGTTCTCGTTGATGGGAGCCATCCTGGGCGGGGCCAACCTGGTGATGCACGGGGCCGGCTGGATGGAGGGCGGTCTGCGCGCGTCATACGAGAAGATGATCATCGACGCCGACCTCCTGCAGATGGTCTCAGTCCTCCTGGACCCGATCGTGGTCGACGACGCCAGTCTCGCGGTCGAAGCGATCGCCGAGGTCGGCCCGGGGGGTCACTTCTTCGGTGTGCAGCACACGCAGGACCGCTTCCGGGACGCCTTCTATGCCCCGATGGTCTCGGACTGGCGCAACGTCGAGTCCTGGCAGGAAGCGGGGAGTCCGACGTCAGAACAGCATGCGACCCGGTTGGTCACCGAGGTGCTGGCTACCTACGTCGAACCGCCGTTCCCGAGCCAGGCGCTGGCCGAGCTCGACGAGTTCGTGGCCCGTCGCGTCGCGGAGGGTGGCGTCGCCACCGACTTCTAAGCGACCCCCGGGGGGCACCAGCACGCGCAGAGGAGCACGAGGATGAGAAGTTCGGCCCAGGTCGTCGTCATCGGCGGTGGGGTAGTCGGTGCCAGCGTGTTGTATCACCTGACCAAGGCAGGGGTCACCGACGCGGTGTTGCTAGAACGCCGTGAGCTCACCTCCGGGTCCACCTGGCACGCCGCCGGCGGGATGCACACGTTGAACGGTGATCCCAACGTCGCCGCGCTGCAGAGCTACACCGTGCAGCTGTATGCCGAGATCGAGCGGATCTCCGGGATCGACTGCGGGGCGCACGTCAGCGGCGGACTGATCCTGGCCGACACCGAAGAACGGCTCGACTGGTTGCGGATGGCCCACGCCCGCAACCGCTACCTCGGGCTCGACACCGAGATCATCGGCGTCGCCGAGGCCAAGGCGTTCCTGCCGATCATGGACGAGCAGTACTTCGTCGGCGCCATGTTCGATCCGGGTGAGGGCAACGTCGACCCCACTGGGGTGACCCGGGCCTACGCGCGATGCGCTCAGCTGGCCGGAGCCGAGGTCATCCAGCACACCCGGGTGGAGGCGATCCGTCAGTTGCCCGACGGGTCCTGGGAGCTGGACTGCGGGGAGGCCGGGACGATCACCTGTGAGCACTTCGTCAACGCCGGTGGCTTGTGGGCCCGGGAGGTCGGCCGGATGTGCGGTCTGGAGCTGCCGGTGCTCGCGATGGAGCACCACTACCTGGTCACCGAGGCGGTGCCGGAACTGACTGGAGCACTGTTCCACGCGATGGACTTCGGTGGGGAGGTCTACCTGCGCACCGAGGGCGACGGCCTCCTTCTGGGCACGTACGAGTCGGACGGCGTCCCGTGGTCGCCCCGCACCACCCCCTGGGACTTCGGCCACCAGCTGCTGAGCCCGGATCTGGAGCGCATCTCCGGCAACCTGGAGCGGGCCATCGACCACTTCCCGGTCTTCGGCGAGGTCGGCATCAAATCCGTGGTCAACGGGCCCTTCACCTTTGCCCCGGACGGCAACCCGTTGATCGGGCCGGTGCGTGGCCAGCGTGGACACTGGGTGGCGTGCGGGGTGATGGCTGGGCTGAGCCAGGGTGGCGGGGTCGGTCTGGCGCTCGCGAACTGGATCACCACCGCAGACCCCGGTTTCGACGTCTGGGGCATGGATATGGCCCGCTTCGGTGACTGGGCCACCCCGGCCTACACCAACGCGAAGGTACGAGAGAACTACGGCCGACGTTTCCGCATCGCCTACCCCAACGAGCAGTTGCCGGCAGCCCGCAAGATCTTGACCTCCCCGATCTACGATCGACTGGACGCCGCCGGGGCGGTATGGGGGGTCTCGTTCGGCTTGGAGCACGCGACCTGGTTCGCCGCAGGTCGGGGTGATACCCCGCCGCCGGCAACATCCGCGACGACAACCCCCGAGACAACGACGCTCGCGAGGAAAGCGCCGCTCACCGAAACCTGCACGCTTCGCCGATCGAACGCGTGGACCGCGGTCGCGGGGGAGTGCGCGGCCGTGCGCGAGCGAGTTGGATTGATCGAGACCACCAACTTCGCCAAGCACGAGTTCGCCGGACCGGGGGCCAGAGCGTTCCTGGACTCGATCCTGAGCAACCGGATCCCCCCCAGTGGGCGGATCGCGCTGTCCCCGATGCTCAACGAGAACGGCCGCCTCATCGGCGACTTCACGGTCACGGCGTTGTCCCCCACCGGGGCCGGCCAAGGACCGGAACGGTTCATGGTCTGGGGGTCCGGGGCCGCCGAGCGCTACCATCAGCGGTGGTTCGATGCTCACCTGCCCAGCGACGGGTCGGTGCACTACCAGGCGCTCGGCGCGAGCCTGTGCGGGCTCTCGATCGCCGGTCCGCGGGCCCGCGACCTGTTGGCCGACATCGCTGACGCAGACGTGTGCGCCGACGCCTTTGCCCTACTGGACATCACCTCGATGAACCTGGGCCAGATCCCCGCCCTGGTGGGTCGGATCTCCTTCACCGGGGACCTGGGCTTCGAGATGTGGGTGGAGTCGGCATACCTCGCTGCGTTGTTCGACCTGCTCATGGAGCGGGGGGCGCCGCACGGAGTCCGACTGTTCGGCGGGCACGCGTTGAACTCCTTGCGGTTGGAGAAGTCGTACGGATCGTGGGCTCGTGAGTATCGCCCGATCTACGACCCTTACGAAGCGGGCCTGGCGCCCTTCGTTGCGCTCGGCAAGGGTGAGTTCATCGGCGCCAGCGCCGCGTCTGTGGTGCGGGCAAACGGCCCGAGCCGGCGGCTCGCTGCCTTCGCGGTGGACGTCTCACCTGGCCCCGAGGCCGCCGACGTGATCGGCGACGAGCCGATCTGGCATGCCGGTGAGGTGGTGGGATGGGTGACCTCGGGCGGCTACGCCCATCACTGCGAGACCTCGGTGGCGCTGGGCTATCTGCCCGCGCCGCTGGCCCAGTGCACCGACTTCGAGATCGAGATCCTGGGGCAGCGGCGGTCGGCGGTCCGACTGCCTGAATGCTTGTTCGACCCGGCGGGTCAGCGGATGCGTGGATAGCTCGGGCCACGTTTGGTGGGGTCAGCGGCGTGGGTGCGGCATACTCTCATCGGCTCCCTTCGTCCCTTTCCCGGGCACGAGGCAGCCGACGATGCTCGCGATCCGGCGATGAGAGGACCCCAGCGATGGGACGTTTGTTTGGCACCGATGGGGTGCGCGGTCTGGCCAACAGGGATGTCACCGCCGAGCTGGCGCTGAATCTGTCCGTTGCGGTGGCGCACGAACTCAGTGGTCGGGGGACCTACGGGGGGCGCCGAGCCACTGCGGTGGTGGGCCGGGACTCTCGGGCCTCCGGGGAGTTCCTCGGGGCCGCCGTGATGGCGGGCCTGGCTTCGGCCGGCGTCGACGTGCTGGACGCGGGCATCCTGCCCACCCCGGCCATCGCGCACCTGACCATGCGGCTCTCGGCGGAGATGGGCGCAATGCTCTCGGCTTCGCACAACGCGATGCCGGACAACGGCATCAAATACTTCGCCACCGGCGGCAACAAGCTGGCCGACGAGATCGAGGACCGCATCACCGAGCGGATGGGGGCGGAGTGGGAGCGCCCCACCGGAGCCGCGGTCGGACGCATCCAACCCTTCCCCCAGGGCGCCGAGTTCTACATGGAGCACCTGCTGTCCGCAGTGCCGGTGCGGCTGGACGGTCTGCACATCGTGGTCGATGCCGCACACGGCGCGGCCGGTCACGTCGGCCCGGAGGCCTTCCGGCGCGCCGGGGCCCGAGTCGACGTCATCGGGGGCGATCCCAACGGGTTGAACATCAACGACGGCTACGGCTCCACGCACCTGGAGCAGCTCCAGCGCGCGGTGATCGAGCGCGGCGCGGACCTTGGTGTGGCCCTGGACGGGGACGCCGACCGGTGCATGGCGGTCGACGCCGACGGTGGGATCGTCGACGGGGACCAGATCATGGCCGTCCTGGCGGTCGACCAGCACGAGCGGGGGATGCTGAAGAACGACACCCTGGTGGCCACCGTCATGAGCAACCTCGGGTTGTTGCGCGCAATGGAGGAGCACCACATCACCGTCGTGCAGACGGGGGTCGGTGACCGCTACGTGCTGGAAGAGATGCGCCGACGCGGACTCAACCTCGGCGGCGAGCAGTCGGGGCACGTCATCATGCTCGACCACGGAACCACCGGCGACGGTGTGCTCACGGCGTTGTCGTTGGCCGCCGGGGTGGTGAACTCGGGCAAGCCGTTGGCCGAGCTCGCGGGCGTGATGAACCGCCTGCCGCAGGTGTTGATCAACGTGCAGAACGTCGACAAGCAACGAGTGGGCCAGGACGAGGTGCTCAACCAGGCGGTCCGCGAGGTGGAAGATCAGCTGGGGTCCGGTGGTCGGGTGCTGCTGCGCAAGTCGGGCACCGAGCCGCTGGTGCGGGTCATGGTCGAGGCCCAGACGGCGCAGGAGGCGCAACGCTGCAGCGAGCACCTCGCCGCGGTGGTGAAGGAGCGCCTGTCGCTCTGAGGCCCGCCGTGAGTCCCCAGGGGATGGCCCGCGGTGAGTCCCCAGGGGATGGAATGCTCCTGCGTGCCTGCGGGTTGAGTCAACGGAGCCGCTGAGTCGGCTCCTCCCATTCATCCTCGAAAGGACAAGCATGGAAACCGTGAACAAGGTCGCCTACACCGCTGCTGCCACCGCCAAGGGTGGCCGCGATGGACGCAGCGTGAGCGAGGACGGCACGGTCGACGTCGCGCTGGGCAAGCCGGGCAGTGGCAAGGCCAACCCCGAAACCCTCTTTGCGGCCGGCTACGCGGCGTGCTTCGGCGGCGCGTTGGCGAAGGTTGCTGAGTCCGAGGGCGTTGACGCCAGCGAGTCCACGGTCACCGCGGACGTCACGTTCGGCGAGACCGACACCGGCGTCGGCCTCGCGGTCGACCTGGTCGCCACGGTGCCCGGCGTCGACGACGCCAAGGCCCAGGAACTGACCGACAAGGCTCACCAGATGTGCCCGTACAGCAAGGCCACCCGTGGCAACATCGAGGTCAGCGTGACCGGCAAGGGCGCCTGAGACTCACGCCAGAGGAACGACCCGATGCGGGCCTGCTCGATCAGTACAGGTGATCGAGCAGGCCCGTATCGACGTCGAAGAGGAACCCGCCCACCACGACCTCATCGGGGATGAGCGGGTGCGAGCGGACGCGGGCGACATCCTCTTGCAGTGCCCGTCGCTGGTCCGGCACGACCTGGAACCGTTGCCAGCTCACGTCCTGGCCGCTCGAGGCGCCAACCCGTGCCTGCAGCTCGGCCTCACTGGCCGACGCCATCGCGCAGCGGGTGTGCGGGGCCACGATGACGCGCTCGACCCCCAGCAGGTGGACGCCCAGCACCAGGGCCTCCAAGGCGGCGTCCGTGACCCGGCCGCCGGGGTTGCGGAAGATCTTCGCGTCCCCGTGGGAGAGGCCGAGCATACGCAGCGGGTCGATGCGGGAGTCCATGCAGGTGACGATGGCCACCCCCGCGTGGGCGACACCGTCGAAGCCGGCATGGTCGAAATCGTCGGCGTACTGCCGGTTGGCGACCAGGAGGTCGCCAAACGGGTCGTCCTCGCCGCCGGGCGATGGGGCCAAGGTGGAGTCCGGATCAGTGTGATTGGCCTCGGTCATGATTGGGAATCCATATCGGGTCGGGTGCTGATGGTCATAGCGATCGGTTGCATGACGTCGGCGAAGAAGTCGTTGCCCTTGTCATCGACCACGATGAAGGCGGGGAAGTCCTTGACGTCGATCTTCCACACGGCTTCCATGCCGAGCTCTTCGTATTCGAGGGTCTCCACCGACGTGATGCAGTCCTGGGCCAGCCGGGCCGCAGGGCCGCCGATCGATCCCAGGTAGAAGCCGCCGTGGGTCTGGCAGGCCGCCGTGACCTGCCGCGAGCGATTGCCCTTGGCCAGCATGATCTTCGAGCCTCCGGCCGCTTGGAACTGCTCGACGTAGGAGTCCATCCGACCGGCGGTGGTGGGCCCGAACGAGCCGGACGGCATACCCACAGGGGTTTTCGCGGGTCCCGCGTAGTAGACGGGGTGCTCGCGGAGGTAGTCCGGCATGGGCTCTCCGGCGTCCAGGCGCTCTTTGATCTTGGCGTGCGCCAGGTCGCGCGCCACCACCACGGTCCCGTTCAGCGACAGGCGCGTCTTGACCGGGTGCTTGGACAGCTCGGCCAGCACGTCCCCCATCGGCTGATCGAGGTCGATCGGGACAGCAGACTGGGCGCCGGTGCCGCCGACGCCGTGACTGTCCGCGTCCAGGTCCTCATCGACGTGGTCGGGCATGAACCGGGCCGGGTCGGTTTCCAACTGCTCGATGAACACGCCGTCGGGGGTGATCTTGGCCAGAATCTGCCGGTCCGCCGAGCAGGACACCGCGATCGCGACCGGCAACGAGGCCCCGTGTCGGGGCAGACGGATGACCCGCACGTCATGGCAGAAGTACTTGCCGCCGAACTGGGCGCCGATGCCGAAGTTGCGGGTGAGCTCGTGGACCTGGGCTTCGAGCTCGGGGTCGCGGATCGCGTGACCGGACAGCGAACCGTGCGTCGGCAGGGTGTCGAGGTAGCGGGCCGAGGCATACTTCGCGGTCTTCAGCGCGAACTCTGCTGAGGTGCCGCCCAGGACGATGGCCAGGTGATAGGGCGGGCAGGCCGAGGTGCCCAGACTGCGCAGCTTGTCGTCCAACCACCGCAGCAAGCGATCCGGATCCAGCAGCGCCTTGGTTTCCTGGAACAGGAACGACTTGTTGGCCGAGCCGCCGCCCTTGGCCATGAAGAGGAAGGAGTATGACGTCTCGTGCCCCGGGGTGGTGTCCGCGTAGATCTCGATCTGGGCCGGCAAGTTGGAGCCGGTGTTCTGTTCCTCCCACGTGGTGATCGGGGCCATCTGCGAGTAGCGCAGGTTGAGCCGGGTGTAGGCGTCGAAGACGCCGCGCGAAATGGCCTCCTCGTCGGGTCCCTGGGTCATGACCCGTTGCCCTCGCTTGCCCATGGCAATTGCCGTGCCGGTGTCCTGGCACATCGGCAGGACGCCCCCGGCCGCGATGTTGGCGTTTTTCAACAGGTCCAGGGCCACGAACTTGTCGTTGGTGCTGGCTTCCTCGTCGTCGAGGATATGCGCCAGCTGGGCGAGATGGCCCGGTCGCAGATAGTGCGCGATGTCGTGCATCGCCGTCTCGCTCAGCAGACGCAGCACCTCCGGCTCGACCGACAAGTACGGCACGCCACCCGGTCCGTCCACGGTGTGGACCCCCTGCGTGGTCAGCAACCGATAAGGGGTGTCAGTGGCAGTGATCGGCAGGAGATCGGTGTATCGAAACTCGGGCATGGTGCTATGCGTCGGCCTGGGGCAGGTCGATGTCGGTGCGGTTCGGCGCCGCAGCTCCGGCTCGAGCAATGGTGAAGGCTGCGGTCGACAACGCCCGGTCCACTGCGCTCGAGATCGCCCAGGGGGCGGCCTCGCCGAGTCGTTGGCGGGCCTGCGCCGAACCGAGCAACCCGGCGTCGAGCAACCCGGAGATCAACCCGGCCATAAAGGAGTCACCGGCCCCGACGGTGTCAACGACCTCCACGCGCGGCGCCGCGACCCGAGTTTGCTGGTCGCTGAGGCTCTGGTGGACGATCGCCCCTTCGCTGCCGTCGGTGATCACCACCAACGGTGGTCCGAGGCGGCCCCATAGGCGGGCCACGTCCTCGACGGAGGCTCCGGCATACAACCATTCCACGTCTTCGGCGCTGGCCTTGACGACGTCGCTGCGTCCGATCCGCTCCTCGATCAGGGAGCGAGCCTCGTGCGCGTCGCCCATGATGCTGGGCCGAGCGTTGGGGTCGTAGGACACCGTGCCGTGAGCCCGCGCGGCGGACATCGCCTCGAAGACCGTGGAGGCGCCAGGGTGCAGGGTCGCAGCGATGGAACCGGTATGCAGGTGGCCGACGTTGCTCAGATCCGGGGCGGGGATGTCCCAGGACAGGTCGAAGTCGTAGGTTGCGCCACCGTCGGCGTCCAGGGTGGCCTTGGCGGTCGAGGTGTGCGAGGCGCTGCGGCTGCCGGGCGTGAGCGCGACGTCACGGGCGGCGAGGTAGTCCGCGATGCGGTCGCCCCGCTCGTCCTGGCCGATGAACGTGGCCAAGCTGGTGCGATGGCCCAGCGAAGCCAGGCCCACCGCGACGTTGGCCGGGCTGCCGCCCACGTGTTCGCTGGCCTCGGCGTCGCGAGGCTGCACGATGTCGATCAGCGCCTCACCGACCGCGACGATGTTCACGTGCTGGCCCTCAGCCATGCGAGGGAGCGAACTCGTCGGCGATCGCGGCCACCTTGGACAAACGGTGGGCCGACTCGATCAGGCGGATGGTGCCGGATTTGCTGCGCATGACCAGGGAGTGGGTGTATGCCGTGCCCGATCCGAATCGAACGCCCTTGAGCAGCTCCCCGCTGGTGATGCCGGTGGCGACGAAGAAGCAGTTGTCCCCGGTGACGAGATCGTCAGTGGTCAGCACCTGGTCCAGGTCGTGCCCGGCGTCGATCGCGTGTTGACGCTCCTCGTCGTCCTTGGGCCACAACCTGCCCTGGATCACGCCGCCCATGGCCTTGACCGCGCACGCGGTGATGATGCCTTCCGGCGTGCCGCCGATCCCCAGGAGCATGTCGACACCGCTGTCCTCCTGACAGGCGGCTATCCCGCCGGCGACGTCTCCGTCGGAGATGAACCGCAACCGGGCGCCGGCCTCACGCACCTGTTGGGCGAACTCCTGGTGTCGCGGCCGGTCGAGCATGATGACGGTGACGTCCTCGGGATGACGATTCTTGGCCCGGGCGACCCGGCGGACGTTCTCGGCGATGGGCAACCGGATGTCCACGCGGTCGGCGCAGTCGGCGCCCACCACCAGCTTGTCCATATAGAACACGGCGCTGGGGTCGTACATCGTCCCGCGCTCGGAGACCGCCATGACGGCGATCGCGTTGTCCATGCCCTTGGCGGTCAATGTCGTCCCGTCGATCGGGTCGACGGCAACATCGACCGCCGGCCCGGTGCCGTCGCCGACGTTCTCACCGTTGTAGAGCATGGGCGCCTCGTCCTTCTCGCCCTCACCGATCACCACCACGCCGTCCATGGCCACGGAGGAGATGACCTTGCGCATGGCTTCCACCGCTGCGTTGTCGGCCAAGTTCTTCTCGCCCATTCCGACCCAGCGGCCGGCGGCCAACGCGGCGGCTTCGGTCACTCGGACGAGTTCGAGAGCGAGGTTGCGATCAGGTAGGACCGCGTCGGGGCGGCCTCGGGTCTCTTCGGCCATAAGTCGACTCCTTCGTGGCAGCGGCAGTGGTGTCTGCACCGACCCTATCCCTGATGACCGACCTGGTGCGGCCGGATGCGACCATAGGGAGGTGAGCACAGCAGCCCCAGTGCGAGAGCCCGACGCTGGTGACAAGCGGCGCAAACGCCTGCTGTCCTACTCCGCGAAGAACATGTTCTACTCCTTGGCCGCCGTGCTGGTGGTGGTGTTCGCGGTGTGGGCGATCACGCCCAACCCCCCGGAGTCGCAGCGGCGCCCGGCGGAGATCGAATCCTCGGCGTCCTACGCGGCCGCTGAAGCAGACTGGCCGGTCTGGACCCCGAAGGACCTGGGCGAGGGCTGGAGTGGCACGCTGGTGCGGTTCGGAGTGAACAACCAGGTCGACACGTGGCGCATTGCGATGGTCTCGCCGCAGACCCAGTTCGTGCAGATCCGGCAGGCGGTTGACCCGGGCAAGGAATGGCTGGCGTTGTCGTTGGTCGGCCTGCAGGATCAGGACAGCACCGTCTCCTTCGTGGGGCCGACCGGCACCCAGGACTGGGAGGTCTGGACCGGAATTGATGACAACGATGTGCCGCAGGTGGCCCTGGTGCTTCCGCCGGGCCCCGATCAGCCGGCCACCACCGTCGTGAACGGGACAGCGGACACCGGCGAAATGGCCGAGTTCATCGCCTCGTTGGAGGTGGCCACCCCGAGCGCAGGCTGAGACGCGGGTGCGCAGTCGCCGTCAGCCGGAGGCTGGTGGGTCGTCCGAGACCGTCTTGTCGAGCTGCTCCTGTGCGGCATCCAGCTTCGCCTGGCAGTGCGCGGCCAGGGCTTCGCCCCGCTCCCAGAGGCGCATCGACTCCTCCAGCGGCACGTCCCCGGACTCGATCTTGGCCACGATGGTGATCAGCTCTTCGCGGGCCTGCTCGTAGGTCAGGTCGCTGATCCCCGAGACCAGTGCGAGGTCGGGCTCCGCCGAGAGCACCTCCACTGAGTCCGTGGCGGCTACAGCGGCCGGCTCACCATCTGCGCGCGAGTCAGCGTCGGCATGCGGGTCACCCTCCACGCCCGGGTCACCGTCGGCCTCGTCGCGTGGTTGTCCCGCGGTCGTCTTTTGAGCCATCGGGTCAGCCTAATGGCCTCGGCGCTCAGCGATCCGCCACGGAAACGGGACGGACCGCGAAGTCGCCTCGAGCCACGGTCACCTGGAGCAGCTCGTCGGGGTCGACGTCGCGGCTGTCGCGCACGATGGTCGCGTCCACGTGGCGGACCACGGCATACCCGCGGTCAAGGGTGTGCCTGGGGGAGACGGCCCGCAGGTGGCGGGACTGTTGACCCACGCGCTCGTGCTCGGCGCGCAGTCGCCCGATCAGGGCGCTGCGGCCCCGACGGTGGGCACTGTCGATGCCCTGACGATGGCGCGCCACGATGGCCGCTCGGTCGGCCATCACGGGCCGGCTCATCAGGGCGATGTGCGTGGCCCGTTCGCGGCCCAGTCGCTGGCTCAGCGTGCGCCGCCCCCGGCTCAGCACCGTGCGCAGACCGTTGAGCTCGTCGCTGCGATCCGGGACGACGGCATTGGCGGCGTGGGTGGGGGTGGAGGCGCGCAGGTCGGCCACGAAGTCGAGCAGGGGGCTGTCGCTCTCATGACCGATCGCACTGACCACCGGTGTGCGGCATCCGGAGACGGCTCTGATGAGCGCCTCGTTGCTGAACGGCAACAAGTCCTCGAACGACCCGCCGCCTCGGGCGATGACGATGACCTCGACCTCGCCGTGGGCGTCCAGCTCGGCCAGGGCCTTGCTGACCGCCAGCACGGTGTCGGCGCCCTGGATCGGGACCTGCCGGATCTCGAACTGCGCGGCAGGCCAGCGGCGCTGGGTGTTGCTCAGCACGTCACGCTCGGCGGCGGTGTTGCGCCCGACGATCAGTCCGATCCGCGTGGGCAGGAAGGGCAGCGGCCGTTTGCGCCCGGTGTCGAACAGGCCCTCGGAGCGCAGCAGTTGCTTGAGGTGTTCCAAACGAGCCAGCAGCTCGCCGACCCCGATGTGCCTCATCTGGCGGGCCTCGAGCTGCAGCGTGCCTCGCTTGGTCCAGAAGCTGGGCTTGGCGTGCACCACGACCCGCGATCCCGGCTGCGGGTCCGCGGCCATCGCTTCCAACGCGGGCACCGGGATGGTCAGGGACAAGGACATGTCCACGTCGGTGTCGCGCAGGGTGATGAAGGCCGTGTTCATCCCGGGCCGGCGGTTGAGCTGCACGATCTGGCCCTCGACCCACAGCGGCGACATCTTTTGGACGTAGTCCGCGATCTTCAGACTCAGCACGCGCACCGGCCAGGGTGCCTCCGCGCTGGTCTCTCGGGCGGTGGGGGCCAGCGGCGGCTTGCCGGCGGGCGAGCTCATCGGCTGCTCACAGTCGGCCCAGCTCGGCCTGCAGGTCATCCAGCCCGAGGGCGCCGAGCGACAACGCCGCCATGTGCCAGGCCTTCAGGTCGAACTCCTCACCCCGCTCGGCGGCCGCTTCCTGCGCGGCGGCCCGCCCGGCCAACCACGCTCGTTCCCCCAGCTTGTAGCTGATCGCCTGCCCCGGCCAGCCCAGATAACGCACGATCTCGCTGTCGATGAACGATGCCGGTCGCCCGCAGTGGGCGGCAAAGAACTCGGTGGCCAACTGCGGCGTCCACTGTTGCCCAGGGGCGAAGTCGGAGTCGGCCGGGATGGTCAGCTGCAGGTGCATCCCGATGTCGACGACCACCCGGATGGCACGCATGATCTGGCAGTCCAGATAACCCATCTTGGCCTCGGTGTCGAGGTATCCGAGCTCGTCCATGAAGCGCTCGGCATACAACGCCCAACCCTCGGTGGCGCCGCTGGAGGAGCCGATGCTGGTTTGAAAGAGCGAGAGCTGGGGCGCGACGTAGACCCACTGGGCCAGTTGCAGGTGGTGGCCGGGGACTCCCTCGTGATACCACGTCGAGACGAGGTCATACAGCGGGAAACGGGTCTCGCCCAGGGTCGGCAGCCAGGTCTGGCCGGGACGGGCGAAGTCCTGAGAGGGCCGGCTGTAGTAGGGCGCGGCGGCGCTGCCGGAGGGGGCGATCCGGGCCTTGACGGTCCGCAGCGGCTCGGCGATGTCGAAGTGCTCACCGCCGAGATCCTCAATGGCCTGATCCATCATCCGTTGCAGCCGCTCGCGGATCTCCTCGACCCCTTCCACGGCCTCGCCGTGCTGGTCCAGGTGCCGCATCGCTTCGACCGGGGTGGACCCGGGTGCGATGGCCTCGGCGACCTGCTCCATCTGCGCTCGCAGGTCCAAGAACTCCTGCCATCCCCAGGCGTACGCCTCCTCCAGGTCGAGGTCGGCCCCGGTCCAGCGGCGGGCGTTGAGGCGATAGCGCTCGGCGCCCACCGGGTCCGGGGTGCCCTGGGCTGAGTCCAGGTATGTCGACAGCAAATAGTCGCGCAGCACTCCCGTGCCATCCGCGGCGGCCGCAGCCGCGTCGCTGAGACGTGTCGCCACGTCGGGGTATGCCGTGGCGCCCGATTCGACGAACTCGGCGAACCACCCGGTCGTGATCCAGTCGGTCAGCTGGTCGGCCAACGTCTGGACCTGCAGGGGCGCCGCCAGTAGGCCACGGGTACGTCCGAGCTCCAGCGCGGCGGCATACGACTCCAGCGCGTGCGGCACCTTGGCCATCCGCGCCGCGACGCACTCCCAATCCTGCTGCGTGCGGGTCGGCATCATCGAGAACAGCTGACGCACGCGCTGTGGTGGGCCAAAGATGTTGCGCATCTCGCGCAGGTGCTCCCCGGCCTCGTGGGCATCGAGCTCCACGGTGAGCCGTTCGCGCAAGAGCACCGCGCACCGGTACTCCAGCTCATCGAAGCCCCCGGTGCTGGCAGCGGCCTCCTCAAGGTCGGTGAGCCCGCTCAACGTGCGGGTCATCAGGTCCGCGATGGCCTGATGGCCCTGGGGGGAGAAGTCGGGCACGCGGTCGTCGTGGGTGGTCAGGCCCAGCATGGTGGCCAGACTGGGATCGAGGTCGGCCATCTCGTGCACGTAGGCATCGGCCAGCTGCCGGGGTGTGTTCGGCGCTGCAGAAGTCGAAGGCGAAGTCATGTCCTCATCATGGCCCAGGGCTCTGACATGGGCGTGCTGGGCTGGGCGTTCAGTGCTCTCGAAGGTGGCGCCTTTACGATGGGGCAGTGATTTCACCTGCTCAGCCGATAACCCCCACCGTGCCCGACGCTGCCGACGGCGCTGCGCCGCAGGCCGAGAAGCGGGTGTTGCTCGCCGCTCCCCGGGGGTATTGCGCGGGTGTGGATCGAGCGGTGATCACGGTCGAGAAGGCTCTGGACCTCTACGGCGCCCCGATCTACGTCCGCAAGCAGATCGTGCACAACAAGCACGTGGTCGCCACCCTGGAGAAGCGCGGCGCCATCTTCGTCGATGAGACCGACCAGGTCCCGGAGGGTGAGACGGTGATCTTCTCCGCCCACGGGGTCGCGCCGGTGGTGCACGAAGAAGCCAAGACGTTGAACCTCACGACCATCGACGCCACGTGCCCGCTGGTGACCAAGGTGCACCGTGAGGCAGTGCGTTTCGCCAAAGAGGACTACGACATCCTGCTGATCGGTCACGAGGGGCACGAAGAGGTCGAAGGCACGGCCGGCGAGGCCCCGGACAACATCACGTTGGTGCAGAGCCCGGCCGAAGTCGACGGCGTGCAGGTGCGCGACCCGGAACGGGTCATCTGGCTCTCGCAGACCACGCTGTCCGTGGACGAGACGATGGAGACGGTGCGCCGGCTGCGGGAGAAGTTCCCCGCGCTGCAGGACCCGCCGAGTGACGACATCTGCTACGCCACCCAGAACCGCCAGGTGGCGGTGAAGCAGATGGCTTCCGAGTGCGACCTGATGATCGTGGTCGGGTCGACGAACTCATCCAACTCGGTGCGGCTGGTCGAGGTCGCCCTGGAGCACGGATCGCGGGACGGGCACCTGGTGGACTACGCGGACGAGATCCACGACGAATGGCTTGACGGTGTGAGAACGGTGGGCGTCACCAGCGGGGCGAGCGTGCCCGAGTTGTTGGTCCGTGAGGTTCTGGAGTGGTTGGCGGCTCGCGGCTACGCCGATGTGGCCTTGGTCACCGCCGCGGAGGAGTCACTGATGTTCTCGCTGCCCAACGAGATCCGCCGCGACTTGAAGGCGCGTGACGGCAAAGAGGCGGCCAAGGTCCGACACGATCCGGGCTCACTGCACTAGACGTGGGCTCAACCGGCTCAACCCGTCTTGCGCTCCGGTGATCGCAACACCGCCTCCTGGGCGACGATCTCCTGGCGACGTGGGGTCGCGTCGTCCAGCTCGGTGGCCAACAGGTCGGCGTGGGTCAACGGCCGCACCGCCGAGTCCACCGGGCTGATGGCGGCGACAGGTTCGGCGACCACACCCAGGTCAGCCATCTTGCGACTGGTCACCATCACCCGGGACTCCATCGTGCCGACGAACTGGTTGTAGGTCTCGACAGACTTGCGCAGGCTGGCTCCCATGGCGTTGACGTGTTTGCCCATGGTGCCCAGGCGGGTGTGCAACTCGCTGCCGAGGCGCAGCACGTCTTGGGCGTTGGTGTTCAGTGCCTCCTGCTGCCAGGCGAATGCTGTCGCTCGCAGCACCGCGAGCAGCGTGGCAGGGGAAGCCAACACGATCTTGCGCGCCTGGGCGTGGTCGTAAAGCTCGGGTTGGGTCTGCAGTGCGCTGGCCAGGACGGCGTCGCTGGGCACGAAGCACACGACCAGCTCGGGGCTGTTGTCGAAGGCGCTCCAGTAGGCCTTGGACACCAGCGTGTCGACGTGACGTCGCAGAGCGGTGGCGTGCTCCTTGAGGAACTGATCACGCTCTGCCGGTGACACCTGCGCGCCCTGGGCCTTCAAGAAGGCGTCCAGCGGCGCTTTGGCGTCGATCACGAGCGACGTGTCGCCGGGCAGGTGCACGACCACGTCCGGCCGCACGGAGGCGTCGTGTCGGGTGGTTGCGCTGACCTGCTCATCGAAGTCGCAGCGGGCCATCATGCCGGCGTGCTGCAACACGCGGCGAAGCTGCGCTTCACCCCACACGCCACGAACCCCGGAGGAGTTCAGCGCGCCGGACAGGGTGGCGGTCTCCTGCCCCAGTGAGCCGGTTTGCGCGGCGACGTCCTTCAGCGCGGCCCCGAGGGCACCGAACTGCTGGACCCGGTCCCGTTCCAGGGCGTTGACGTGCTCGGCCACCCGGTCCAGGGTGTGCCGCAGTGGTGCCAGCTCGGCTGCGATCGCCCGGTCTTCGGCACTTCCGGCCTGCTCGCGGTCCAGTTGACTGGCCAGCAGGTCACGCTCCCCGCGTAGCGAGGCCACCTGGGCGATGTGTCGCTGCCGTTCTGTCGAACGCGCCAGTCGTCCACCCAGGATCGCGCCTAACGCGGCGCCCACGACCAACGCCGCCAGCACGCTGCATACCCAGAGAATGTCCATGACCTCACCGTGACACGGGGCACCGACACACCTGGGGAGGCGTGGCTCATAAGGTGGGGGCATGGCTGCCAACATCGCGACCGCTGACCATGTCTCGCGCCCGGAGATGGAGCACTTCGTGGGCGCCCGCCACCACGCCACACTGGTGACCTATCGGCGCAGCGGGGGACTGCAGATGTCTCCGGTCTCCTGCGGGATGGACGATCAGGGGCGTGTGGTCATCTCCACCTATCCCCAACGGGCCAAGGTCGCCAACATCCGGGCGACGCCCGAGGTCTCGATGGTGATCCACTCCGATGACTGGGACGGGCCGTACGTGCAGCTCGACGGCGTGGCGGAGGTCCTGGACCTCCCGGAGGCGTTAGACCCGCTGGTCGACTACTTCCGCAGCATCTCCGGAGAACACCCCGACTGGGACGAATACCGCGAGGCGATGCAGCGTCAGGGCAAGTCGTTGATCCGGGTCACCATCGAGCGCTGGGGCCCGATTGCCACTGGGGGCTTCCCTCCTGCCGCCAGCGACTGAGCCGCTATCAACTCAACCGCCGGTTCGGCCCGGTGGGGGCAAGGGCGGCGCTAGACTCTTGTCCCCGTGGCACTCTCCATCGGAATCGTCGGACTCCCCAACGTGGGCAAGTCCACCCTCTTCAACGCGCTGACCAAGAACTCCGTGCTGGCGGCGAACTATCCGTTCGCCACCATCGAGCCGAACATCGGGGTCGTCCCGCTGGGCGACGCCAGGCTGACCCGGCTGGCCGAGATCTTCCGCAGCGCCAAGATCCTCCCGGCCACCGTGTCGTTCGTGGACATCGCCGGGATCGTGCGGGGGGCCTCGGAAGGGGAAGGCCTGGGCAACAAGTTCTTGGCGACCATCCGCGAGGCCGACGCGATCTGCCAGGTCGTGCGCGCCTTCGCCGACGACGATGTCGTGCACGTGGACGGCAAGGTCTCACCGAAAGACGACATCGACACGATCAACACCGAGCTGATCCTGGCCGACATGCAGACGGTGGAGAACGCCATCCCTCGTCTGGAAAAAGAGGTCAAGGGCAAGAAGACCGACAAGGCGGTGCTGGACACCGCACTCGCCGCCCAGGGGGTTCTCGAGCAGGGGATCACGCTGTATGCCGGGGGTGCGGCAGCCGGGGTGGAGGCTGAGCACGCCCGGACGCTGGGACTGCTTACGACCAAGCCCTTCCTCTACGTCTTCAACCTGGACGAGGACGGCTTGACCGACGACGCGCTGCAGGACTCGTTGGCTGCGCTGGTGGCCCCGGCCGAAGCGATCTATCTCAACGCCAAGCTCGAGTCAGACCTGGCCGAGCTGGACGCCGAAGAGGCCGCCGAGCTGTTGGAATCCGTCGGGGTGCAGGAGCCCGGACTGGACCAACTGGCTCGTATCGGATTCGACACCCTCGGTCTGCAGACCTATCTCACCGCAGGTCCCAAGGAATCCCGTGCCTGGACCATCCGCAAGGGCTTCACCGCTCCGCAGGCGGCCGGGGTGATCCACACCGACTTCCAGCGGGGCTTCATCAAGGCCGAGGTGGTCTCCTTTGGTGACCTGGACACCACCGGGTCGATGGCCGACGCCAAAGCCGCAGGCAAGGTCCGGATCGAGGGCAAGGACTACGTCATGGCTGACGGCGACGTGGTCGAGTTCCGCTTCAACGTCTGAAGGGCAGAACGAGCAATGGCTCAGCGACTCATGTTCGTCCAGCTGAAGTCGGGCCACAACACCGACCACGACGCTCGTGCGGCATACGACGCGTTCTTGAACGGAGCGCCCCTCCCGGGTCGTGATGATGGATGACGCACGCTTCGGCCGTGTGGACGCCACTCGTCCTACTCCCCGAGCCGCTGGACCCAGTCCAGGAGTGCGCTGGCGACCGCGCCCGGCTGGCCCAGCCAGGGCGCGTGTCCACCGGGGACGACGTGCAGCTCTGCGCCGGGGATGAGTCGTTGGATCCGGTGGGCGACGGTGCCGTTTCCCACCGGGTCAGCGTTTCCCCACAGCAGCAGGGTGGGCACGGTGAATTCGCGAAGATGCGCCTCGGTGATGCGAGCCTCGCGCCGAAAGCCGGTGTGGCTCAGCAGCGCCCACGGTGAGAGCAACGCCCCGACCTCGTGTCGTAGGGCTTTGCCGGCCACGGGGTCGTTGCCCACCGCAACCATGAGATCGATCAGCTCGGGATGATCGCCGACGGTGTTTCCTTCGCCGACCATCGACGCGAACCGGCGAAAAGAGGCCGGGGTCTCGCGCTGTCGGGCGAGCAACCCCCGAATCCCCGGGGTGCCGAGCAACCGAAACGGAAGCGGTGCCTTCGTGCCCGGCAAGGAGGGGGTGCCCACCATGACCAGACCGCGCACACGGTCAGGGTGAGCTCGAGCCAGGCGCAACGCCCACAACCCGCCCATCGAGTGCCCGAGAATGACGGCCGAGGGGAGCTCGAGGGCGTCAAGCACGTCGCCGATCCACACGACACTGCCTGCGGGGCTGAGGTTGGCGGCGCTGGGATCGCTCAATCCGAAACCCGGCCGGTCGACCACGATCGCCCGTATGGCGTCGAGTCGGCGCAGAAGCGGCAGCCAGAACAGTCCTGGGCTGCCTGAGCCGTGAATCATCAGCACCGGTGTCCCTGCTCCTCGGTCGATGACGTGGACCGCGGCACCGTCGCTCGTGCGCAGCATCCTGCCGACGAGATCGGCGTCGGACATCAGCTGGTGGTGGATGCGGTAGACCTCCGCCGGGTGCGAGACCGAAGGGTGCGATTCCGAGTTCACAGCGGCCTCCAACCGAGTGTGGGGGTGCGGTTACCTCGAGTCTGGCCCAAGTCGACAGCCCTCAATAGGACTAAATGTGTACTGGTCTGGAGACGTCAGGGCGGGGAGAATGGTCCATGCGCACCTACCGGCAGTACTGTCCCATCGCACGAGCCTCACAAGTCATGGCCGAACGGTGGACGCCGATTGTGGTGCGCAACCTGATCACCGGAGCTGAGACCTTCACCGAACTCGCCGACGGTGCGCCGGGCATGTCGCGAACGCTGCTCACCGCGCGGCTGCGAGAACTGGAACGGGTCGGCGTCATCACGATCGATCCTCACCCCCGCGGCCGGGGCCACCTTTACCATCCGACCCGCGCCGGTATGGCGCTGCGTCCCGTGCTGGTGGCGATGGGCACCTGGGCCGAGGAGTGGTTCGAGCTCAACCCGGAGGACAGCGACCCGGGTTTTTTGCTGCACAACTGGTGTCACCGCTACCTGGCTGTGGAGCGACTGCCCCCACGGCGAGTAGTGACTCGCTTCGTGTTCACCGACCAACCGCCCAAGCAGCACCAGATGTGGGTGATCTTCGACCGGGCGGAGTCAGAGGTCTGCCTGACCGACCCCGGAATGGACGTGGATCTGGTGGTCACCGGTGAGTCCACCGCACTCGCCGGGTGGCACCTGGGAAGGCTCGAATGGGCGCACGCGCTCCGCGCCGGCGCGATCTTCGTGACCGGGCCACGGGACCTGGCCCGGGCTTTGCCCACCTGGAACCGGCGCAGTGTATGGGCCGCCACCTGACCGGCAAGCCGCTGCGAAGCCACTAGCCGACCCGGGATCCACGGGCTATTGCGCGGTGTAGCCACCATCGACGAGGTGATAACTCCCCGTGATGAAGGAGGCTGCGTCGGAGCACAGGAACGCGACGAGCGCCGCCACCTCGTGGGGCTCGCCGAGGCGACCGAGCGCGTGCTTGCCCTCGAGCATCTCCAGGGTCGCCTCGTCGAGGTTTGCTTCAAGCAATGGCGTCTTGATGAACCCAGGGCCCACGGAATTGACGCGCACTCCTTGGGCGGCATACTCCAGTGCCGCGTTCTTCGTCAACCCGACCAGACCGTGCTTGGCCGCGACGTATGCCGAGGCGGTCGGAAATCCGAGGCTGCCGAGAATCGAGGCCATGTTCACGATGCTGCCGCCACCATTGGCGGCCATCACCGGCAACTGCGCCCGCATGCCGTACATGGCTGCGCTCAGGTTGACGTCGAGGACCTTGTGCCAGCTCTCCAAGGGGTATTCCCCGATCAGGGCGGCGGCGCCGCCGATCCCGGCATTGTTGACCGCGATCCCGAGCGGCCCGAGCTCTTGTGCCGCTGTCACGACAGCGGCCGCATCATTGGGCTCGGAGACGTCACCGACGTGCGCCGAGGCGGTCCCGCCGGCCTCCGTGATCTCCGACACGACGGCATGCGCGGCATCCGCGTCGAGGTCAGCGGCGAGAACGGAGGCGCCGTTTGCCGCCAGAGTTAGGGCAATGCTGCGCCCGATACCCGAGCCCGCGCCGGTCACGATCGCTGAGCGATCGCCCACATCGTAGGTAGCCATGCGAATCTCCTCGCTGTGTTGGGTTCGGCGCCGCGAGGTCCCAGCGCCGAGGGGAATTCGACGTTAGCAGGTGGGTTCGATCCGCGTGGGCGTGAAGACCGGGCTGTGCCATCGGAGGTCGGCGGCGCTCCCACGTAATCGATCGTGACCGGACTATCTGTCGGCTGAGGATCGCGATCAGGAGATCGAGGCACGCAGGACTGAGGCAGGATGCAGTTATGGCACCAGAGCGCTGGCCACGTGGTTTCTTCGACCGACAAGACCGCACCGACGACGCCGACTTCTACGCGCCTCCGCGCCTGGTCACCCATATCGACGACGGTGCGATCGCGGCGGTCAGCGAACTGTACGACGAGCTGGGGGTGCCAGACGGCAGGGTCCTGGACCTGATGTCATCGTGGGTGTCCCACCTCTCTAAGAAGCCCACCGGTGGGCTGGTTGCGCTGGGCATGAACGGAGTCGAGCTGCAGGCGAATCCCATGGCCGACCAGGTCGTCGTGCACGATCTCAACGTCGATCCCCGCCTGCCGTTCGACGATGCGGCGTTTGACGCGGTGGTCTGTTGCGTGTCCGTCGACTACCTCATCCATCCGGTCGAGGTGCTGCGCGAGGCGGCGCGGGTGCTGCGACCCGGTGCCGTCGTGGTGCTCACCTTCAGCAACCGGTGCTTCCCGACCAAGGCGGTCCGCGGGTGGCTGGCCACCGACGAGGACGGACGGGTCGCGATCGCCCGGGCATACCTGGAACAAGCTGGCTTTGAGGACGTGATGACGGCATTACGGACCAATCGGCGCCTGGGACGGGACCCGCTGTACGGCGCCTGGGCGCGATCGATCTGACACCGGGTCGCCGGCCTCTGCCCTGGAGGCGTGGTTCGCCTTGACCGGTGCCTCAGTGAGCCGCAGAGATCGAGGTCTCGAGGACTGAAGTAGGCGGTTGCCAGCGGTGCTGCGCCGCCAGCCAACGCTGGACGAGACGCCCCCTCCGCCGGCGTCGGGGTGAAGCCGGCAGACTCAAAGGGCCAGGCCGAGCAGGGTCACGACGGCCGTGGTCACCAGGACCAGCATCACTACCGTGCGGAACTGTTGCTCCGACATCGTCCGCATCAACCGGTCTCCCACGAGCCAACCGGCCGGGATGCCGGCCGCTCCGCCCAGCACGACGGCGGCGATATCAAGGTCAAGATAGCCGAGTACGCCGAAGGCGCTCACCGCGATGAGATCTTGGCCGCA
>JBASAZ010000169.1:0-18256 GCA_049650845.1 Ornithinimicrobium sp.
AATCCAGGCCATCGACGTATGCCGCAGGCGTGGCGTTCGGGTCGACTCCCGGCGACGCGTCGGCTGAGACGCTGCCACCGGGCGACGTGATGAGCGGGGCATCGCCCTGCGCCGCAACGATGCCGTAGGTGCCGCCCGCCGCCAGGACGGCGGACAACAGACCGACAGCGGTCAGATCGACCAGCCGCGCTCGCCGATGAGTCGAAGTCGCGGACATGAGTTCCTCCATGAGGTGAGATGTGTCGATGGGTGCGGCTGAGCCACCCCCACATCAGACACCCTCCGCCTCGGCAGTTGCTGGCCTTTTGCTGGACGTCTGCTGGACGCCGATCAGCGACGAGACCTCGAATTGCGCCCCGTGTCCGGCACGGTCCCCGCGCGCGACGGCGCCTCGTCGTTCCGGGATGGGCCATCCTCGGAGTCACCATCGTCCGCGTCGACCTCGTCGGAGTCGAACTCCTCGTCCTGCTCGATCTGCTCGGTCCGTGACTGCCGCGGCAACTCCACTCGGAACGTCGCCCCTCCGCCGGCAGTGGGAGTGTGCCGCACGGTCCCGTCGTGACGGGCCACGATCGTTGCGACGATGGCAAGCCCGAGTCCACTGCCGCCACGCTCCCTGGTCCGTCCGGCGTCGGCGCGATAGAAGCGCTCGAAGACCCGCGCGGCACTGGTGGGGTCGATGCCCACGCCATGGTCGCGGACCTCGACGACGCAGCGGGCGGACTGCACTCCGAGCGCGACCTCGATGTCGGTCCCTTCGGGGGTGTGGGCCATGGCGTTCGCGACGAGATTGGTCAGCACCTGGCGCAGCGCTCCGTCGTCGCCGAGCGCGATCGGCCGCCCACTGCCTGCCCCCAGGGGCACCAACCGCACCGCCCGCTGCGGGGCCCGCACCCTGGCGTCCTGGACCACATCGGAGCTCAGCACCGTCAGGTCGACCGGTTCGCGGGCCAACTGACCGATGCTGTCCCAGCGCGTGAGCAACAGCAGAGATTCGACGAGCTGGGTCATCCGGGTGGCTTCGTTCTCGATGCGCCGCATGGCTGCGGCGACGTCATCGGGCTCACGCACCCCGCCCACGCGATACAACTCGGCATAACCCCGGACCGTTGCCAGCGGCGTGCGCAGCTCGTGGGAGGCGTCGGCCACGAACTGCCTCATCCGCTGCTCGGAGGCCTTGCGCACCGCGAAGGCCTGCTCGATGTCGGCCAACATGATGTTCAGGGAGTCCGACAGCGAGGACACTTCGTCTTGCGCCGCGGGGGTGGGAACTCGGCGAGTGAGGTCGCCGGCGGCGATGGCCGAGGCGGTGTCCTCGATCTTGGTCAGCGGCCGGAAGGCCCGGCGCACGGCCAGCCAGCCGAGCAGGGAGACGGCGGTCAAGGTGGCCAGCCCGACCAGGAAGGTCAGCACCCACAGCTGCTTGACGGTGTTCTCGATCGGGGTCATCGGCACGGCGACGGCGACGGTCCCGGCACCGTTGGACAGCTGCTCGGTGGCCACCCGCCAGTTGGTCCCGCCCGGGGCTTCGACGGTGAACGGGTCGCGGTCGATGGTGGGGTCATCGAACTCGATGCGACCCAGGTCCGGGTGATCGGGGTTGGTGGCCTCGGTGACGAACGGAAACGGAGTGGAGCCCTCGGCGCGGGGGGTGATCACGACGTAGTAGCTGTTGGGGACGTTGGCGGCCACGAACGCGCCACCGGCCACCGAGCGGGCGTAGGCGAAGTTGCCCAGGGCGCCGATGTCTTGCTGCAGGTCACTATCCAACCGGTCGGTGAGATAGCCGCGCAGGAACATGGTGGTCACCGAGGCGGTGACCAGATAGGCCACCAGGACCATGACCACCACGACGGTCACCAATCGCTTGGTCAGCGAAAGGGCGTGCAGATGCCGGTATGCCGTCGCCTTGGCCGAGCCGACGAGGCCCACGGGCTCAGCTGCGCGGTGCGCGCAGGACGTATCCGACGCCGCGTTTGGTGTGGATCAGCGGCTCGGTGTCCGGATCACGGTCGATCTTGCGGCGCAGATAGGAGATGTAGGACTCGACGATCCCCATCTCCCCACGAAAGTCGTAGTCCCAGACGTGGTCCAGAATCTGCGTCTTGGACAGCACGCGACCGGAGTTGACCATCAAATAGCGCAGCAACTTGAACTCGGTGGGGGACACCTCGATCACGGTGCCGCCGCGGCGCACCTCGTGGCTGTCCTCGTCCAGCTCCAGATCGGCGACGCGCAGGGTCATGTCGTCCTCGGGCTGTCCGTCCTGGGTGCGCCGCAGCACCGCACGGATGCGGGCGACGACCTCCTCCAGACTGAACGGTTTCGTGACGTAGTCGTCGCCGCCGACCGTCAACCCGGTGACTTTGTCCTCCAGGGAGTCGCGGGCCGTGAGGAACAGGATGGGCAGCTCGCGGCCGGTCTCGCGCAGCCGGCGGGTGACCGCAAAGCCATCCATGTCCGGAAGCATGACGTCCATCACGGCAAGGTCGGGGTCGTGCTCCTGGGCCAGCTGCAAGGCGGTGGCACCGTCGGCGGCGGCGTGCACTTCGAACCCGGCGAACTTGAGGCTGGTGGAGAGCAGCTCGCGGATGTTCGTCTCGTCTTCAACGACGAGCAGGGTGGCCTCTGGCGTGGTCATCGGTCCATTGTCAGCATTAATCCTGGGAGTTTACTGAGACATGGCTGGGAGAGGTTAGGTCGCTGAGGTCAGTTCGTCCAGGTCGTCGGCATCGACGATCCGATATCCGTAGCCCTGCTCAGCGAGGAACCGCTGGCGGTGGGCCGCGAAATCGGCGTCCACGGTGTCTCGCGAGACGATCGTGTAGAAATGGGCGGTCCGGCCATCGCCCTTGGGCCGCAGCACCCGCCCCAGTCGCTGTGCCTCCTCCTGACGGGAGCCGAAGGTCCCGGACACCTGGATGGCCACCGAGGCCTCGGGCAGGTCGATGGAGAAGTTCGCCACCTTGCTGACCACCAGCAGGGAGATGGTGCCATCCCGGAACTGACCGAACAGTTTCTGGCGTTCGGCCACCGTGGTCGACCCCGTGATCAACGGGGCGTCCAAGCGCGCCGCCAACGACTCGAGCTGGTCGATGTACTGCCCGATGACCAGCGTCTGCGCCTCGGTATGCCGGGCGACCAGTCGCTGGACCACCGCGTCCTTGTCGCTGGCGCAGGACGCGAAGCGATAGCGCTCCTCGGGCTCGGCGACGGCATACGCCATCCGCATCGGCTCCGGCAGGCTCACGCGCACCTCGACGCAGTCGGCTGGGGCGATGTATCCCTGCGCCTCGATGTCCTTCCACGGCGCGTCGAAGCGTTTGGGGCCGATGAGTGAGAAGACGTCGGACTCGCGGCCGTCCTCACGGACCAGCGTCGCCGTCAAGCCCAACCGGCGGCGGGCCTGCAGGTCCGCCGTCATCCGGAAGATGGGGGCGGGCAGCAGGTGGACCTCGTCGTACAGGATCAGCCCCCAGTCGCGCGCATCCAAGAGGTCCAGGTGGGGATAGATGCCCTTGCGTTTCAGCGTCAGCACTTGGTACGTGGCGATCGTCACGGGGCGGATCTCCTTGCGTGAGCCGCTGTATTCGCCGATCTCCTCCTCGGTCAAGGATGTCCGAGCGAGCAGCTCATCCCGCCACTGCCGGGCCGCGACGGTGTTGGTGACCAAGATCAGCGTCGTCGTGCCTGATTTGGCCATCGCCGCGGCGCCGACGATGGTCTTGCCGGCTCCGCAGGGCAGGACCACCACCCCGGAGCCCCCGTCCCAGAATCCGTTGACCGCCTGCTCCTGATAGGGCCGCATGGTCCAGCCGTCCAGGTCCAACGTGATCGGATGGGCCTCGCCGTTGACGTAGCCGGCCAAGTCCTCGGCGGGCCAGCCGACCTTGAGCAGCTCCTGCTTGAGGTGTCCGCGCTCGGACGGGTGCACAGCAACCGTGTCCGCATCGATGCGATCCCCGATCAGAGGTCGGATCTTCTTGTGTCGCAGGATCTCGGCAAGCACCGCGCGATCCGTGGTGCGCAGCACCAAACGACGGACCGGATCACCGCTGTCGGCACCAGCGGCTGAGTCACGGTCGGGGTCGGGGTCGGCTAGCTCCAAGGTGAGCCGCCCGTAGCGATCCATCGTCTCGGCGATGTCGACCAACAGGGCGTTCGGCACCGGATACCGGCTGTGCCGCACCAAGGCGTCCACGACCTGCTCCGCGTCGTGACCTGCAGCGCGCGCGTTCCACAGGCCTAACGGGGTCACCCGGTAGGTGTGGACGTGCTCCGGCGCGCGTTCCAGCTCGGCGAACGGCGCGACCGCGCGACGTGCATCGTCCGCGCCCGGGTGGTCCACCTCGAGCAGGAGGGTCTTGTCGGACTGGACGATCAAAGGGCCTTGGCTCATCGGGCAGTGAACGATACCCCCCACCTCGGACATTCCCTGCGCCGTCGACCGCGCATCCACCGCCCGCGGGGGCAGCGGGTCCCCGGGGCATGATTGCGGGGTGGACACCGTCCGAGGGGAGTGTCTCTGCCAGGCCGTGACGTTCACGATCACCGGCCCGCTCCGAGACGTCTTCAACTGTCACTGTGTGAGATGTCGACGCTTCACCGGCCACCACATGGCGGCCACGGCCGCCCGGACCGTCGACGTGGTGGTCGAGAGTGGACAGTCCTCGCTCCGGTGGTATCACCCCGTACCAGAGGCTGCGTACGCGTTTTGCGCGACATGCGGGTCCTCGTTGTTCTGGCGATCCAGTCACACCCCGGAAACCACCTCGATCTGCGCTGGAGCGCTGGATCCGCCCACGCACCTGCGCACGACCCAGGCGTGGTGGACCAGCCAGGCCGGCGACTACGCCGCCCGGGCAGACCTGGTGGAGTTCGAGACCGAATGACCGTGTTCGACGTGCGGGGCTGACCGTCGACGCACCCGCGGTGGGTGACGTGAGCTGTGGGTAGTCCCACGGCTCCGCCGGGGGGTATTCTGCTCAACAGAACGCGCTCCGGGGTCGGTGCAACTCCGAGCCGGCGGTGACAGTCCGCGACCCGACCGCAACCAGCGGCCGGTTGACCTGGTGAAACTCCAGGACCGACGGTGAAAGTCCGGATGGTAGGCGCGCGTGGCCCTGCATCACGCAGGTCGGTGATCGGCTGGTCACCTCGACGGTGAACTTCACCACGAGGCGACGGTCTGCCTTTCCCGTGTGCCGTCGGCGCCATGCTGACCCCCCGGAGCTGGACACCAGCAACGAGCGAGGGAAGCGGTGAAGACCAGGTGAACCCGATGAGTGCCGCCGTGTCCTCCGCTGCGCAGGTCGAGGTGGACGCCGACCTGCTGCGCCGGTGCCTGGTGGCCGCACTGCGTGGCCCGGAAGCCAACCCCAACCCGCGCGTCGGGTCGCTGATCCTGGACACCGACGGGCAGGTCGTCGGGGTCGGTCATCACGAAGGCGCGGGCACCCCGCACGCCGAGGTGGTCGCGCTCGGTGAGGCGGGAGAGCGGGCTCGCGGCGGCACGGCGTACGTCAGCCTGGAACCCTGCGCCCACCACGGCCGCACCCCGCCGTGCGCTCAGGCGCTGTGGCTTGCGGGCATCCAGCGGGTGGTCTATGCGGTGGCCGACCCGGACGCCCGGGCCGCTGGGGGGGCCGACTGGTTGGCGGGCAAAGGCGTCCAGGTGGATCACGTTCCCCTGCCCGAAGCCGAGGCGGTGGTGCGGCACTGGGTCTTCGCGGCTCGCAACCAGCGACCCTGGGTGACCTGGAAGTTCGCCGCCACGCTGGACGGGCGGGTCGCGGCCGGGGACGGCTCGAGCGCGTGGGTGACGTCGGCTCAGTCCCGCGCCGATGGACACCAGCTGCGCTCGCGCTGCGGCGCGATCATGATCGGCACCGGCACGGCACTGGCCGATGACCCCACGCTGACCGCCCGGCGGGCGGACGGCTCGCTGTATGCCGACCAACCGCTTCGGGTCGTCCTGGGTCGGCGGGACCTGCCCGCGGATGCTCGACTACACGCCCAGAGCACCGAACAGGTGGGCGCCGTGCAGCCGCCGCTCCTGCTGCGCAGCGACGACGTCAGCGAGGCGCTGAGTGCACTGCATACCCGCGGGGTGCGTCGCGTCCTGCTCGAGGGCGGCCCCACGCTTTCCTCAGCGATGTGGCGAGCCGGGTGCGTCGATGAAGTCGTGGCCTACCTCGCGCCCGCACTCCTCGGTTCGGGTGCCACCGCCGTCGGCGACCTGGGCATCGCCACGATGGCCGACATCGCCCGACTCGACATCGTCGACGTCGCCCCCATTGGCCCGGACATCCGGATCACCGCGCATCCCCGCCCATCCCCCCAGCAGGAGTGAGTCACCGTGTTCACCGGAATCGTCGAAGAGCTGGGTGAGGTCGTGTCCATCGACCACTTGGCCGACTCCGCCAGGGTCCGCATCCGCGGCGCCGTCGTCACCGCCGGTCTTGGCCACGGTGACTCCATCAGCGTCAACGGCGTCTGTCTGACGGTGACGGACTTCGACGACGGTGAGTTCAGCACCGACGTGATGGCCGAAACCTTGGCCCGCAGCAGCATCGGAGACCTGGGCATCGGCGGAGCGGTCAACCTCGAGCGCGCCCTGCGCAGCGACGGACGCTTCGGGGGGCATGTGGTCCAGGGGCATATCGACACCACCACGAGGTTGCTCAGCCGGCAACCGGGAGAAAAATGGGACGTCTTGACGTTCGAGCTGCCCGCTGAGATCGCCCGCTACGTCGTCCTGAAGGGGTCGATCACCCTCGACGGAGTCTCGTTGACCGTCAGTGACCTCAACGACGGCGGAGCAGGGGCGGCCGCGAGTCTGTCGGTGTCCTTGATCCCCACCACCTTGTCGATGACCACGCTGGGAGATCGGGCCGTGGGGGATCGCGTCAACGTGGAGGTCGACGTGCTGGCCAAGTACGTCGAACGGCTCGTGGGGGGAGCAGGCCGATGACCGACGTGGCCTCCGTGGTCCTCAGCGCCTTCGACGCCCTGCGCGCAGGGCGACCCGTCCTGGTGTTGGACGACGTGCACCGCGAGAACGAGGGTGACGTGATCCTGTCCGCGCAGACGCTCACCACCGCCTGGATGGGCTGGACGGTGCGGCACACGTCGGGGTATATCTGCGCTCCGATGCCGCAGAGCTGGGCGGACCGGCTGGACCTGCCGCTGATGGTCCGCGACAACGAAGACCCGCTGCGGACGGCATACGCGGTCACCGTGGACGCTGCGGTCGGGGTCAGCACCGGGATCAGCGCCACCGACCGGGCCCGCACCGTCGGGGTTCTGGGCGATGCGACGTCGAAGGCGGGTGACCTCATCCGCCCCGGACACGTGGTGCCGTTGCGCGCCCGAAACGGCGGTGTGTTGGAACGACCGGGACACACCGAGTCGGCCGTGGAGTTGTGTCAGCTGGCCGGTCTGACCCCCGTTGCCGCCATCGCCGAACTGGTGGACGACGAGGGCGAAATGCTGCGCGGCGACGCGGTCCGTGCCCTGGGAAACACTCACCAGCTGCCCGTGTTGACCGTCGCCGAGCTCGTCGCCTACCGCGCGGCACAGCCACCCCCGTCGTCCTTGAGGAGAACGTCATGAGCGGTTCTGGAGCACCAACGGTGCGCGTCAACGGCACCGGTCTGCGGGTGGCCGTCGTCTCGGCGTCCTGGCACCCCCAGGTGATGGACGGTCTGCGGGCCGGTGCCGCGCGGGCGCTGGAGCAGGCCGGCGTCGCGCGGATCACGCAGGTGCGGGTGCCCGGTAGCTTCGAGCTGCCGGTGGCGTGCGCCCGGTTGGCGCGATCGGGGAAGTTCGATGCGCTGGTCGCGCTCGGCGTCGTGATCCGCGGGGGGACCCCACATTTCGACTACGTGTGCCAGGCGGCCACCGAGGGCTTGACCGACGTCAGCGTGCACACCGGGCTTCCCGTCGGTTTCGGCCTGCTGACGTGCGACACCGAGCAGCAGGCCCTGGACCGGGCCGGCCTGGCGGACTCGGTGGAGGACAAGGGCGACGAAGCGGCATCCGCGGCGATGGCGACGGCAATCGCGCTGCGGCCCTACTGAGCTGAGTCGCCCCCCTCACCACAGGCGGCCCTACGGCGGTCAACCGCGCTCAGAGGTTGGTGGTGATATCTGCTGTGGCGCGTAGGTCGGTCAGCAGGTCATCGACCGCCGCCGACTGTGCCTCTTGGAGCAGTTGCTCTTCCAGCTGGGCTTGCACCTGGTCGAAGGGCGGGATCGTGGCTGAGGCGGCGTCTTCCCCGGCACTTTCCTGCTGGGCGGAGAGCTCGTCATACAGATCGCGGATCTCTTGCTCGCTGGGCTGCGTGGTGTCGGCGTTGTCGGCGAGGAACTTCTCGATCTTGAGCTGCTTGCCGACCTCCGTGCGCACCTCTTCCTCGGTGAAGCCTTCCTCCTCGAGCGCCGCAAAGAAGTCCTTCGCCGAGCCGGCGCCGTTGCTGGCCGCCAACTCTTCGATGTCGGCGTCGATCTCACGGGTGCTGATCTCGATGCCGGCTTCGTCGGCGGCCTGCAGCAGCAGCACGTTGTTGACCATGTAGTCCAGCGTCTGCTGCTTGAGCTGAGCCTGATCGACCTCGGTTCCTGCCTGCTGCGCCTGGACGGCCGCCTGGGCGAACTGGGGCTCGTAGGCGGTGATGAACTCATCCTGGGCGATCTCTTCGCCGTTGACGGTGGCCAGCACATCGGGCAGGTCAGCGACGTCGGGCTCGGGCAGATCACCCCCGGCGTTCGGGCCTGCGCTGGTGGCCGCAGCGCTATCCCCGATCGAGGTCTGCGATGCGTCATCGACCCCGGTCGAGGTCTGCGACGCGTCGTCGGCGGTCGAAGAATCTCCCGAGCAGGCGGTGAGTGCGGCGCTGACCACAACGACGAGCGCAGTGGTGGTCAGCCGGGTGAACGTGAAGTGCGACATGGATCCCTTCCCGGATCGGAACTCCGGGACGCTAACACGACCTGCTACGTGCGGCTGCCAGCCGGCGCCCAGGTCGCGTCCAGCACGCCCAAGATTCTTCAGATCTCAGGGCCCTGCGGCGAATTCACCCTTCCGTCATCCACGCCCCGGCGCGTGGCGGGTGGGATGGTAGGGGGATGTCTCTGCCGATGGTCCTACCACGCCCTGGAATGCCCTCGCGGGTGACCATCTATGAGGTAGGGCCCCGAGACGGGCTGCAGAACGAGTCGACATCCCTGCCGGCGGCGGTCAAGGTCGAGTTCGTGCACCGCCTCATCCGGGCCGGGCTGGACACCGTGGAACTGACCTCGTTCGTGCCGCCCGCATGGGTGCCCCAGTTGGGCGACGCGGAGCAGGTCGTGGCCGAGCTGGGCGGGGCTGCGATCGGAACCAACCGGCCGGTGCTGGTGCCCAACGAGCGGGGTCTGGACCGCGCCCTGCAGGCCGGGGTGCGCGCGGTGGCGATCTTCGGCAGCGCGAGTGAGTCCTTCGCCCAGCGCAACCTGAACCGGTCGATCGAGCAGTCCATCGAGATGTTTGCCCCCGTCGTTCGGCGGGCACTGGATGCTGACGCGTGGGTCCGGGCCTACGTGTCGATGTGCTTCGGCGACCCCTGGGAAGGTCCGGTCCCGATCGCGCAGGTGGTGGACGCATGTGCGGCACTGATGGACCTAGGGTGCGATCAGCTCTCGATCGGGGACACCATCGGCGTGGCCACACCCGGACACGTCGAGCGGTTGTTGGATGCCTTGGACGGCGCCGGCATCGGCGTCGACCAGGTCGGTGTGCACTTCCACGACACCTACGGCCAGGCGCTCGCCAACACGGTGACGGCCATGGCGCGAGGGGTCACGGTGATCGATGCCTCAGCGGGCGGCTTGGGAGGGTGTCCCTACGCCAAGTCGGCCACCGGCAACCTGGCGACCGAAGACCTTGTGTGGGCGTTGCAGGGCCTGGGCATCGAGCACGGAGTGGACCTGGATCAGCTGGTGCGGACCAGTGTATGGATGGCCCAGCAGCTGGGGCGCCCGGCTCCGAGCCGCGTCGTCCGTGCCCTGAGTGGCGTCCCCAGCCCGGTGTCCGATGGCGAGTAGTCCACACCGTCCGTGGGCTGGGTCACCGTGCGTGGCCGGACCGCATACGGTGTGACTATGCACTCTGGGATCGACGCTAGTCACATGGACCACGACGTCCGCCCGCAAGACGACCTGTTCGCGCACGTCAACGGCGCATGGCTCAACACCGCAGACATCCCAGCGGACCGCAGCCGCTACGGCGCCTTCGATTTCCTGCGCGAGGCCGCCGAGGCCAACGTGCGAGACCTCATCGAAGACGCTGCGGCGCATGAGCCACCGTTGGACAGCCCGGCCGGCAAGGTCGGCGGACTGTTCGCCAGTTTCATGGACACGCAGCGCATCGAGGAACTCGGCGCCTCGCCGTTGGTCGAGGACCTGCGTGAGGTGGCCGCCGTGCGTGCCGCCAGCGACGTCTGTCGGGTCTCCGGGCGACTGCAGCGGGGCGGCGTCGAGGGGTTGACGCACCTGTGGGTCACCGCGGACGCAGGCAGCCCGCAGAATTACATCGTCTACTGCCACCAAGCCGGGTTGGGGCTTCCAGACGAGGCGTACTACCGCGAGAGCGAACACGAGGGTGCTCGGTCTGCCTACCGGCACTACATGAAGACCGTGCTGGAGCTCGCCGAGCCGGCCCTGGCTGAGGCGGGACTGGACCTTGGTCGCGACGTGGTCGAACGGGTCTACGCCCTAGAGGAGCGGATCGCCTCGCACCACTGGGATCGAGTCACCACCCGAGATGCGGTCAAGGCCTACAACAAGATGTCCTCGGCCGAGCTGATCGACGCGACTCCCGGCTGGGACTGGGCCGCCTGGGCGCAGGGGTTGGGCGCACCTCAACACGCCTTCGATGACGTGGTCGCTCGGCAACCAGATGTGTTGACGGCGATGGGTGTCCTGTTGCAGGAGGTGGCGATGAGCGACTGGCAGGCGTGGTTGGTCATGCGTTTGCTGGAAGCCCGCTCGCCCTATCTCAGCGACGGCTTCGTGGACGCAAGCTTTGACTATCGCGGCACGGCGCTGAGTGGCACGCCACAGATACGGGAGCGCTGGAAACGGGGGGTCTCTTTGGTCGAATCCCTCCTGGGCGAGGCAGCCGGGCAGCTGTACGTCGCCAAGCACTACCCGCCCAAGGCGCACGAACAGATGCAAACCCTGGTCCAGAACGTCATCGAAGCCTTCCGGCAGCGGATCGTGGAGCTGGAGTGGATGGGCCCCCTGACCCAAGAAAAGGCCCTGGAGAAGCTCGCGGCCTTCCGACCCAAGATCGGGCATCCGCCGACCTGGCGCGACTACTCGGCATACCAGATCGATCCCACCGATCTGGTCGGCAACGTGCGCCGAGGCAACGAGTTCGACACCGACCGGGACTTGGCCAAGATGGGCCAGCCCATCGACCGCGACGAGTGGTTGATGACGCCGCAGACGGTCAACGCCTACTACCACCCGATGCTCAACGAGATCGTCTTCCCGGCCGCCATTCTGCAGCCGCCGTTCTTCACCGTCGACGCCGACGATGCCGTTAACTACGGCGGGATCGGGGGCGTGATCGCCCACGAAATCGGGCACGGCTTCGACGACCAGGGCTCCCGGTATGCCGGCGACGGTTCGCTGACCGACTGGTGGACCGAGCAGGATCGAGCCGCCTTCGACGAACGGGCGCAACGCCTGATCGAGCAGTTCGACGCGCTGGCCCCTCGCGAGGCGCCCGATCAGATGGTCAGCGGCGGCATGACGGTGGGTGAGAACATCGGTGACCTGTGTGGCCTGGAGCTGGCGCTGGCGGCCTATCGGATCGCCACCGGCGGCCAGGCGCCGATCATCGATGGGTGGACCGGCGAGCAACGTTTCTTCCTCGGCTGGGCTCAGGTATGGCGCGGGAAGGCGCGCGTCGAAGAGGCCAAGCGGCTGATCGCCATCGATCCACACGCCCCCGCGGATCTGCGTGGCAACACGGTGCGCAACGTCGACGCGTTCCATGAAGCCTTCAGCTCCACGCCGGGCGATGGGCTGTGGCTCGAACCGCAGAAACGGGTCCGAATTTTCTGACCCGGCTGGCGCGCGTCGCGGGGGTGTGTTGCGGTGTGCTGCCGCGGATGTGGTGGATGCCCTCACCCTGGTTCCACGACCCACCAGGGTGAACGACTCGATGGAGTACTTCCCAGGGTAGGAGTCGGCCGCTACCCTGAAACGAAGGCGCGGTCGGCCAGGTTCACAGATCGATGCCCGGCAATGGGTGGGGCGGCTGTGTGACGAGCACCACCATTGAGGAGGGTTCTCATGCTTAAAGGCTTCAAAGAGTTCGTACTGCGGGGCAACATCGTCGACCTAGCCGTAGCCCTGGTGATCGGGATCGCCTTCGCGACGGTCGTGGAGGTCATCATCTCCGCCATCATCACACCCATCTTGGCCGCGTTCGGCGGCGCCGAGACCCCCGGCCTGGGGTTCTACCTGCGTGATGGCGCCCCCGCCACCTTCGTCGACTTCGGGGCGATCATCAACGCGCTGATCGTCTTCGTCATCACCGCTGCCGTCGTGTACTTCATCATCGTGGTCCCGATGAACAAGCTTGCGCAGCGGCGTGCCGCCGGGATGGAGGAGGAGCCAGAGGCACCCACCGAGGACGTCGTGGTGCTGCGGGAGATCCGCGACCTGCTGGCCGCGCGGGAGTCCAAGTCCTGACTCGCGACACATCGGTCGGTGCGGGCTGCTCAGCGCTGCTACGTGGCCGGCCGGGCTCCGGTGATCCGGTGGAGCAGGAGCGTGCGCACCTGATCGCCGTCCCCGACGCTGGCCCGCACCCGGCCCCCTTCGACGCGGTGGGGCCGGATCAGCATCCGCTGGACCCCTCCGACGTCGTCGACGTAACCAACCCAGACCGCTGACCCTTCGGCCGCCGACTCGCGCAACAGTGACGCGGTCAGGACCGGGTCCGTGCTGGAGACGACGCCGGTCGAATCTCCGTGTTCGTGCGCCTCCCGCACGCTTTCCCCGTGCCGAAGCGAGGAAACGATATGGGCGGCCACGCCGGGATCGACGGTGCTCACGCTCACCGCCGGTGCGGTGCGCCGAGTGGTGCGGTGATACCGCCCCGGGGCCAAGGACACGCCGCCATCTGTCCCCTCCGCAATAGGGCCGTACTGCTCTTCGCGGAGCAGATCCAGCACCGTCGGCGCCGGGACCGGGCTGATGAGCACGGTCGCGGCAATCCGCCGCAGCTGCAGCATCGCCAGCGATCGATCGGCCTGTACCCGGTCCAGGAGGGCCTCATCGTCCGAGCGGACGTATGCCGAGCAGGCACCGACGCGCGCCACCCCGTGACGGCGAGCCACGTCGCGCACCAGGTACTCCAGCGGCTGGGGAATGCCGGTGCGGCTGATGGCGGCGATCTCGGAGAGCAGACGGTCAGCGGACCACCCGGCATCCAGACTGCGCCGAAGGGTCGACTCGGTGATCCGATAGACAGTGGCCCCACCGCGCGACTCCACGTCGCTGACCAGCCGCATGACCGACTGAGCGGGGCCGTCGAGACGGCCGGGCGCGATGGCGGTCAAGTCGGCTTGGAGCAGCACATGATCGACCGCGGCCGGGATATGCGGGTTCATGGCGGCCTCGGCAGCCCGTGAGCCATCGGTGATCATCGATCGGCCGGGGGTGCTGAGTGCCCCCCGCCCGAGCACCCCGGCCCACTCAGCCTCCCGTTGCACGACCGCTACCGCGGGGGAGTTGCCCGCGGCCGACGCACGCTGCATACGGATGGGGTGGTGCCACCGCAGGAGCTCCACGATGGCGTCCGGGTCCGGGGACAGGCCCACCGGCATCGAGGCCAAGGCGTGCATCACGTCGCGGCGTCGTTGTCGACCAGCCGGCCACGAGGTCTCGGTCGACAGGACGTTGATCCGACCGCTTTCGGAGTTGCCCACCAGTGAAGGGGCAGCGGTCATCGTCAGCCATGCGTGGGCCAAGCCGGCCCAGCGGCGCTCCGGGGACTCCTCTGACCAGTCATCGGCGTCGCCCGTGGGCATCCACGCGTCACTCGCGGTCTCCCCGCTGTCATCCCGCGCGATCAGTCCGGCGGCGTGCATCACTTCCAGCAGCCAGGAGGCTTGCGTGGTGTTGATCTCGAGGTGTGCTGCGAGCCGGTTCAGATCCCGCACCGCCAGGCCTCCGGTGCGCAACACGCGAGGTGGGTTGGCCCCCCAGGTCTCGATGATCTCCGAGCTCAGCACCAGCAGCTCGGCCGCCCGGCCACCGGCGGCGGCGTCGGCGATCTCGATGTCCACCCTGTTTGCGCTCTCGCTGGTCAGGGGCGCGCGCAACGCCGTTTCCCGATGGAGTCGGCCCCCTCGCAGCTCCAAGGCGACCTGGCGGGGCAGGACCACGTGCGAGGAATCAAGGCGTTGCAGCAGGTTGTGCTCGGTGAGCCATAGCCCCGAGGCGCCGAGCGATCCGGGCGCCGCGTCGGGGTCGCGGGAGAGGACTCCGGTCGGCGGCCCCCAGGTGAGCGCGTCGAGGATTGCCTGTGCGTGACGGTCCAGATGAGTCAGGGCCTCTCGGGCCGCGGCGCCGCTGGGTGCGCCGGGGACAGTGGGGCCCAGACCCGCCGGATCGCCGAGGGCGTCCGCGGCGGCGCGGGCCACATGTAACCCTTCGCTGCTGCGCCAGATCAAGGCCACCGCGATCAGGTCATCCACCAGCGCCGTGACGTCGGCGGTGGCTGCAGACTCGCCCAGCAGGGAACCGATCGAGTCGACGTCCGCGGGACTGGCCACGAGCGCGGCTTCGAGGGTATGCAGATGGGCCAGGTCCAACCCGTCCAGCGCCCGTTGCGTGCTGGCCTTGGTGTTGGCCCGAGCTGCGAGCGTGGTGACGTCGCTCGGTGCCGGCCGGGCTAGGTCTGGTCGGGCGATCAGGAGCCTCGCGAGCGCATCGTCACTTCGCTGTCTCAGGTCGTCGGCTAGTGAGCGCGCCACCGGCGCGGCGTTCTCATCGGGGCTTGCAGGCACTGACCCACATTAGTGCCGCGCGACCATAGCCATTCACGCATTGCCTCATGCGGCCCTAGAGGCAGCACGGCAAAGACAGCGGTGCGTCGTAGTGGCCGCGCCAGTCCAATGAAGCGATCAACGGAGCGACCGGTTGAGGCAGGTGACAGGATCGGGGGGTGCACCCTTCGACCGCGCTGTCCACCGTGCTGATCGACGAATGGGTGCGCTGCGGGGTCCAGGAGGTGGTGTTGTGCCCCGGCTCGCGGTCGGCGCCGCTGGCCTACGCAGCCGCTGAGGCCGAGCGCGCCGGTCGGCTGCGGCTGCACGTCAGGGTGGACGAGCGATCGGCCGGCTTCCTCGCGCTCGGTCTGGCCAAGGTGTCCCGGCGGCCCGCGGTGGTGATCACGACCTCTGGCACCGCCGTGGCCAATCTGCATCCAGCGGTGCTGGAGGCCTCGCACGCTGATGTCCCGCTCGTGGTCATCTCTGCGGATCGCCCGGCTGAGCTGCGAGGCACGGGAGCCAACCAAACGACGGTGCAACCGGGCATCTTTGCCGGCGCCCTCCGGTTCGAGCACGATCAGCCTCCGGCGCAGGGACGCCCGGGGGAGCAGGCGTCCTGGCGCTCGACCGTATGCCGCGCGCACGCCGCGGCGGTGGGCCGCACGATGGCCCCTGGCCCCGTGCACCTCAACGTCGCGCTGCGCGATCCGTTAGCGCCCGACCAGTCCGGATCACCGCAATGGCCCGAGTCGCTGCAGGGCCGGCCGGGAGCAGCGCCGTGGGTCTCCTGGGCCATGCCTGACCCCGAACCGGTCGGCCCCACCGAACCGGCCATCCAGCAGGATCTGGTCGCCGCGCGGCATCCCACGACGCTGCTGGTGTTGGGCGAGCTGACCGACCCCGCGATGGCTGCGCAGGCCCTGGCGCTCGCTCATCGCCAGCACTGGCCGGTGATCGCGGAACCCTTCGGTGATCGGCCCAGCGAGGTCAGCGCGACGGTGGTGCCGCACGGTCCGTTGTTGCTGAAGGACGAGAGGTTCCTGGCGGCGCACCGTCCCGAACGGGTGCTGATCGTCGGGCGGCCCACGCTGCACCGCGAGATCGCTGCCCTCACCCGTCGACCGGGGACAACGGTGCAGCAGGTCAGCGTCCACCAGCAGTGGAGCGATCCCTCCCACGTCGTCTCGCGCGTGCTCAGCTGGGAGGAGTTCCTCGCCTTGCCGGAGGCGGTGCCTGACCTGCGGTGGGCTCAGGAGTGGGCCGAAGCGGGGCGGGCGCTGGCTCACCGGGTAGCCACCCAACAGGTCCTGGGTGGCGAGCTCGCAGGGGTGAGCGCCGCGGCGGCGGTGCTGGAGGTCCTGACTGCCGAAGACACGCTGGTGCTCGGCTCCTCCAACACCCCCCGGGACCTCAACATGGCTCAGGGCCCCGCCGCAGGCCGCCCTCGGATCGTCGGCAACCGCGGTCTGGCCGGGATCGATGGCACCAACGCCACAGCGGTGGGCATCGCGTTGACCTCCCCACGTGGCCGGGTGATCGCGCTGATGGGTGACCTGACCTTCGAGCACGACATCAACGGGCTGCTGATCGGGCCGCACGAGCCGCGCCCCGACCTGAGCGTCGTGGTGCTCAACGACAACGGGGGCGGCATCTTCGCGACCCTCGACTACGGACACCCGGATCGGGCGGACGATTTCCAGCGGCTGTTCGGGACGCCTACCGGGGCCGATCTGCACAGCCTGTGCGCGGGCGTGGGCGTGGCCCACCAGCGCGTGGCCACGCTCGGCGACCTCACGAACGCGCTCGCGGATCCGCCGAGGGGGATCCGCGTCCTTGAGGTGAGGATGGACCCGGCGACCGATCGGCAGGTTCGCGAGGCCCTGCACGCGGTGGCGGCCACGCCGACGTGAGGGCCTAGAAGCCGCTGGTGCCGAGCGGTTCGGAGTCGGCGCGCATCGCCCGGGACAGCTCGCGAGCCGCTCCGTCACGGTGCTCGACCACCAGTCCGGCTTGAGCTTGGGAGACGATCGAACGACCCCCGAGGTATGCCGACCCGAGTGCGGAGACGTCCATCTCCAGGTCTGCTTCAGCATCGGTGGGTTCACACCGTCCGGCTCCCTCGCTGTCCACGACGAGGTGCCAGCGCCGGGCGTTCCACGGGCACGTCTGGTCGGCGACGTCGATGACGAGATCGCACGCAGCGGCATACCCGCGCTCGTTCAGCGCCCGGGGGACGTCGACCAGCCGGACCCACAAGGCGTCGGTGACCTTCATCGAAGACGACCGGGGACCGCCGGCCCACCAGACCAGCGGGTCATCGGTGCTGCGGGCATAGACCTTGACCTTGCTGATCAGGTCAAAGTTCAGCAACCGGGTGGCCAAGGCCAGCAGGCTCGGGGAGTCGACAGCGGCCATCTCGCTGACCCTCAACTCACCCCCTGGGTTGTTGTAGTCGTCCCACTCGGACTGACGGCGGATGACCGCGTAACCCACGGGCTTCCCGTCCCGAGTGGCAAAGATCACCTGTCGTGGCTCCTTGGACCCACGCGCCTTCGGGAAGTCCGTGAACCACCAGCCGGCGATCCGCTCCGGACGGGTGGCCGCGCCCAGCGTGTGCCTGGCGGCTTCGACATGCATCGTCTGGATGGCGGCGGTGGCTTCTTCGGTGTGGGCGGCGACCATATGAGTCTGCACCCCCTCGGCGGCCGTCACGAGGTGCGCCGGGGCCGACAACTCTGCCCCCCGGTTGAGCTGCAGCATGACTTCGAGCGAGGCCGGGCCGTATCCGAACCGACCGTAGATCGCGACCTCGGCCGCCCACAGCCCGGCCACCGCCGCTTCGCCCGAGTGATAGATCCCGTGCAGGTGCTCGGTCATCATCGAGCTGAGGATGCCGCGCCGCCGGTGATCCGGATGCACCCCCACCCAGGTCAGCCCGTTCATCGGCACTCGCACCGGCGTGCCCTTCGGTCCGGGGACGCTGAGCCGCATGTCGAACGCGCCGTAGATGCCGACCAGCGGTGAACTCGCCATTGCACGAGCGCCCCATCGAGGGGTTTCCTCGAGCTCGACCGCCCTCCCGAGGTCGTAGTCGTATTCGCGGACGAGCTCGGCGGCGCTCACGCCCGGCATCACCTCGAACCACACCTGTTGTTCCAGGGTGGCCATCCGCTCGGCGTCCTCGGGGGTCAGGGCGGTCGA
>JBASAZ010000170.1:0-9726 GCA_049650845.1 Ornithinimicrobium sp.
CCATGTTGCTTTCCTCGTCGTCCTTCTTGCCCTTCTTGGCTGCGCCTGCTGCCCTTCGCCGCTGGCGGTGTTCGACCGCCTCGGCCAAGTTGCCGAGGGCGTAGTTGATCAGGATGAACATCAGTGCGGCGAAGATGTATGCCTGCAGAACGTTGCCTTGCGAAGAACTCAGGTTGCGCGCCTGAGTCAGAAGCTCAGGGTACAAAATAATGAAGCCCAAAGCAGAGTCCTTCACGATGACGACGATCTGGCTGACGATCACCGGCAGCATTGACGTCAGGGCCTGGGGCACCAAGATTGTGCGCCGCACTTGAGAAGAGTTCAGACCAATCGAGAGGCCCGCCTCGCGCTGCCCGTTGGGCAAGGAGCCAACGCCCGATCGGATCACTTCGCACAGCACCGAGGAGTTGTAAAGTGTCAACCCGACGACAACTCCGATGAATGGGTTCCAGGCGTCGTTGCTCCAGTCCTGGTTGGCCAGGTAGAAGAACGTGAAGATCATCATGATCAGCACCGGAACAGCCCGAAAGAACTCCACGAAGATCGTGGCGGCCCATCGAAGTGGGGCGAGATCCGACATGCGACCCATCGCAAGGGCGAGGCCCACAATCAGTGACAGGACAACGGAGACGACGGCGGCGCGCGAGAGATCCCACAACCCTGGGAACCAGTAGTTGGTCCAAGAAGATGGCTCCACTAAGGAGAGCCATCTGTCGGCCTCGAGTTGTCCCTTATCGTTCATCCGGAACAGTACATAGCCGATGGCTGCCGCTAGCATTAGGATTCCAGCCACGGCGATCATCCGGTGACGTATAACGGCTTTGGGTCCGGGCGCGTCGAAGAGGACCTGTGGAGCGCTCATCGCTTAACGACCAGCCTCTGTGACGCGTAGCTGGTTAACAAGCCCAGAGGCAGCGTTAGGATCACGAAACCGACCGCGATGAGGAAGAAGTTCAAAAAGATCACGTCAGGCCGGAACTCGATCATATTCCGGAGAGCCACTGCTGCCTCAGCAACGCCGATGGCTGCCGCGCCCGTCGTGTTCTTGGTCAGTGCAATCATCACATTGCCCAGCGGGGTTATAGCCCCGCGGAACGCCTGAGGGAGGATGACGTTCCTCAAGCCTTGTCCAAAGGTCAGGCCGATGGACCTTGCCGCTTCGGCCTGCCCTAATGGGATAGTGTTGACTCCTGATCGTATTGCTTCACAGACGAAGGCGGCGTGATAAACGGAGAGGCCCATCACCGCTAGTCTAAAGTTCAGGTCCAAAATGAAGGTCGGCGAATCCCGCGACGCTGGCTCAAAACCGAGTTGGCCCCATAAGCCTAGGCTCGTGAAGAGGATGATCAGCGTAAGTGGAGTGTTGCGGATTACAGTGACGTAGGCGCTGCCTGCCCAACGCAAGATTCCCACGGGTGAAAGTCTCAAGATCGCAACAAACGTTCCGACGACGAGCGCAAAGAATCCTGACAGCAGGGCCAACTTGATGGTCATCCAGAAAGCCCCGAGGACATTGAATTCCTCGATCAGTTCAAGCATGAAGGTCCTCGTTCTTCATCGGAGGAAACTGCTCGGCACACTCGCTTCTGGGGTATCGAGTGTGCCGGCCAGTCGTACTGGGGCGGCAGCAGCGGTTCCCTCGAGTTAGCCGCAGTCGCCACCAAACTCAGGCGGGTTGAGTTCGGAGTTGATCTGGTAGTCCGCACCGAGGTTGTCCGCGATGATCTGCTCCATCGTGCCGTCATCCCACAGGCCCTCGACGATGCCGTTGATGTCCTCACACTGGTCACTGTCTTTAGGTAGGCCGACGCCGTAGCGCTCTTCACTGAAGGTGTCGCCAACCACCATCAGCTTGCCGGCGTACTGCTCCTGGGCGGCGAAGCCAGCCAAGATGGCATCGTCGGTGGTCACAGCGTCGATCGTGCCGTTGGCCAACTGACTGACGCACTCGGAGTAGGTGCCGTATTCCTGCAACTGGACTCCGGGGACCTCCTCCTTCACCTTGTCCTGTGACGTCGAGCCCGTCACTGAGCAGAGCAACTTGCCGTCCAGGGTGTCGACCCCGGTGATGTCGCTGTCAGCCGAGACTAGGAGGCTCTGGCCTGCGGTGAAGTACGGCCCGGCAAATTGCACCTTGGCCTTGCGCTCATCGGTGATGGAGTAGGTCGCGAAGATCATGTCGACCTGGCCCGTCTCCAAGAGCGTTTCGCGCTGCGCGGAGGGGGATTCCTTCCAGGTGATGTCGCTCTCCGCCATACCGAGCTCTTGCACCACGGCCTTGGCGACGTCCACATCCATGCCTGAGTAGGTGTCGCCTTCCTTCAAACCGAGGCCGGGCTGGTCGAACTTGATGCCGATGGTGACACCGTCGGTGGAACCACCGCCGCCTTCGGACGCGCCAGCATCATCACCACCGGAGTCAGAGCTGTCGTCACTGCCGCAGGCGCTAAGGACGAGGGCGGAGGCCGCGAGTACGGCTGCAATACGGAAGGGGGAGCGGTTCATAGGGTGTCTCCTTTAGTTGGTGAGGATCTTGCCGAGGAAGTCCTTGGCACGGTCGGACTGCGGGTTGGTGAAAAACTCTTCGGGGGTATTGCGCTCGACGATGGCGCCATCGGCCATGAAGATCACACTGTCCGCGGCCCGGCGGGCGAAGCCCATCTCGTGCGTGACCACGATCATCGTCATGCCCTCCTTGGCGAGCGAGGTCATGACGTCCAGCACCTCGTTGATCATTTCCGGGTCCAGGGCCGAGGTGGGTTCGTCGAATAACATGACGCGGGGGTCCATGGCCAGGGACCGTGCAATGGCCACACGCTGCTGCTGACCACCGGAGAGCTGAGCGGGGTACTTGTTGGCCTGATGGGCCACTCCGACTCGATCCAACAACTCGGTGGCGCGCTTCTTCGCTTCGGCTGCCTTCACGCCGCGGACCTTGATCGGCCCGAGCGTGACGTTCTCCAGGATGGTCTTATGCGAGAAGAGGTTGAAGGACTGGAAGACCATGCCTACGTCGGCGCGTAGCCGAGCCAGCTCCTTGCCTTCGGCGGGCAGCTCGTCTCCGTGAATCGTGATCTTGCCCGACTCGTAGGTCTCGAGGCGGTTGATCGTCCGACACAGGGTCGACTTGCCCGACCCCGACGGGCCAATGACGACGACCACCTCCCGCTCGTGCACGGTGAGGTTGATGTCCTGCAGCACGTGCAGGTCACCGAAATGCTTGTTAACGTTCTCGAGGACGACCAGAGGGCTGCCTGGGGGCGCTGACGAAGTCTGGCTCATTTGGGAACCATAGCCACTGGGAAGCGTTTTCGGGAGGAGTCAAAAACTCCGATACCAAATCGTGTCCTAAGCCATCAAGGGCGATGCGCGTCAACGGCTGCCGGGTTTCGTGGTCTGTGACACGCGGCGAGACCGCAGCACGACGGGGGTCAACACGGCGATCAGGAGCAGGCCGAACACGATGGCGAATCCGGTCGCTCCCACGGTCTGCACGGCGTTGGCCAACCAGGCCTGGGCACCGAGCGCCGCATCGATGACCGGGTCATCGGGGTTTCCTCCGCGGAGTACCCGGATCTCCCACCATCCGTAGTAGGCGACGTAGGCTCCGACCACGACCAGCAGACCCGCTCCCAGCGTGGGCACCAGGTGACCCACCCGCCGGGCTCCCCGGACCACTGCGCCTTGGGCCAGGGCAACCGCAATAGCGGCCGAGCCGACCACCAGGCCCATGCCCGCCGCATACAACCCGAACAGGACCAAGCCCGCGGTGACGTCGTCGGCGCGGAAGGCCGACACCACTACTGCGAGGAAGGGTGCGATGGTGCAGGTCAGGCTGGCCATCGCGTAGGCCACGCCGAAGCCGAACATCGAGCCGAGCGTGGCCGTGACGGGCGCTCCCTTGCGGCGCCACAGGGTGGGCAGGGCGAGGGTGCGTCCGCTGAGCTGCCACACCCCGGCGCCGACCAACAGCAGTCCGACGCTCAGGCTGAACCACGGCAAGTACTGCTGCACCGAACTGGCTACCGGGATGATCGCCAGCCCGAAGACCGCAAACACCGTCGCAAAACCGGCCGTCATCGCCGCGGTCATCCGGACCGCGCGAAGCACCGCCGCCGGCGGGCTCGGCTGGTCATCGCCTGTGATCAACAGCGTGAGGTATGCCGGCAGCAGGGCGAAGCCGCACGGGTTCAGGGCCGCCAGGGTGCCAGCGCCCAGGGCGATCGCGGCGGAGCCGTCGAGCACGGTGACCCGCCGCTTTCAGCCCACGAGGCCGGCGACGGTCTCGCGCAGGTCCTCATCGGACAGGAACTGCCCGTCGGTCACCACCGAGCCGTCGGCAGCAATGATCAGATACGTGCTCTGAGCGGTGACGGCAAAATGCTGCCAGACCGCCCCGGGCTCATCGATCAGATGAATCGGACCGTTGACGTCTTGGGCCATCGCTTCGATCTCGCTGGTCGCGGCCGCGCCCCCCACACCGACCACGGAGACCTGCCCGTCGTATTGTTCGGCCAGGTCACTGACCGCAGGAGCCTGCGCGCGACAGGTCGGGCACCACGGCGCCCAGAACCACAGCACCGCTGGCTTGCCCGCAAGGTCGGCGCCCGAGAACGTGGTGCCTTCCAGCGTGGTGGCCGTGAAGTTCAGATCGGCGACGTCACCGGCTGGGGCCGCCTCGACGTCTGCCTCCGCGCTCGCGGCGCCCCCCTCGGTCGTGGACGCCCCCGGCGCGGAGGAGGACACATCCGCGGCGGCCGCGCCGTCTGCGGGATCGCTCTGCTCGGAGCCACAGGCCGCGAGCGCCACTGCTCCCACGGTCATGAGGGCGATGAGCCCGTGTCGCGTCGACATGTCTGTCCTCTTCCGATGGGTGATCCGGCCGTAAGCTCGGCGGCTTGTCACCGCGAGTGCGCCTTCACCATTGAATAACACCGTGTGGAAGCCGCGTAAGTCCCGGCCGTGTTACGAAGTCATGACGGATGTGGACTCACCATGACCAGGTCGGCGCTCGCTCTGGCGTCACTCAGCGCAGTCTTGGTGCTTGCCGGTTGCGCCGGCAACGGGGAGTCCAACGATGGAAGTGCATCCCGCGATGGCAGCGCATCCAGCCCTGCTGGGGCCAGCGAGGACGGCCGCGAAGGCGTCGGCGAGGCTAGTCCTCCGGGCTCGATGGCGGACTCGGCCCTGGCCGATATGCGAGACGCCGACTTTCCTGAGCCACTGATCGACCCGGACCAGGTGCGCAGCGGGGGCCCGCCCCCGGACGGCATACCCCCGATCGACGAACCGTCGTTCGAGACCGCATCACAGGTCGACTGGTTGACGGCCGAAGAACCGGTGCTGTCGCTGACCGTTGGTGAGGACACGCGGGCGTATCCGCTGCGGGTGATGACCTGGCACGAGATCGTCAACGACACCGTGGGGGGAAAGCCGCTGGCGGTGACCTACTGTCCGTTGTGCAACTCGGGGGTGGCTTTCGAACGTGAAGTGGGCGGCGAAGTGACCACGTTCGGCACCTCGGGGCGGCTCTACCAAGACAATCTGGTGATGTATGACCGGCAGAGCGAGAGCCTGTGGCCGCAGTTGACCGGACAGGCTTCGATCGGTGTCCGCACCGGCGAGCAGCTCACGGCAATCCCGATCGGCACCGTGCCCTGGTCTGACTTCGCCGCCGCCAACCCCGAGGCGATGGTGCTCTCGCAGGACACCGGCTTCGACCGGCCGTACGGCCAGAACCCGTACGTGGGATACGACCAATCCGATGGTGACGTCCTGTTCGACCTGGGCAGCGACCTCGACAGCCGCCTGCTCATCAAGGAGCGGGTCATCGGCGTGAGCGGAGCGTCGAGCAACGTGGCGTATGTGCGTGCGGCGCTGGTCGGCGAAGACCCCGTGGAGGTGGACCTGGGTGGGCAGGCTGTCGTGCTGTGGCACCTTCCCGGCCAGAACTCTGCGCTCGACACCGCGGAGATCAGCGAAGGCAACGACGTGGGAACGGTGGGGGTCTTCACTCCCGAAGCCGACGGGCGGGCGTTGACCTTCGAACGTCGTGGTGATGCATTCGTCGACCTTGAGACCCAAAGCACCTGGGACGTCTTGGGTAACGCCGTCGAGGGTCCCCTCGAGGGGGAGAGCCTGGCCCCGGTGACTCACCTGGACACCTTCTGGTTCTCCTGGGTGCTCTTCCACCCCGACACCACGGTGCAAGGCAGCTGATCGGCGCTATCCGGCGAGCACCGTCAACGGAAGCTGCTTGCGCAGTTCGATGTTGGCGATCGGGTCCAGCACGCTGTGCTGCACACAGGCCGGCACCAACGCGCCGGTCTCCGGGTGCGCCATGGCGTAGGAGCACGCAGCCAAGCGCTGTTGCGCCTCGGCCAGGCGTGGCTCCTCCAGCTGCTCGCCGCGCTGCATCGCCTCCCAGGCAGGCTTCACCACACGTGCATCCATAAAGGAGTGCATGACGAAGGTGACCGGGCGCACGCCGAACCGCGCCAGGTTGACCGGCCCGACCGCTCGCGACGTGCGGAGGAACCAGCCCGCGAAGGCCTGCAGAACCGATGGGTGGCGGGCGATGACCCGGGCCACTTTGATCACCAGCAGCGGCAGCGGGGTCGCCTCGAAGGTGATCCCGGCCAGGTGTTCGTGGAAGGCGTCCCGCACCCGCAGATCGGCTGGGTTCTGATCGTCGAGCAGGGGGCGATAGACCTCGCCTACGTAGAAGCCGTAGGTGGTCCGGTTGCAGCGCACATCGCCATGCACGAAAGCGCCATAGGGCAGTCGAACGCCAGCTCCGGCCTCGATCTGCCGCCACACATCGTCGCTGGTGACGTGGGCGTCGTTGTCCCGCCAGCGCCGTTCGTCCCCGACGAAGGCCGCAGGCTGGAAGGAAAACAGGCCGAAGCCCATTCGCCCACAGTCCCGCACCACGCCGGCGATCTGGTCGATGTTGCTGGCGGTGACGGTCATGTTGTGCGCCAAGAAGGACTGCACTCCGTGCTCGCGCCGCAGCCGGGCGAAACGTTCCACAAACGCAGAGCGGTAGCTATTCAGTGAGCGCTCGTCCGGTGGTCGGGGAATACCGCGACGACCAAACATCATCGAGTCGAAGTGGCCGGCGAAAGAGAGCCGGTCGAACTGCGGTCGGCCATCGGGCCCGAGGGCCAGCGCCTCGAGGTAGTCGTAGTCGAAGTCCCCATGCGACATACTCATCGGCTCCCGGCCGTGCTCGCGCATGATCTGCAGGGTGGCCGCGTGGTCCGATGCGGGCAGCAGCGACACTTCGCCTCCGATCAACTGCGCGTGCGCTCGAGGGCCACGCTGCGTGCGCAGCAGACGCATCTGATCACGCACCGCCTCTTGGGTATGCCGTCCGTCGACGCGGACTCGGTTGGCGTCGCGTGAGTGATAGCACGGTGTGCAGGCCAGGTTGCACTTCGGGAACACGCCGTGGGTTCCCTCGCAACCGACCGCCTGTCGACCCAGTGTTTGGGCCGGCGTCTTCACGTGTTCGGGCAAGCCTTCCCAACGACGAGCCAGTGCGTCTCGTGACTCGGGATCAACCGGTCGAGTGAGGAGCTCTACGGATCGAAGCAGACGTGCTGCGCGGGCGACCGTGCGCGAGCTGAACACCTCAGGTATCCGTCGACGACAGGCGGCCGGCGTCCACGTCTGTAGCGACATTGACATCCCCCTTCGTGTCAGCCCTGGCGGTGAGAGTCGACGCTGCCGCCCGGCTCGTGGTGATGCTGACCTCGGACGTGAGGGTGCGGTGCACCGGGCACTTGTCGGCGATCAGCATCAGCGAATCCTGCTGCTCCGGCGACAGCGCGGGATCAAGCGTGATCGTGCGGTGGATCTGATCGACCATCCCAGTGGTGCTCAGGCATTCCGCACAGTCTTTGGCGTGCACTCGGTTATGGGTCAGCGTCACTCGTGAGACGCCGACCTCCCAACCCTTGCGCCGGGCATACATCCGCATCGTCATCGAGGTGCATGCACCGAGCGCGCCGAGCAAGGCGTCGTATGGCGTGGGGCCCAGATCCTCGCCAACTCCCGCCGGCTCATCGAGCAGCCAGGTGTGCGAGCGGACGGCGGCCTCGTGCGTGAGGCGGTCTGCCGAGAGTTCGGACACCGTGAGCACATTGGGGTCCGTATCCATATTTGTATCCGTGGACCTGGATGTCGAGGCCGGCTCGGGAAAGAGCCGGTGCGCCCACGCAGCGATGATCGCAGCGGCGAACTCAGCATCGCAGCGGCGAGCGAGTAGGTGATCGGCCCCAGGCAACGCCACGAAGGACTTGGGATGTTTGGCAGCATCGAAGATCTCCCGCGCATTCTCGATGCCTACGACGTCATCGCTGGGGGAGTGCAGGATCAGCAGGTCCCGCCGCAGCTCGGCGATCCGTTCGCGCTGGGGCTGAGCGGCGATGTCATCGAGGAATTCGCGCCCGATCGTGAACGGTCGACCACCGATGTCCACGTTCAGATAGCGATCCGGGTCGGGGTCGCCATTCGAGTCGCTGTGGTTTTGCTGGTCATTCGCCTCCTGTCGGGCCGAGATCAGATGAGCCACGTGATCGGGGCTCGCGGGGGCACCGATGGTCGCGACCGCTCGCACGCTCGGAAGCCGCCCGGCCGCAGCCAACACCGCCGCACCGCCGAGCGAATGACCAACCAACAGACTCGGCGGCATACCCCGGGCGGTCATCCACTCTGCCGCTGACACCAGGTCGGCGATGTTGCCACTGAAGGAGGAGTCGGCAAACGAACCAGCCGATTCGCCCAGGCCCGTGAAGTCGAAGCGCAACACCGCGATGCCCCGAGCGGCCAGCTCAGCGGCGATGCGGCGGGCCGCGCGCGACTCGCTGCTGCAGGTGAAGCAGTGCGCAAATATGGCGTATCCGGCGACCGGGCCCAACGGCTGGTCCCAGCGGCCACGCAACTCTGCTCCGTGCGAGCTCGGGAAACAGAGCTCTCCACTGTCGGGTGGCATTTCTCCAGGGGTGGTCATGTCCCTACAACCCTGCGGAGGAGCCACCCTCTTCCGACCGGCCATGGCGCCACCCTCTGCAAGACGGGATCGGCTCGGTGCTGGGGCGTGCAGGGCTGTCCTAGACTGGCCCGGCGCCGCCACTGGTCTGCCGATTGGCGGTGTCGTCGCAGGGGCCAGTAGCTCAGCCGGTTAGAGCAGCGGACTCATAATCCGTCGGTCGTGGGTTCAAGCCCCACCTGGCCCACGTTGCCCTGGTGACCGTTGACGGTCGTCTGGATACGTAATACGGTGTTTACGTAATGAATGACTCACACGACGACCTCAACGAGATCTGGCTGGCGCTGGCAAATCCGTGGCGCCGCCGGATTCTGGATGAACTCCGCCCGGGCCCGCTGCCCACCGGGCAGCTGTCGGAGCGGCTCGAGGCCGATCGTCACCAGATCATGGCTCACCTCCAGGTGCTCAGAACCGCAGGACTCGTGGTGGTCGAGAAGCGGGGTCGGCAGCGACTGAACTATCTCAACCCGGTGCCCATCGGCCAGATCTATCACCGCTGGGTTTCGGCATACGAACAGAACTGGACCGACGCGCTCCTCGGTTTGAAGCGCACCCTCGAGCCGGACACCGATGGAGGCGAGCAGGTTGGCTGAGCTCATTCAGCAGATCGAGATCGAGGCCACGATCGAGTCGGTGTGGGCCGAGATCACCAAACTCGGCACCGTCCAACG
>JBASAZ010000171.1:0-4248 GCA_049650845.1 Ornithinimicrobium sp.
GACGCCTTCGTCGTCGGCCCGGACAGTCCCACCATGCCGGACGGTGCGAGGTCTCCGCGTTCGACGACGAGGTTCAGCGCCGGGAAGGCAATCAGGTGCTGGCGCGACGCGCGCCCGTCGGGCAGATCCCACTCCGGTATCCAGAACCACCGCACCAGCTCGGCTACCGCCGGCTGCGGGCTGAGCCGACGAAAGGTCGGCAGCTGCGCTGGGTAGAGCACGCCCCGGTCAGGACCGGTGCGCCGCTTGCTGCCGGGAGACGCTGACGAACCCTCCACAGGGCGGGAGCCTACGCCCGCTGGCACGACGCCGCGAGAGGCGGCGTGAATCTTCAAGCCGGCTGAGACACCGAGGAACTAGCGTCGTTGCCATGACGGACGACGGCAGCGACCAAACTAAAGGCAACCCCGGCGTGTCCGGCGAATACACCACCCGCGGGAAGCCGCACGGCGTGTCCGCGCTGACGCCCTTCCTAGCGATCGAGGGCGCCCGGGACGCTATCGCGTTCTACCGCGACGTCTTCGGTGCCCGCGTCGTCGACGTCACCGAGATGGGCGGCGTCGTGGCTCACGCCGTGCTCGACCTCGGCGACGGCCAGTTGCAGCTGGGCGAACCCAGCGCGGATTATGGTCTTCTCCCGCCACCACGGGGCGAAAGCGGCGACGGCGCGTGCTACTCGCTCGGTCTGTACGTCGAGAACGCCGATGTCGTGGTTGCCAGGGCCGAGGCGGCCGGGGCCGTAGTGCGGGAGCCGCTCATGAACTTCGTCTCGGGCGACCGATTCGCGAGTGTCCGCGACCCATTCGGAGTGCGCTGGTCAGTGATGAGTCGCATCGAGGACCTCTCAGAGCCGGAGGCCGCGCGTCGGGTCGCCGACTGGGCCGCCGCCCAGGGCTGAACCGGAGAGCTCGCGGAGCACGGCTAGGGCCTCCTCCGTGCGGTCCAACGGGACGAGAAGGTGATCGTGGTGATGGCCAGCGATGACGTTGCAGCTGATGCCCTGCTCGGTCAAGGCGGCGCTCACCGCCGCCGTCAGCCCGACAGCTTCCAGCGCGGAGTGCACCTGCAAGGTGATCCACCCGGCGCGGAAGTCGTAGCGCAGACCTAGACGGTCTGCGTCTTGTTGGGAGAGAACCAAACTCAACCCCTCGGCCTCGACCACGCTCGCCAAGACCTCGACGTCGGCGGGCTGTTCGTCGACGGTGACGAAGACGAAACTTCCTTGGCGCACCCGAGCAGACATGAAGCGCAGCAGTTCTGACAGTCGCACCTCGCCGCTCACCCGTCGCAATCTACCGAAGTTCGGTTGTGGATCCTCACGGCCCCGACTGAGGGGTTAGCGGTGGCGCTGTGGATCGGTAGTTTCAGTACATGAACACTCGAGAGGTCCAGGTCACGTTCGACAGCGCCGACCCCGCCGCGCTGGCCGAGTTCTGGTGTGAGGTGCTCGGCTACCAGGTGCAGCCGCCGCCGTCCGGTTTCGCCAGTTGGGACGAGGCGCTCGACGCCTGGGGAGTCCCGCCCCAACTGCGCAACAGCCGCTCGGCCGTGTTGCCGCCCGAGGGCGAAAGCGGCCTGCGGCTCTTCTTCCAGCGGGTGCCGGAGGGCAAGACCGTCAAGAATCGGCTACACCTCGACGTCCGCGCGGCCCCGGGCCTCGCGGGAGAGGAGCGGATGACCGCGTTGGACGCCGAGGCCACCCGCCTGGTGGGCCTCGGTGCGACCCGGGTTCGACGGGTGGATCCCGACGGACGCATGGAAACCGGATTTGTGGTCATGCAGGACCCGGAGGGCAACGAGTTCTGTCTGGACTGACGAGCACGATAGCGACGCGAAATGCGACCCGGCAAGAGCGATCTGAGCTCCTTCCGGGGTGGGGTGTCCCGGCCGGGTGGTCCAGCCTTGGGTTGATCGGCGGGCGTCGACGAAGGGTGCAGGGTGGGACGAGCGGATAGAGTCGGGCCACCTTTCCGCGACCCGAGGACCAGTCGATGAAGACGAGCACTGCCAGCAGATTCGCCGCAGCAGCACTAGTGGCTGTGGCGTGGACCCTAACCCCGCTGACCGCTCGAGCTGCGGAGGCTCCGGACGTGCCGGGGCTGGTCGTCTACTCCAGCGAGCACGACGTGCCCGGCACTGTCGAGCGGGTGCAGGACGCTCTGTCCGAGGCCGGGATGGTCACGCTAACGCTCGACCATCAGTCCAACGCCGAATCGGTGGGCATGCAGTTGCGTCCGACCACAGTGGTCATCGGTGGGGCGCCGAAGATCGGAACACCGCTACTGCTCGAGCAGCAGGAGGTGGGCGTCGACCTGCCGCAAAAGTTCTTGGCCTGGCAGGACGCAGACGGGGAGGTGTGGCTGGCCTACAACTCCGCGGAGTATGTCGCCACCCAGGCTGGCATCGACCCCGGCTCGACAGCGCTGACCGGTCTGGAGCAGGGCTCGGCCGGCATTGCCGCCACGGCGTCCGGCTCGCAGACTCCGGCAAACTCCGGAGCACCCGTGACGCGCTACCCGGACTACCTGCTCGACCAGCCTAGCGACGCCACGGTCGAGGAGACCATCAGCCGCTACCGTGCGGCGTTCTCGGCCGCCGATTTGGCGCGACTGCCGGCGGTGGATCATGCCGCCGGTGCTCGCACCGTGGACGCCGAGCTGCGCCCGACGCAGGTGGTCTACGCAGGCAACCCCGCGGTGGGGACCCCGCTGATCGCGGCGGAGCAGACCATGGGCATCGACCTGCCCACGCGCTACCTGGCCTGGGCGGACGAGACCGGCGACGTCAGAGCGGGCCACGTCAACGTCGACCGCTTGGCGCAGCGACACGGGGTCACCGGGGTGGACGAGGTGCTCGCGAAGGTGACCACAGGCACGGCCACGTTCACTGCAGCCGCCGCAGGCGTGGCACCGCAGGTCTCCGAACCTCCAGCCGGTGGGGTCGGCACCGGCGGTGGTGACACCTCGGGGCTGGAGCACGGTGGCGCGCTGGTGCTCAGCGCGGCTGCGCTCCTGACCGGGGCTATCGGGCTGGTGTGGTCACGTCGGCGCGGCGAGTCACGTTGAGAGCGCCGAGCCGGACAGCTCGGCTGCCAGCGTAGGCCTGCGCTGGCTCTCCTCCGGGAGCGATGAGGTAGCCCCGGAGTTGATCTCCCCAACGGTGGCACTTCGGTCGACTCGCAGCGAGACCCAACGAGTTGCCGAATGAGGAGCGCGATGCGGTGCACCCGCGGGTTTACACCGTGTGGCCCATCGTGTGCTACCCGCCCGGTCGGGTCCAGGGACCGGGTGACCAGGTACCAGCATTTCAACGTGGCTTGATCGGTCGGGAAGTGATCTCTGCGCCTCACTATCCGCCGGTAGCGGGCGTTTAGCGGTTCGATCTCGTTGGAGGAACAGATTAGCCGACCCCGTTGATTCGTCCTGTCGTCTTGAATTTCCCCCCATGGGCCCCCATTCTTATGTAGAGATCGCCTGGTTTACCAAGGTTGTGTCTCTACCTCTCCTCGATTTAGTCTAGAACTATTGTCGAGAAATTCAGTGCTGTGCATAATGTAGACCAAGCGTGCCGGCTTCTTGAATTAAGAGCCGTTTGCAGCACTTCGCTGCTCGCTATTTAGGAGTCTAATGCCATCCAGTCCCCTTACCCGTCGTTCCTCCTGGCTACCGTATTGGCTATTCGCTGGGGTGGGTGCCCTGGTTGTCAGCGTTTTACTCATGGTGGTCTCAACCGGGCCCGTCGCTGCTGCCGTCAGGGTAGGCCTTGGTACAGCCGGAACCTACGCTGTTCTTGGCGGCTCGACGGTTACGAACACTGGTCCATCTGTGATTGACGGTGACCTCGGAGTCAGCCCCGGCTCGGCGATCACAGGCTTTCCCCCCGGTATCGTGAACGGCGAAGTTCACGCGGCAGACGCGGTTGCGAACATGGCGAAGGATGACCTCGGTACGGCCTACAACGATGCGGCTGGCCAACCCACAGACGTCACCGTGACCGCCGACCTCGCGGGCCAGTCCTTGGTTCCGGGCGTCTACACCGGAAACACGCTCGAACTCAACGGCCAGTTGACCCTGGATGGGGCGAACGAGACCGATCCGGTGTTCATCTTTCAGACGGCCAGCACGCTCATCACAGGCTCCAGCAGCTCGATCGTGTTTATTAACGGAGCGAACGCGTGCGACGTCTACTGGCAAGTCGGCAGTTCGGCCACCGTCGGCACCGGCAGTGCTTTTGCCGGGACCGTGCTGG